>CAYOFH010000005.1:0-61488 GCA_964403175.1 uncultured Marinilabiliaceae bacterium
GCCGCCATGTTCCATAAGAAAAAATGGCTATAGAAGTAGTAGCTGTTATTAAAAATGTAGGAACAACACTTGCTGTATATGAATCCGTTCAAAAAAAAAAACCACTGATAAAAAGGGTCGTAACAGTTACAGGACCGGTAGTCAGCAAACCATCAAATTTAATGACTCGCATCGGAACGCTTGTCAGACAGCTCATAGATGCCGCAGGAGGGCTGCCCGGCAACACAGGCAAAGTAATCGGGGGAGGACCAATGATGGGGAAAGCACTTACACATCTTGAAGTCCCCATTACAAAGGGGAGCTCCGGAATTCTGATACTCCCTCACGAAGAAGCTCATAGAAAACCTGTTGAAAACTGCATCCGCTGCAGCAAATGTATTTCCGTTTGCCCAATGGGAATTGAGCCTTATCTATTGATGATTTTGTCAGAAAAAGAATTATACGAACGTGCAGAAAGCGACAACATCATGGATTGCATAGAGTGCGGTTCGTGCACTTTTACCTGTCCGGCCAATCGTCCGCTTCTGGACTATATTCGTCTCGGGAAAGGTAAAGTAGGACAAATCATCCGAAACAGAAACTAATACAAAGCATCATACAAAATGGATCAAAAGTTAGTTGTATCTCCGTCCCCTCATGTTCACGGTGGCGATTCTATACCCAAAAACATGTATGGAGTAATCCTGGCGCTTATTCCGGCTATGCTGGCATCGCTATGGTTTTTTGGCCTGGGCGCACTCATTGTATCAGTTACCGCAGTGGCTTCCTGTGTCCTTTTTGAGTGGGTTATTCAGAAATACCTGATGAAAACAAACCCCTCAATCATCGATGGATCGGCAGCTGTAACCGGTTTATTACTCGCCTTTAACCTGCCCACCAACATCCCCATAGGACTAATTATCATTGGAGCCGCCGTAGCCATTGGAATCGGAAAGATGTCCTTTGGTGGTCTGGGCAACAACCCTTTCAATCCGGCTTTGGTGGGCCGCGTGTTCCTGCTCATTTCTTTTCCGGTACAAATGACCAGCTGGCCGGTACCAATAGAATCCCGTTTCCAGTATATGGATGCTAATACCGGTGCCACACCTCTCTCGGTAATGAAAGAAGGGCTTTCTTCGGGAAGTTCCTTCTCTGAAATAATGTCTGAGATCCCCTCCTACATTAACCTCTTTCTTGGAAATATGGGAGGAAGCGCGGGTGAAGTTGCAGGGATTGCTCTGGTTCTGGGGGGAATTTATATGCTTTGGCGCAAAATCATTACCTGGCATATTCCGGTCAGTGTAATTGGGTCAGTAGCCATATTCACAGGAATTCTGCAAATGACAAGCCCTGATACATCTGCAGGCCCCTTATTCCATATCCTGACAGGAGGATTACTTCTGGGAGCCTTTTTTATGGCCACCGATTATGTAAGTTCTCCCATGTCGCGCCAGGGAATGATTCTTTATGGAGTGGGAATAGGTGTTATCACTGTACTGATCAGAGTGTATGGTGCATACCCCGAGGGAATCTCTTTTGCCATCTTGATTATGAATGGCTTTGTCCCTCTCATTGATAAGTATATGAAACCAAAACGCTTTGGCGAAAAAGTAAAACCAGCAAAAGTCCAAACCACAAAATAGAGGAAATAGTATGGGCAAAAAAGAATCTACACTACCAAACATGGCAGTGACCTTGATTATCATTACCATTATAGCCGGGGCATCACTGGGTTATATCTACAACCTCACGGCCAACCCAATTGCCTCTGCCAAACAGGAAAAGCAGCAAAACGCCATTCAAATGGTTGTGCCGGAATTTGATAATAATCCGGTGGAAGAAATGTATAAAATTTCCGCTGAAGGGGGTGACTCTTTAAATGTATTTCCGGCCAAAAAAGATGGCTCAACTGTGGGCGTTGCCATTGAAAGCATAAGTAATAAAGGATTTAGCGGAGATGTAAAAATCATGGTCGGCATTCTTCCCGATGGCACTATCAATAATTATGTAGTGTTAGAACACAAAGAGACACCGGGATTGGGAACCAAGATGGATACATGGTTTAAACCATCAGAAAAATCAGAAGCAGGAGTTTCCGGCAATACTTTTGCCAACTGGCTCTTTGGAATAAAAAGTGGACAGGCAGAGGGAAGAACAAGCATCATAGGAGTTGATCCTTCTAAAACAGACCTGGCCGTGTCGGCCGACGGAGGCGATATTGATGCCATTACTGCGGCTACCATAAGTTCAAGAGCATTTCTGGATGCCGTGCAGAAAGCATGGGTCACATATACTGAAAAGGCAGATGGTTACAGCTCTGCCACCACAAAAAATAATGACACTGAGGAAGGAGGTACCCAATGAATCAATGGAAAAATTTCTCAAAAGGCTTTTTCAAGGAAAACCCGGTATTTGTTATGCTACTGGGAATGTGCCCCACTCTCGGGGTAACATCATCAGCCATCAACGGACTGGGAATGGGATTGGCCACCACTTTTGTTTTGGTAATGTCCAATATTGTTGTAGCGCTTATTAAAGATTTTGTACCTGACAAAGTAAGAATCCCCTCATTCATTGTTATCATAGCCTCGTTTGTAACCGTTGTTGAAATGGTTATGCAGGCTTACCTGCCCGCTCTTTTCGAAGCTCTGGGACTGTTTATCCCCCTGATTGTAGTAAACTGCCTTGTACTGGGTCGCGCAGAGGCCTTTGCATCCAAGAACACGCTGCGATCATCCACCATTGACGGATTTGGAATGGGTTTAGGATTTTCTATGGCACTGACCATGCTGGGAGCCCTTAGGGAATTCTTCGGAAGCGGAAAGATCTTTGGATTGTCGTTCTTTTCCGAAAATTACGGAATGTTGATTTTCGTTCTTGCACCCGGTGCATTTATCGCACTAGGATACCTGACAGCATTCATTAACAAAGCTCGCAAAGCTTAATCAACTAAAATTCAACAACAAACAACCAGTAGTCAGAAGTGATAAAAAGAATATATCATGAGTTATTTTATCATCATCATATCAGCAATATTTGTCAATAATATTGTACTGAGTCAGTTTTTAGGAATTTGTCCTTTTCTGGGAGTATCCAAAAAAATATCCACCGGAATCGGGATGACCGGAGCGGTAACATTTGTGATGGTTATTGCCACCATCTTTACCTACTTCATTCAGGAGTATATTCTGGAATATTTTAATATCACATTTCTGCAAACCATTTCGTTTATTCTGGTTATCGCATCACTTGTGCAGTTGGTAGAAATTGTGATCAAAAAAGTAAGTCCTCCTCTTTATCAGGCACTTGGCGTTTTCCTGCCGCTGATAACAACCAACTGCGCCATTCTGGGGGTAGCCATCATGACGGTCAGCCGTGATTACAACCTGGTGGAAGCTGTCATTTTCTCCGCTGCATCTGCATTAGGATTTGGATTGGCCCTCATTACTTTTGCAGGCATCCGTGAACAACTGGATCTTGTTAACGTCCCCAAGGGCATGCAGGGAGCTCCGATAGCATTGGTGGTAGCAGGCTTGCTTGCAATGGCATTTATGGGATTTGCCGGAATGGTATAATTAAAAAACCCGATTTTTTAGAAACATATAAAAGCTTGCCGCGTAAACAACGCTGCAAGCTTTTTTTATCCGTAAAATAGTTTTAATTTGCGGTAATATTTCGTAACAGATTTGAAGGGAACGAGAATGACTACCAGAAATCAACTCAAAACATTTAAGGTTTTATCAGGAGGTACGCTGCTGTTGGCAGCTGCTTTTGCCTGGGGACTATTCACCTATTCTACAGAGCCTGAAAAACAGGTTCCGGACTCCACTCATCAGGAACTTTTCCGGAGTGAATACAACATATTCTCTCTTCCGATTCCTGAAAATCCAAGTTTTGCAGGAGAACCTGTACCTATTGAACGATCTTACATCCGGGAAAATCTGGATCGGGAATTATTGGTTAACACTTACTGGCAGTCACAAACATTGCTTTTTATTAAACGGGCCGCCAAGTACTTCCCCATCATTGAGCCAATTCTTGAAAAAGAAAGAGTGCCGGATGATTTTAAGTACCTCGCTCTGGCTGAGAGTGGGCTTATCATGCGGGCTTTTTCCCCTGCCGGAGCTACAGGTCCATGGCAGTTTATGAAAGGAGCCGGCATTGATTACGGATTGGAAATCAACAGTGAAGTGGACGAAAGATATCACATTGAAAAAGCAACGGGTGCAGCCTGCCGGTTTCTGAAAAGCAGTTATGAAAAATTTGGCAGCTGGACACTGGCTGCTGCCGCCTACAATGTCGGCAGAAGTCATATTATCAGACAACTCGACAGACAAAAAACCAATAACTATTACGATCTGCTTCTGAATGAAGAAACCGGAAGGTATGTTTATCGGATTATCGCCCTCAAAGAAATTCTGGAAGATCCATCTAATTACGGATTTCATGTGAAAAAAAGAGATCTTTACTACCTGGAACCCACTTATACCGTGGAAGTTGATAGTTCTATAAGCGACTTTGCTGATTTTGCCAATGAATTTAATCTGACGTATAAAGAGCTGAAAGATCTGAATCCATGGTTAAGAGATGACCATCTATCAAATCCCAGAGGCAAAACCTATCACCTTAAAATTCCGGAAGAAGGAGCTTTTATCCACCGAAATTTTCAAAAAACGGATTCCGGAGCTTCAGAGTTGGAGGAACAAACGCAACAATAACTTTTCCAGCACTGCAATTTGAAAAGCATGAGAATAGCAACATTTTTCCGCAACGGTATTTTATGAGTATTATTCTTTAAATAACTTTGGAATTGTTTCTTTGCATGAAAGCAGCATAGCCGAATAGGAATCCGCAAGGACGGGAGATCCCGCAACTACTTTTATAAAAGCTAAACCACCATTAATTTAATATGTGTTGCTCGTTTTCTTTACTTAGTTGTTTAGGTATGGTCAAACACAGGCTTAAGCTTTCCTTCAGCTTTTAGCCCTTTCTGCCACCTGCCTCAGCGACTAGCTACTTTCATCTATCAACAATTCATGGCCAATCAAAACAGGTTTTAAATATCTTTCTCCACTGCCTGGTTTTTGCTATCTTTGTGGGTTCTAAAACAATGATTACGTGAAGAAAGAAATAAACAAAACATTACCCATAGAAAGTGACCTGGAGCAGATAGACGTTTTGGGTGCCCGTGTTCACAATCTTCAAAATATTGATATTACCATTCCCCGAAATGAACTGGTTGTAATAACCGGTCTCAGCGGAAGTGGTAAATCCTCATTAGCTTTTGACACCATTTATGCCGAAGGACAGAGGCGTTATATAGAAACATTTTCGGCTTATGCCAGGCAGTTTCTTGGAGGAATGGAGAGACCCGACGTGGATAAAATCACAGGTCTGAGTCCGGTGATTTCCATTGAGCAGAAAACAACGGGTAAAAACCCCAGATCAACAGTTGGTACCACCACTGAGATATATGATTTCTTCCGCCTTCTTTACGCCCGTGCCGGAGAAGCCGTTTCGTACGAAACTGGTGAGAAAATGGTCAAATATACCGACCGCCAGATTATTGATCTTATTTTTTCCAAGTTTAACGAAAAAAGTGTTTACATACTTGCCCCGATGGTTAAAGGGCGAAAGGGACATTACAAGGAACTTTTTGAGGGAATTCGCAAAAAAGGTTTTCTGAATGTCAGGATAGATGGCGAAATCAGGGAGATCAAGCATGGAATGAAAGTTGACCGCTACAAAAACCATTTCATCGAGGTGGTGATAGACAAGCTAAAGGTTACGGAAAAGGACCGTAAAAGACTGGAGGAGTCCGTTGCCCTGGCCATGAAACAGGGGAAAAATATCATGATGGTGCTGGACAAAGAAAGCGACAAACCACGATATTTCAGCCGTCAGCTAATGTGCCCCATCACCGGCATTTCATATAACGAGCCGGCGCCACACAACTTTTCTTTCAACTCCCCTCAGGGAGCCTGTCCCAAATGTAAAGGACTGGGATTTGTGGATGAGATAGACATTGAAAAAATCATTCCCAACAACAATGTTTCCATTTATTCGGGTGGAATTGTGCCTCTGGGACGGTTTAAAAACAATCTCATATTCTGGCAACTGGAGGCACTGGCAGAAAGACATGGCTTCAAACTGAAAAGTGCCATAAAGAACATTCCTGAAGAAGCTCTGGATGAGATTCTCCATGGAACCACAGAACCTTTGAAACTGAAAAACACCCCGCTGGGAACCTCCTCCAACTACTCGCTGAGTTTCGACGGAGTGATCAGTTACATTAAAAATCAACAATCAAACGAAACATCTCAAAAAGCACGCAAATGGGCCAATCAGTTCATTCAAAAAACAGTTTGTTCCGCTTGCCACGGCCAACGGCTCAACAAGGAAGCACTCCATTTTTTGATTGATGGTAAAAACATTGCCGAGATCAGTAAAATGGATCTTAATGAACTGTTTCAATGGGCTGATGGACTGGAAGAACGTCTTTCAAAAAAACAGCGGACTATTGCAACAGAAATTCTAAAAGAAATAAAGTCAAGACTGGGATTCATGCTCGATGTGGGATTGGAATACCTGGCACTCGACCGTGGGGCGATGACGCTATCGGGAGGAGAAAGTCAGCGAATCCGGCTGGCAACCCAAATAGGTTCTCAGCTGGTAAATGTGCTTTATATATTGGATGAACCCAGTATCGGACTGCATCAGCGCGATAACCACCGGCTTATTGAATCTCTGAAGCAATTAAGAGATACCGGCAATTCCATTCTTGTGGTAGAACATGACAAGGATATGATGATGGCCGCTGACCACGTAATAGACATGGGACCACATGCAGGCCGTCATGGTGGCGAAGTAGTGGCTCAGGGGACTCCACACGAAATCCTGAAATCAAACTCATTAACAGCTGAGTATCTCAAAAAAGTTAAAGAAATTCCTCTTCCCAAAGAGCGGCGCACCGGTACTGGCGAATTTCTGACAATTAAAGGAGCTTCAGGAAATAATCTGAAAAACCTGACCGTTTCATTCCCTCTGGGTACATTTATTTGTGTTACAGGTGTTTCAGGAAGCGGAAAATCGACTCTTATCAATGAAACCCTCTACCCTATTCTCAATCAGTACATTTATAAATCGATAAAAGACCCCCTGACTTACAAAAAAGTAGAAGGGCTTGAATTTGTGGATAAAGTAGTGGATGTAGATCAGGCACCACTTGGTCGAACGCCCCGCTCCAATCCTGCCACCTACACCAAGATGTTTGATGAAATCAGAAAGCTGTTCTCGGGATTACCAGAGGCCAAAATCCGGGCCTACAAACCAGGCCGGTTTTCTTTCAATGTGGCTGGTGGACGATGTGAAACATGTAAAGGAGGAGGCGTTCAGGTAATAGAGATGAATTTTCTGCCCGATGTGATGGTAGAATGCCCTGATTGCCGGGGAAAACGTTACAACCGGGAAACGCTTGAAGTGAGGTATAAAGGAAAGTCCATCAGCGATGTGCTCGATATGACCATCAATCAGGCAGTAGAGTTTTTTGAGAACATTCCAAAACTGATGCCTCGCTTAAAGGTGCTACAGGAGGTAGGCCTGGGATACATTAAACTTGGCCAGCCTTCTACCACTTTGTCAGGAGGAGAATCTCAACGAGTAAAACTGGCTGCTGAACTAGCAAAAAAGGACACGGGTAAAACGGTTTACATTCTGGACGAACCCACAACCGGGCTCCATTTTGAAGACATCAGAGTATTACTGGATGTGCTTAACAAATTAGTTTCCAGGGGAAATACGGTCATCGTTATTGAACACAACCTGGATGTGATAAAAACCGCCGATCATATCATTGACATCGGCCCGGAAGGCGGGGCCCGCGGAGGAGAACTCATAGTCAGCGGAACCCCTGAAAAAGTAGCCAGGTGCAGGAATAGCTTTACCGGTCAGTTTCTGAAAAAGGATGAAGGACTGTAAAAGCAAAGATTAAATATTAAAATAACCTGATATGGAAAATCAAGTACGCATCAAATGCCTCAACAACCATAAAACATTTAGAACCTACAGAGGTACAACTCTTAAAGAAATTGCAGAAAACCAGAAAATATCTTTGGAGTATCCAATTCTGGGAGCAATGGTCAACAATCAGGTTAGGGAACTCTCTTTTGAAATCTTTAATCCAAAAACTATTGAATTCATCGACATTACCCACAAAGATGGTATGCGGATGTACATTCGCAGTCTTTCCTTCCTGCTGCTTGCTGCTGCAAAAGAAGTCTTCCCTGAAGCAACTCTGCATATCGACCATTCAGTAAGTAAAGGTTTCTTTTGCGAATTGCACAATACAAAAGGTCAACCGTCAATCGATGATATTTTTGAAATAGGATTGAAAATGAGAGAGATGGTTGATCAGGATATTCCTTTTGAACAACACAAAGAAGAGACCGAGGATGTTGTTGAGCTGTTCAGAAAAAAAGAGCTGGACGACAAGGTGGAATTACTGCAACACCGGGGGCAATACTACTCCACTTACTATACGGTTAAAGGGCATATCGGGAAATTCTATGGCTTCATGGTTCCTTCAACCGGATATCTCAAGGTTTTTGATCTTCACAAATACTATGACGGCATGTTGCTGCAAGTTCCCAACCAGCAAAACCCAAAGGAAGTCCAGGAACTGGTGGAACAAAATAAGATGTTTGAAATCTTTCGTGAGTTCGGTCACTGGAACCAGGTACTGAAGGTTACCAATATCAGCGATCTTAACAATGCAGCTGAAAATGGCCAGGCGGAACGTCTGATCAAGGTAAGTGAAGCGTTGCATGAGAAAAAAATCGCGCAGATAGCCGACATGATTGCCAAAAAAAAGGAAGAAATAAAAATTGTACTCATAAGTGGTCCCTCATCCAGTGGTAAAACAACCTTTAGCAAACGACTGGCCATACAACTGCTGGTTAATGGAATTCGGCCGGTCAACCTGTCTCTTGACAATTACTTTGTGGACAGAGAAAAAACACCGTTGGATGAAAGCGGACAGTATGATTTTGAAGCATTGGAAGCTCTGGATATAGAACTATTCAATCAACAGCTACTAGACATGTTTGCCGGAAAAGAAGTTTCTCTGCCGAAATTCTCTTTCGAATTGGGAAAAAAGATGTATAACGGAGACAAACTTAAAATGAACAGGGACAATATCGTTATCATTGAAGGTATTCATGGTCTTAACCCTCAGTTGACTCCCCTGATTGAAAACAATAAGAAGTTTAAGATTTATGTTTCAGCACTGACCAACATCAATATCGATAATCAATCCAGAATACCCACCACCGACAACCGACTGATAAGAAGAATTATTCGCGACTACCGATACAGAAATTACTTAGCACTGGACACCATTTCACGCTGGGAAAGTGTCCGTCGTGGTGAAGATAAACACATTTTTCCCTACCAGGAAGAAGCGGATGTAATGTTTAATTCGGCCCTGCTTTACGAACTGGCAGTACTGAAACCTTATGCAGAACCCATACTTTTGGAGGTACAACCCAACCAATCAGAATATTCGGAGGCGAAACGACTGCTGAAATTTTTCAGCTACTTTAAGCCCATTCAGCACCATGAAATTCCCCCAACATCAATATTAAGAGAATTTCTGGGAGGCAGCAGTTTTGCTTATTAAAAAATCCGGAGGTTTTGGGGCATTGTTTTTAGGTTAAAGGGTTTATTAGTAAGTTCCCAGGGTAATGCAATATAGAAAGACCAGGTGTTGAGATTTTCCGGTCCAAGCCAGTTGAAAGCATATTTCGAGAAATTACAGAATATGCTTAATCTCATTTCGAGAAATAACCCAGAGCCAGACAAAATTTATTTACAGAATTATTTCTTCATTGCGGAAATATTGTACTTTTGCAATAATTTAAGCTTAAGCAATTCCTTTGCTGCTATGAAATATACCTTTCAAAAAAAGCATTTGGAAGCCTGGTTCTGGGTTGTGGCCATTATCCTCTTAGCATTTTCCAACCCGGAAGGAGCAGGACACCTGTCTCTTTGTCCGCTGAAAAATATTGGGTTTAATTTCTGTCCGGGATGCGGATTGGGCCATTCCATCGCATGGCTCTTCCGGGGACAATTGATACAATCCTTTCAATGTCATCCGCTGGGGATTCCGGCGACTGCCATTCTGTTGCACCGAAGCTTTCGTTTATTAAGACCTGATATTCATATCATTAACTAACCAATCCAAAACATCATGGAACGAATTTACCGAATGATGCCTGAAGTAGAAATGGAAGAAGCTTACTTCCTGGAGAATCTGCTTAAAGAAAAAAGTGATCAACAGACAAGGGATTTCCTGGCTATTTACAGATCACGTCGCCGCGATCCCCAGATGACACTTTTTACAGCCTTAATTGGATTTCTGGGCATCTCCGGAATTCATCGTTTCCTTCTCAATCAGGTAGGAATGGGCATTTTGTATCTTTTTACTGCAGGATTATGCTTCATCGGCACCATTGTTGACCTGGTAAATTATCGTTCACTAACCCTTGAGTACAATAAAAAGGCAGCTCACGATCTTTTTTATATGATGCGATAAACAATAGATTGTTAGCATTTAATAAGTAAACCCATTTAACCTGTATTCATCAAAAAAAACACTACGGATTTTTATACGGGACAGAAAGAATTCACAACCCGGACTTTATATAAGAAATCATTTTCCCAAATGCGGGGCGAATTGAATTTATCTTTTCTCAAACCCAGACAGAAAATTACTGATTTCTCTCCGGCCATCCGTTCCTGCAGCTGACAAACCTACCGGTGGGTATTTTGCAATGCCACCCTGCATCCGCTGAAAAAGAATCAATTCGGAGGTAAACCCACCCGGCCCGTAAATTATTTCATGATGATGAAAGTTCTGAAGTGGGATTTTGAAAGCCTTAAATTTCCTTCCTACCGGAAATAAGTTGTAATATTTAATCACAAGATCTTTATTTTTCTCCACCTCAATCCTGATATAATTAAATCCTCCAAAATAGAAAAAGAGCGCTGCCAATCCAATAATTCCCGCCAACACCAGCCGCATCCATAAAGGTGAGGAAAACAATTCAAAAAACGAAAGAGCAAAGATAATGACCAGTCCTGCCCATACTGCTGAAAAAATCATCAGGGCTCGTGCAGATTGTTTTTGGTTGGATATCATGATGAAAATTTTAGAATTAATTTACATTAAGCTGCTTAATTTTTAGATTTAAAATTACCCGACTACTCTGCTAATATGTCTTTTACGCAATCACACTAACTTTAAATCGCAAAACCTCCGGCAAGTCCAAATTATTTAACAGACTATGAATTAAACAAGACTCTGACAAACAAAATAGACCTCCAATACTCTGCTTTCACTTTCTAATCGGCGATTTAAGATATTCCAGGTAGTACTGATTTTTCAATCTGCCTTTGTTATTTCCCGAATTGGCTGCCTTTTTGCACTTACGTACAACAAAGATAAAAGTTCGAACTCAATAAAAAACCTTATTTTTGCAGCAATTACATAACAAACTAAACTTATGCAACCATTACCTGCAAAATCGGCCCCTGTTTCATTGTGTTCGAATCCGGTTGGCGACCTGAATGAACTGATCGGGAAAATTTCGCCTGACAAAGTCTTTTTACTTACCGATAATCATACACAACAACACTGTCTGCCACTGATAAAAGGAGTAAAGGGTATTTCGGAACAACAAACCATATCTATTTCTGCAGGCGATAATCATAAAAACACTGAAGCTCTTACTTCTGTATGGCATATGCTTTCGGCCGGCGGTGCTTCACGCCACTCCTTACTCATCAATCTTGGCGGAGGCATGCCCTGTGATCTTGGTGGATTTGCCGCAGCGACCTATAAACGTGGAATACCATTTATTAACCTGCCCACAACACTGCTTTCAATGGTTGATGCCTCAGTGGGAGGAAAAACAGGTATCAATTTCAATGGCTTCAAAAATGAAATAGGTGCTTTTCGTATTGCAGACATGGTGTTGATACATACCCCATTTCTAAAAACACTGGACAAAAACAATCTGCTTTCAGGATATGCCGAAATGATCAAACATTCACTTATCGACACACCCGAAACCCTCAATCAACTGCTATCTATTGACCCATCATCTATTTCCGTGGAGTTGCTGGCCGATCTGGTAGCAGGTTCTGTTTTGGTAAAAGACCGTTACGTTGAAGAAGATCCGCTGGAAAAAGGAATCAGAAAAGCTTTAAATCTGGGCCACACCATAGGCCATGCATTTGAAAGTCTTGCCATGAAGAAAAAAAGGCCCGCATTGCACGGCTATGCTGTAGCATGGGGAATTATTCCTGAAATTAAACTGGCAGTACAAAAAAAAGGTTTTCCTGCTGAAACAGCCGATAAAACAGAAAAATACATTTATGAACTCTTTGGTCATCATGGATTTTCTCCTGATGATTTTGACGATCTGTTTACACTAATGCAGCATGATAAAAAAAACAGGGGAGACAGAATAAATTTCACCCTTTTGAGCCAGGTAGGAGTTCCTGAAATTGACATTCATTGCAGCAAAGAAGAAATCAAATCAGCTGTTTTTTCTTAACCATACCAATAAACATCCGGCCGTATTTACACTGAAACTGCGGCTCCATGAACAATCAGAACTATGACGATTATAAAAGTAAGTGCCCCCCCGCAATTAGCAACCACAACCATAAACCTTCCCTCGTCCAAGAGTATCAGCAACAGGCTGCTTATCCTAAATGCACTTTCGTACAGCCCTTACCCTGTAAAAAATTTATCAGACAGTGATGACACAAGAGCTCTGTCCGTTGCATTAACCTCCAACGCCAGTGTTTTTAACATAGGAGCGGCAGGCACCACCATGCGCTTTCTTACCGCATTTCTTTCGCGAATTGTCGGAGAATGGGTAATAACCGGAAGTGAACGAATGAAAGAGCGTCCCATCGGTGTACTGGTAGATGCTCTGAAAGAATTAGGGGCTAACATTGAATACACTGAAAAAGAAGGATACCCTCCTCTAAAAATACTTGGAAGCTCCCTGCAGGGAAAAACACTTGAATTACCTGGAAACATCAGCAGTCAATACATCTCAGCACTCCTGATGATTGCACCCACAGTTACCGATGGACTGACACTGAAATTAAAAGGCAACATCACCTCACGTCCCTATATCAACCTTACGCTTAAACTCATGGAGCAATTTGGCGTGCATTCTGAGTGGACTGACGACACGATCATTGTTCCAGAGCAGGAATTAAAACCGGTTGAAAGCAAATCAGAAGGCGACTGGAGCGCTGCCTCCTATTGGTTTCAGATTGTAGCTTTGTCCAAAAGCGATACCCAGGTTACACTCAAAGGGCTGGACAGATACAGCCTGCAGGGAGACTCTGAAGTGGCCGGTTTGTTTACCCAACTGGGAGTGAAACACAAATTCTCGCAAAAAGGTCTTCAACTCAGAAAATCAGGAGAGTTGACAAAACAATTCAAGTACGACTTTACCGATCAACCCGACCTGGCCCAGACTTTTGCAGTCACCTGCGCATGCCTGAATGTTCCCTTTCACCTCAGAGGCTTACACACCCTAAAGATAAAAGAGACCGACAGAATCAATGCACTAATTGCTGAAGCCAAAAAGCTCGGCTTTGTATTCACCACCAATAATACTGATGACCTGAAATGGGATGGTAAAAAAACTCTAATCACTGAATCCCCCGTCATAAAAACCTACCACGATCACCGAATGGCAATGGCTTTTGCTCCGGCAGCCATTACCTGTGGAAAGTTAAGCATTGAAAACCCCCAGGTAGTGAGCAAATCATATCCGGGCTATTGGAATGATCTGAAGAATGCGGGTTTTTTTCTGGAATAACGTATTTATATATAAATCTTAAGAAAAGCAAACAGGACAACAAACAGTAATCCCGGATATTATGAAGTTTTATTAAAACCGGGAATTAAATCTTATTTTATACGATCTGAAAAACAACAAAACAATCAGGGGCTGCCCAATGATTTGTGAGCAACCCCCTTTAATTTTATCAAACCCTAAATATTGTCAGATATGTATAACCTCGCCATAAGCAGCAGCTGCAGCTTCCATCACAGCTTCTGACATAGTAGGATGCGGATGCACAGCCTTTATGATTTCATGACCGGTAGTTTCCAGCTTACGGGCGGCCACAAGCTCGGCAATCATCTCTGTTACATTAGCTCCTATCATGTGAGCTCCTAATACTTCACCATATTTGGCATCAAAAATCAATTTCACAAATCCATCTTTATGCCCGGCAGCACTAGCCTTTCCACTGGCTGAGAATGGAAACTTGCCCACCTTCAATTCATAACCGGCTTCTTTTGCTGCCTTCTCTGTCATTCCCACAGAAGCCACTTCGGGGAAAGTATATGTACAAGCAGGAATATTTCCGTAATTAAGAGGTTCCACTTCTTTACCGGCAATTTTTTCAACACAGATGATACCTTCAGCAGAAGCCACATGTGCCAGTGCCTGTCCTTGAACAATATCACCAATAGCATAAATCCCTTCAGCTGTAGTACGATAAAATTCATCCACTTTCACACGCCCCTTATCCACTTCCACACCGGCATCTTCCAATCCAATATCCTCAATATTTGGAGCTATACCCACGGCTGATAATACAATATCTGCATCAACAGTTTCTTCCCCTTTTTTTGTTTTCACAGTAAGCTTAACCTTTTTACCGGAAGTATCAGCACTGGTAACCTCAGAACTTGTCATTATTTTAATGCCGGATTTTTTAAAGGAGCGTCCCAACTGTTTGGAAACTTCTTCATCTTCCAGTGGGACTACATTATCCAGATATTCAATAAGTGTAACCTTGGTTCCAATGGAATTATAGAAATAAGCAAACTCACTGCCTATTGCTCCTGAACCAACAACAACCATTGATTCGGGTTGTTTTTCGAGTGTAAGAGCCTTTCGGTATCCGATAATTTTCTTACCATCCTGTGGCAGACTTGGTAACTGGCGACTACGAGCGCCTGTAGCCAGTAAAATATTTTTAGCTTCAACAGTTTCACTTTTACCGTCATTTTTGGTCACTTCAACCTTTTTATCACTGGTAAGCTTTCCTGTTCCCTCAATAACTTCAATCTTATTCTTCTTAAAAAGGAACTGAATTCCTTTACTCATACCTCCGGCGACCTCACGGCTTCTTTTTATCATTGCCTGAAAATCAGCAGAAGCTTTACCATCAATATTAATTCCATAATCCTGAGCGTGATTAAGGTATTCAAAAACCTGGGCACTTTTAAGGAGTGATTTTGTTGGAATACATCCCCAATTGAGACACACTCCTCCGAGTTCAGCCTTTTCCACCACCCCGACTTTCATTCCTAATTGAGAAGCCCTGATAGCAGCTACATAGCCTCCAGGGCCACTTCCTATAACAACGAGATCGTAACTCATAATTCTATATTTGTTAATTTATCTATTAAATGTAAATATTATCTTTGGAAATGTCAGTCATAGTTTACAGTAAACAAACGATTTGAATCTTTGTTGAAAATGGGCCAATATTATATAGTAAAGGCCGGTTTTCCCTAAGAAAACCGGCCTTTAAGAGATCTTGACTCGGATCTATCTATAAAAGTTCTTCAAGTTTTTCGTGCAAAGCATTACCTCTGAGATTCTTCTCAATAATAACACCCTCTTTGTCAAGCAACAAAGTAAAAGGAATAGACTGAACACCATAAGTATTCGCCACATCACCTTCAGGATCATGCAGCAAAGTCCAGGTCATATTATCTTCTTCAATGGCTTCCAACCAGGGCTCAGCAGTTTTATCGAGAGAAACACCTACAATTTCGAAATTTTCTCCACCGAATTCATTATAGGCTTTAACCAAATTGGGACTTTCTTCCCGACACGGCTTACACCATGATGCCCAGAAGTCAAGAAAAACATATTTCCCCTCAAAGCTTTCAAGGCTTACTTCATTTCCATCTGTGTCAGCAAGGGTAAACTCTGGAGCTTCTTTACCAATTTCAATAGCATCCTTGGCTTCCTGCTGTTTCTGCATGGGCTCCATCATGTTTTCAATTTCCTGCACATAGGGATGACCCGGGATGTTGGCTTTTAAATCGGAAACCAGCTCCTCCAGTTCTTCCAACTCCATAGAGCCGGCCATATTCATAGCAAGAAAAGCACCTACAACATTATCGGTATTATCCATAACAAAATCGCGGTAATATTCCTGCTGCTCCTCCATAATAGTCTGATACTCGGCAGCAAGTTCCTGCATTTTTACCTGATCTTCATCCTCGCGGGCATCCATAAACTCCTGCTGAAGACTCTGCGCCCGATCATTAGAAGGCACTCCATCATTAAACTCAGCAAATTTGTCATTTATTTCAGATCCTGTTACCTCAGCATCCTGCATATTCTCAAAATCTGCATTGATATCAATGGTTGCATTTTCAAGGAAAAAGGCAACAGGCATTTCGTTGTCATCAATATAGATTAAATGAAGTTCTGGATACTCTGCAGAACCTGTAAAAGTAAAAGAGCCATCTACAATTTGGGTGGTGTCAACAGATACCGGGCCCTGGGATTCTATTTTCTGAAGCACTGCCTGTCCTTCAGTTATTCCTTCTACAGTTCCATTCACCTTGTATTCGTCGGTTTGTCCGCAAGATGCCAGAACCATTAGTCCTGTTAATAATAAAAAGCTAATCTTTTTCATAAAATAATCATTATAGTTTATCAAAGTATTTATTCAATAGTTGACGTGCCGCAATAAAAGAACTAGTTTCAGCATTGAGCACTTTCTTTTCAAAATTTTTCAGTTCACTTTTTATTTCCGGATGTTGGTAGAAACTGTTTTTCAACTGCTCATTAATAGTTTCAAACATCCAGTATTTTGCCTGCTCTCTTCGATTACTTTTAAAATAACCATTTTTTCGGGTCATTTCCATATATTCCAAAATCATCTTCCACACATCATCCACTCCCTCATCAAGCAAAGCAGAACATATCTCCACCCTGGGCGTCCATCCCGACTGAGTAGGAGGAAAAAGATGTAATGCATTTCGATACTCGGTACGGGCCATTTTAGCTTTCTGGATATTTTGACCATCAGCCTTATTTATCGCAATAGCATCGGCCATCTCCATAATCCCTCGTTTTATTCCCTGCAATTCATCACCTGCTCCGGCAAGCATCAAAAGCAGAAAAAAATCGACCATGGAATGTACAGCTGTTTCTGATTGCCCTACCCCCACAGTTTCAATAAAAATAGTATCAAAGCCTGCTGCCTCACAAAGAATTATAGTTTCCCTGGTTTTACGGGCAACCCCTCCCAGCGAACCTGCTGACGGAGAAGGACGAATGTAAGCATTTTTTTCGGCTGACAATTTTTCCATGCGGGTTTTATCTCCCAAAATACTCCCCCGGGATCTCTCACTACTGGGATCTATGGCTAATACAGCCAGTTTTCCGCCTCCATTTATAATATGCAATCCCAGGGCCTCTATAAAAGTACTTTTACCGGCTCCGGGAACTCCCGTTATTCCAAGTCTTACAGATTTCCCGGCATAAGGGACACATTTCTCAATAATTTGCTGAGCTATTGACTGATGCTCAGACTTGCTGCTCTCTATCATGGTTACAGCACGGCTCAGGATGGTTACATTTCCATTCAGTATCCCTTCCACAAACTGATCAACACTCAATGTGGAACGTTTTCGTCCTAAAAACCGTTTAGCTGCATCAGGATTCACTGAAGGCAGGCTATCCACTCCCTTGTTTACATTAAGTCCCTTATAAACAGGGTCATTTTCTATATGCTTGTGTCCATCCCAAACATCCATTCTCCAAATTTTAAATTCTTTCCAACCACAACAGAGTTAATTTATGAAACAAAGTTCAACGAAGTCAATATTTCAGGCAAAAATCAACTCTCCCGCTTCTAAAAATCGAACAATTCACTGCAATAATCAAGCTATTTCAAATTTATTTAACCACGGTTCCTGTTAAACGAAGCAACATGGTACTTTTCTTAGGATCATTGGAATAAATAGTAACGGATTTATTCTGCCTTCCACTCATACCCCTGGAATTAAACTCAGCCACTACATTAGTGCTTTCACCCGGTCCGATAACTTTCTTATCGGGTTCAATAGCTGTACAACCACAAGACGCACGAATTTTTCTGAGAATAAGATTGGATTTTCCTTTATTGGTAATTACAAAATTATGAGAAACTTTCTCTCCCTGCTTCAACTCACCAAAATCAAACACCCGGTCGTCAATTTCTATTGATGGAGCCTTGAGCATTTGCTCATCTGTCCATTTGGAATAATCTTCTTCAATAGTAGCGCTTATACTCAATCGATTTTCTCTGTCACTCTCTCCGTTTATTTTCAGGTAAACCTGATCAACAACGAAACCCCAGTCATTTTTAACGCCTGCATCATACTCCGCAGAAATAACCCCTTTTTCACCCGGGGCCACAACTTCAGGCTCAACTAAGATATTAAGGTGAGCAGGAACATTATCAAAAGTTATTTCCACCTCATTGCCGGATGAATTAATAAATTCCAGATCTTCCGTTTTTACCTCCTCAGGTCCAACCTTGGTAAATGACAGATGAGATGTTTTTAAGCGGATGGGGCCCATTGCGCGGGGATAAATATCTTCAACAGTTTTTTTCTTCGGAAGAACTTTCCCTGTGATACGCAAAACCGCTGTTGGTTCTGCTGCATTGGTTGTGACAATTATGGATTTATTAAAATTTCCCGGACGATTCCGAGGGTCAAATGTGGCCTTGATAAAACCTTCTTTACCCGGTTGAATAGGCTGACGAGTCCAGTCGGGAGTAGTACAGCCGCAGGATGCACGCACATTATGTACTATTAGGGGTTGCTCTCCTGTATTTTTAAAAGAAAAAGTGTATTCCACAGTTCCTCCATCCTCTTTTATCTCTCCAAAATTGTGAATTTCCTTTTCAAAAGAAATGACTGATCTTGACTTCTGCGCCTGAAGCCCCAGTCCGAAAGTCAGAATAATTAAAGACAGCAATAATCTATTCATCGTTTTATGTTTTTTATATGATTAAACACCTAACCTGTTTTATTAGTAAATAATTTATTTCGACGTCATCTTCAAAATTCAAACGTCCTCAATAAAACGGATTTGAAAATAATTAATACCGGTGCTATTTTATAAAATGTTTGTATAAATAATCAGTTAAATTTTCATATTAGCCTTTTAACCAGTTTTATAAATAACTTGTGTTAACTTGCAGATTTATAATATTATACGATTTACCTTAAATCTTATATCTAAAAATCTGTCAATCCATTGTGCAATGAACACACAAAATTACCCGTTTCATTTATTGACTGGTCTTAAGATAAAAAACCATCCTTTTCAGCAACTGAAAGACCAATGATTTTCCTTTAATATGATTACAAAGCTAATAATATTTTTAAATCTCATCTTTTTCCAAAACCATGCCAGTATTGAAAAAAACAAACTGATTTTTTAATTCTGCCTAAACCACTACATTTGTAATATTTAAGAATGGATTTACTCCGAAATGTAAGAATTACTTCAAATTCGAGATAAATGGATTTTTTTGATCCGCAGTTATCGTTTGATAGTGAAGCCATAATAAAACGGTATTACAAAGAATTTGTCGGAATTGCGCTTTTTCGGAGTGAGCTCAGGATTCAAACCATTTTTTTATTCTGCCTCATCAATAAGGATATCCTGAAAAAACAGCTAATAGATATCCTGAAAAAACAGCTAATATGAATAATTTAAAGCAATTAATAAAGACACTTGCCAGTAAAAAACTGGAAAAAATAAAAGCCCATCGCCGACATATTCATAAAAATCCTGAACTATCGTTTGAAGAACATAAAACATCCGCTTATGTTGCCAATGAACTGACGATTCTAGGCATCCCTTTTAAGGCAGGTATCGCCGGAACAGGCATTGTGGCAACCATAGAGGGAAACGGAGCAGGTAAAACAGTGGCTTTACGGGCCGATATGGATGCTCTCCCTATTCAGGAAGAGACCTCACTTCCTTTTGCATCTGTAAATGAAGGTGTAATGCATGCGTGCGGTCATGATGTTCACACATCGGCATTACTGGGAGCTGCTGAAATTCTCGTAGAATTAAAAGAGCAATGGAAAGGCACTGTTTTACTGATTTTTCAGCCTGGGGAAGAAAAATTTCCGGGCGGTGCACTTCTGATGCTTAAAGAAGGGGCACTCAACAATCCCAAACCGGATCTGGTAATCGGTCAGCATATTTTACCCGATATGCCTGCAGGCCACGTAGGATTCAAACCCGGGATGTATATGGCTTCCGGTGATGAAGTTTACCTCACAATAAAAGGGAAAGGCGGACATGCAGCCCTTCCTCATACTCTTAACGACACTGTTTTAATTGCCTCTAACATTATTGTGGCCCTTCAGCAAATTGTGTCACGAATGGTTCCTGCAAACATTCCCACCGTACTCTCGTTTGGAAGAATTGAAGGACTCGGAGCTACCAATATTATTCCAGAAAAAGTGGAAATTGCCGGCACACTCCGTACCATGAACGAAGAGTGGCGGACTAAAATAAAAGATAAAATCCGGGAAATAGCCGAAGGAACGGCCAAATCCATGGGAGCTGAATGTGTCGTTGACATAAAAGACGGTTATCCCGTTGTATACAACAACGAACAAGCAACTAAAGAAGCATTCGTTTTTGCACGTGAATTTCTTAAACCCTCCGATGTAAAAGAGATGGAAATTCGAATGACTGCAGAGGACTTTGGCTACTATACACACAAATATCCGTCTGTTTTTTATCGCTTTGGAGTTCAGCAAAAGAATGGACCAACAGGCGCACTCCACACTCCTCAGCTCAACATCAATGAAGAAGCACTTGAAACAGCAACCGGGTTGTTAACATGGTTGACTGTGAAGTTCCTGAATCAGTAATTAATCTTTTTTAACCACATTGCATACTCTTTTTTTTAACTTTGTATGTTGTAAAACATAGTTATAGAACAGACACTTAAGAAATGGGGATTAAAAAAGGGACATTGCAGGAACCAACCATAAAAGATATTCCACAACTATTCCATGAACTTACACCAAAGGAAAAGGAGTATCTTCTGGCCAATCATACTACCATACGATACCGGAAGAATCAGATAATTTATCAGGAGGGAGAAAAACCCACCGGTTTACTTTGTATAGGCTCTGGAAAGGTGAAGATTTACAAGGAAGGGATGACCGGTCGTGAACAGATTGTCCGGATGGCCAGCGGACCGGGATTTATCGGGTATCGCGCCTTGTTTGCCGATGAGCAGCACATTGCCTCGGCAGTGGTTTTTGAGCCCTGTGTAATATTTCATGTAGCCAAAGATGTAGTCATGGAGCTGATGAAATCCAACAACGCTCTGTGTATGAACATCATCAAATCATTTGCCACTGAGCTTGGCTTTGCCAGATTCAGGACGGTTTCGCTTACACAAAAACATATCAGGGGCCGCCTGGCTGAAAGCATACTGGTACTCAGAGACATTTACGGCTACGAAGAAGATGGCTTTACGCTCAGCATTTATCTTTCCCGTGAAGATCTGGCCAATTTTTCCAATATGACCACCTCAAATGCAATTCGAACATTAACCTCTTTTGTCAAAGAAAAAGTTCTGACTGTAGACGGCCGCATCCTCAGGGTGCTGGATGAACAAAAACTGGAGAGAATTTCCAGACTCGGGTGAATGCAATTAACAATGATCAATTAGCAGAGATTAATGTTTGCATACTTTAACCCAAAAAGAGTGGAAAATTACTCTTTATAATAGACCCGTGTAACTCTTCGGGAGATACTTGTCAGAATTTCATAAGGGATGGTATCCAGTTGCTTTGCCAGGTTGGTAAGCGGATATTCATCTCCAAATACAATTACCTCATCTCCCTCTTCGGCAGGAATATCCGTCAGATCCACCATACACATATCCATACAGACGCTTCCCACAATGGGGGCCAGTCGCCCGTTAATCATCATTTTGCCGCGACGATTACTCAAATGCCGGTTCAATCCGTCGGCATACCCAATGGGAACAACACCTATCAACCCGTTGCGCTTAAGTTCTCCTGCCCGCCCATAACCAACTGTTTCATTTGCTGACACAGGTTTAATCTGTGAAATATATGACTTGAGAGTTACCACATTTCTGAGATCTTCAATTTTTCCTGTTCCAATTCCATAGAGGCCGATTCCTAAACGGGCCATATCAAAGCGGGCTTCGGGAAACCTCTCTATTCCGGCGCTGTTGAGTATATGCATCCAAAAACCGACTCCAAGCCCGCTCTTAAGACGCTTGCAAATTTCCTCAAATCTTCTTATCTGCTGAAGGGTAAACGCATCATGGATCTCCTCATCACTACCGGCCAGATGAGAAAAAACAGATTTAATCTTTAACGAGGGCATCTGTTTCAATCGGATAATCAATTCATCAACAGCACTCTCCGGAAAGCCCATACGATTCATGCCGGTATCCAGCTTTATGTGAACAGGAACAGCCTGTGAGGCTTCCGCCTGAACAGCAGAATTAAAATCTTCCAAAACATTGAAACTGTAGATCTCAGGTTCCAGGTTATGTTCCAGCATCTGGAGAAAACTCTTTTCTTCGGGATTCATTACAATAATCGGTGTAGCAATACCGGCACGTCTCAACTCAATTCCCTCATCGGCAAAAGCCACTCCCAGATAATCCACGTTTTGATATTGCAGCGCGGCAGCAATTTCATAGGAACCACTTCCGTATGAAAAAGCTTTTACCATTGCCAAAAGTCTTGTATCGGGACCAAGAAGCCTCCGATAGCGATTAAGGTTGTGAACCAGAGCATCCAGATTTATTTCCATAACAGTGGCATGTCGTTGCAATTCCAGCCGCTGCACTATCCGCTCAAAACTATATTTTCTGGAACCTTTTACCAGAATTGCTTCCCCCCTGAAATGAAAAGAGGAAAGTGCCTCCAGCATCTCTTCTGTAGTCTCGTAAAAAGATGAAACGGGTACTTCAAACCTTGAAGCATAACGTACCATTGCTGGCCCTACGCCCACAAACCGGTCAATTTGCTTCTCCTTTATCAGCGTACCAACAAGAGGATACAACTCATTATCGGGGATTCCTGTCTGAAGCAAATCCGAAAGTATTACTGTACGCTTAACCTCCTTTTTGCGACTTTGCTGAACCAGAAAATCGAGAGCAACCTCAAGTGAAGTAAAATCAGCATTATATGTATCGTTGATTATAAGATTATTGTTAATTCCTTCTTTTTGCTCCATTCGCATGGCCACAGGAACCAGGCCCGGAAGTCTCTCGATTATTACTCCTGGCTTATATCCCCAATGCAGCATAAACAAGATTAAAGGCAAAGCATTTTCAACACTTACCTGATCTGAAAAAGGAATAACAACCTCAAATGTATCTGTCCCCCACTTCAGCATAAGGTGTTTTTTTTCATTTACCTCATCCTCACTTAAAAGCTGCAAAAAAGCTTTTTCAGAGCGCCCCCAGGTCAAAAGTTCTTTGTCGGAAAACATGGACATCATCATCTCATCTACCAGAACCTGGTCACAATCATAGAATATGGTGGATACATTTTCGAATAACAATAGTTTTTCCTTTAGTTTATCTTCCAGCGAGGAGAAATTTTCCTGATGAGCCTGCCCCAGAGTGGTAAAAAGGCCTATGGTCGGCTGAATAATTTCCTGCAAATACCTCATCTCCCCCGGAAGCGATATTCCTGCCTCAAAAATACCCAGCTCAGACATGTCATTAAGATGCCACACCGAAAAAGGAACGCCTATCTGGCTGTTATAGCTCCGAGGTGACCTTGCAATAAAAACATCGCTTCCCATCATTTGGGTAATCCACTCTTTAACGATAGTTTTACCATTACTCCCGGTGATACCTAAAACAGGAATCTGAAAACGGGATCGATGAAAGGCTCCGATTTTCTGAAGTGCCCTGACCGGATCTTCTACCTCAATCCAATTGGCCCGGGAGGCAACATCCTTTGGAATCTTTCCCTTTTTCACTACAAAATTCCGTATGCCCTTTTCTGCCAGTTGCTTCAAAAATTGATGCCCGTCATGTCTGTTGCCTTTCAACGCAAAAAAAAGACTTTCTGATGCATCATAAACAGACCGGCTGTCGATAAGCATCCGGGTCACCACCGAATCATTATTCTTTGTCAAACATCCATGGCAGGCTTCAGCAAGTTGTTCCGGAGTATAAGTAATCATTTTTTAATATATTTATGATAACATGCCCGACAAACTGCTTCATAAGCATCAGAAGCACCAAGCTCCACAAGTTTGTCGCTATGCGATTTTCGCAAAGAAAACTGAGCAAGGTCGCCACAACGCATACAGATGGCATGCACCTTTGTCACATACTCGGCAGAGGCCATTAATGCAGGTACGGGCCCAAACGGATGACCTTTAAAATCCATATCCAGTCCGGCCACAATAACACGTACACCCTGACCGGCCAGCTGATTGCATACATTTATCAGATTGTTGTCGAAAAACTGGGCTTCATCAATACCGACAACATCTACGTTTCCGCAAAGCAACAGAATATTACCGGAACTCTCAACAGGCGTGGAAAGAATACTGTTGGAGTCATGAGAAACCACATCTTCGTCACTATACCGGTTATCCACCAGCGGCTTAAAAATTTCCACCCGCTGACGGGCTATCCCGGCCCGGCGCAAACGACGCAATAACTCCTCTGTTTTTCCGGAAAACATAGAACCGGCAATAACTTCTATCCATCCGCGTTTTTCGGACTTATCAACCTTATTTTCAAGAAACATTAAAAGAATAATTTATTTTCGCACTGCATTCACTACATTTGCAAATGTAACGAAAAATGGGCCTCAAGCTATTATGGAAAAAGATGCTCTTCTGGAAATTATCATCCACGACCTGAAAGAAGTGGAAATGCTTGCACAAAATGTTAAAGGCAGCACACCGCTTTCAAAAGCTTTTTTTAAACTGACGCGCAACAGAATAAACAGTATTTTGGAAGAAATTGAAATGCTGGAGGAACTTTCACTGCCGACCCCCCCGGTGTCGGACCCGGAAGCCATTACCAAAGTTCCAAAAACTTCTGCTGTTCAAAATGCTGCGCCAAAACATGAATCCAAACCAGATGATTTAACTCCGCCAGGCACTCTGATACATCAGGAAGCCCCTGTTAAAAATCAACCGGTAGGTGAGCCATTACCTGAAAAAGAAATTGCAGACACAGCAGAAGAAAAAGAAGAAAAGGAAAATCCCCATATAACGGAAGAAAAAGAAGTACAGGCTACACTAAAACAGGCATCTGAAAAAAAAGAGGAAAAAGAGCCGGCTGTTTTGGGCGAAAAATTCAATAAGGAAAAATCTTCTTTCAATGAGCAAATCGGCAAAAACAAAAAACCGGCCAATTCAAAACGCTCCTATAGCGCCCCGCCTGTTACAGATCTAAAAAAGGCCATGGGCATCAACGACCGTTTCTTTTTTCAAAGAGAATTATTTGGAGGAAATGCAGAGTTAATGCACCAGACTCTGGAACAACTAAACCAAATGCAGGGGATTACTGAAGCCCAGAATTTTCTTCTGGCTAACTTCAACTGGGATCCTGAAAATGAAGCTCTGCTGAGTTTCATGGAGCTTGTGGAACGACGATATTTATAATCTATGAGCACACTCTATGTTGTACCGACCCCCATTGGTAACCTGGAAGACATCACTTTCAGGGCGGTTAGAATTCTTAAAGAAGTGGATTTTATTCTTGCTGAGGACACAAGAACATCCGGCAAACTCCTGAAGCACCTGGATATTACAACCAAAATGTATGCCCATCACAAATTCAACGAGCATTCATCTGTTGAAAAAGTGGTTAGCCGGTTACAAAGCGGCGAAAACGCAGCCCTTATTTCGGATGCAGGAACTCCTGGCATATCAGATCCGGGATATCTGGTTGTTCGGAACTGCATAGATGCAGGCATCAGAGTCGAGTGTCTGCCCGGGCCCACTGCGTTTGTGCCGGCTTTGGTTACAGCAGGATTGCCCAACGATAAATTTTGCTTTGAAGGTTTTCTACCTGTTAAGAAAGGAAGAAAAACACGCCTGGAAATTCTTCAAAACGAATCCAGAACCATTGTATTCTACGAATCACCCCACCGCCTTTTAAAAACACTTGGACAACTGGCAGAAAACTTTGGCGATGACAGACAGGCAGCTGTTTGCAGAGAAATCAGTAAAATGCACGAAGAAACAGTACGAGGGAGCATGAGCGAACTCGTTCTTCATTTTTCCCAACACCAACCCAAAGGAGAAATTGTTTTAATTGTCAACGGCAAAAAAGATTAATAACTTTGACAGACAAAGAAGGGCTTTTGTAATTTAGTTGTTAGTAGTTGTGATCTCTTTATTACGACATATTAAAAAAAAAGAGGCAACATAATAAACAATACCCTTTTAATGGGTTGTATCTTCACATAGATAAATAATTTCAGAAAAGAATTCTTTATTAAAAAACAATAAAAGAAGCCCGAAAAACGTCATATACAGGAGAATATATTAAAAAAAACAGTAATACTTAAAACCTGAAAAAATGAAAAATTTATTAGTAATATTAATATTGGTGCCTTTTCTTTGGCAATGCCAGAGCGGCCCAAGCCGAACCGAACTTAAACAGCAAAACGACTCTCTGACCCGGGTGACCACCGCCAAAGACAGCCAGATGAACCAGATGATCAACACAATTGGCGACATTGAGGCAACACTTCGGGTTATAAAAGAAAAGGAAGAAATAATTGCCATTAAAGCACGACAGGGTGAAACATCCGGAGAATCGGCAAAACAGATTAATGAAGATATTCGTCTTATTTACGACCTGATGGTCCAAAATAAAGAACGGATAGAGTCCCTTGAAAATCAGCTGAAGCAATCAGGGGTAGAGACAGGACGTCTCAACAGACTGGTTTCGGGCCTCAATGACCAACTGCGTCAAAAAAATGTCGAAATCAAACAGCTGAATGATCTTCTTCAGCAAAAAAATACTGAAATCGATGACATGAACTATGCACTCACAGACATGGAAATTGCAATGGACTCGATCAGAACAGTCAATGAAGAGGCCCGCTCAGAACTCAAATCAACGAAAGACGATATGCATAAGGCCTATTATGCAATAGGAACCAGAAGCGAATTAAAAGAAAAAAACATCCTGAACAAGGAGGGTTTTCTTTTCTTTGGCAAAACCGAACTGCTGAAAGATGATTTCGACAAAGAGTACTTTGCCGAAATTGACATTCGCGAAACCGACAGCCTGGAAGTGTTTCAATCGAATGCTGAAATCCTTACCTCACATCCGGAAGGTTCTTTCTCCATGTCATCAGCAGATAACGGAAATATGATTTTGAATATTGAAGACAAGGATGAATTCTGGAGTATTTCAAAATATCTGGTTATTCAGGCGAAGTAAAGGCCCCAAAAGGAACTTTAAGAAAGTTGCAGGTTGGAATCCAGAAACCAGGTTTTAGATTTTGGGTATTAACCAGAAGCTGGAGGTTAGAATTCATAGAGACCAGCTCGGCTGCTATAATGCTGACAATCTATACTTTAACGCAGGAAATGTGTTAATCCTTAAGAGTTGACTGGTATATTATTGTAAAAGACGAACCAACAATTAAAATAAAAAAAACAAGCCCCGGGCCCCGCAGAAAATTTCTGCGGGGCCCGGTTCATTAACTTTATTTTATGGCATACAAACACCTTTTTTTCGATCTTGATCATACTCTCTGGGATTTTCATAACAATCAAATACTAACTCTCCGGGAACTATTTATCAGTTATCAACTTGAGCGGTACTTCAGTGATTTTGATGATTTCTTTGAACAGTATATGCCCATCAACACAAGGTTATGGCTCGAATATCAGCACGGAAAAATTCCCAAGAAAGATGTAAAAGTAGGCCGGTTTTACCAGACCTTCGTCAATGCAGGATTCGACAATATGTTGGTTTCCGAATCATTTGCTGATGCCTTTGTATCAGGAAATTCCCTGCAAACCGGTATAATTCCTCACACGATGGAAGTACTGGAATATCTAAAAAAGAAAAAATACCACCTTTACATTATTACAAACGGATTCCGGGAAGCCCAACATACTAAAATGGAAAAAAGCGGGCTTACCCCTTTTTTCGAGCGAATCTTTATCTCGGAAGACATAGGAGCCAGCAAGCCCAACCGAAAATTCTTTGAGTATGCCATCAAAAGTGCCAATGCACGAAAATCTGAAAGTCTGGTAATTGGAGACAGTCTGGAAAATGACATTAAAGGAGCCCGGGAATTTGGGATTGATCACGTTTATTTCAACCCCGGAAAAATTCCGCATGATGAGAAAGTATTCAAAGAAATTACCTCTCTAAAGGAATTAGCGGAGTGGCTTTAATGCACTTGAGACATAAGGACATCAGAGATTGAAAATCCATGCACTTTGCTCCATGACCATGCTCTAAAAGGGAGCCTCATTATTAAACCCGGAAGGCGGCCCATCAAAACCGCCACCATTCGAAGGGGAGGTATTTCCGGAAGGAACGCCTTCATCCTCATTCATTTTTGATTTAAAAGTCATGGGTGCAGATTCGCCGTTACCTGAATCAAATCCCTGGCCCGACATAGGTAAGCTTTGGAGCTCCGGATCTTCGAAACGTGCCAGTTCTTTGCGAAAGCGTAATCGAACATCACCGGTGGCACCATTACGGTGCTTAGCTACAATAACCTCACCCATTCCTTCGAGAGGATAACCGTCTGCATCCTCATAAAGCCCGTAATATTCAGGACGGTGGATGAACATTACCATATCGGCATCCTGTTCAATCGCACCCGATTCACGGAGGTCGGCCAGCTGTGGGCGTTTCCCTTCAAGGCCCGAGCGGTTTTCCACTCCCCTGTTCAACTGTGAAAGGGCAATAATAGGAATGTCAAGTTCTTTGGCCAATCCTTTGAGCGACCGTGAAATCATACTTACTTCCTGTTCCCGGCTGCCCGGGTTCATTCCGGCAGCGCTCATCAGCTGAAGATAGTCAATAATAACAATCCTGATATCGTGCTGCTTTTTCAAACGACGACATTTTGCTCTTAATTCGAATACTGATAACCCAGGAGTGTCATCAACATATATTGGAGCTCCCATGAGTGCGTGTATTTTAGAATCCAGCTGCTCCCACTCCTGAGGCGAGAGATTTCCGTTTTTAATTTTCTCTCCGGGGATTTCTGTCTCTGACACAATCAAACGATTAACCAACTGAACATTGGCCATCTCAAGAGAAAAAAGAGCCACCGGTTGTTGATGAGTAATAGCCATATTCCGGGCCATTGAAAGTACGAAAGCTGTTTTCCCCATGGCAGGACGGGCAGCAATAATTACCAGATCAGAATCCTGCCATCCTGAAGTAATACGGTCGAGACCTGTAAAACCAGAGGGCACCCCACTCAACCCGTCTGTCCGTTTGCCGGCCTCCTTAATTCTTTCGATGGATTCTGCAATAACGGGATCAATCTGTGTCACCTCCTTTTTCATGGTTCCCTGAGAAAGCAGAAAAAAGCTGTTTTCGGCTTCATCCAGTAGGTCATTTACATCCAGAGATTCATCATACGAACGTGTCTGAAGATCACTGGAGATGCGTATCATCTCACGCTGAAGATATTTTTGCCATATAATACGGGCATGGTACTCGATGTGAGCTGCAGAAGCTACACGGCTGGTAAGCTGAGATATATAAAAAGCACCCCCAACCTCTTCAACTTTACCCATTTTCTTGATCTCCTCGGTAACTGTAAGGATATCAACAGGCTGTTCGTGAAAAAACAATTGAGCAATGGCCTGAAAAATGTGCTGATGTGACTCCCTGTAGAAACACTCAGGTTTTAAAAGTTCGGAAACCGCAATAAAAGCATCCTTTTCCAGCAACAAGGCACCAAGAACAGCTTCTTCTATTTCTACTGCCTGAGGAGGCATACGTCCCATCTCCAGGTCGGCCTGAGCAGGTGTTCGACGATTATTATTGTTGTTTCCGTAATTGCTTTTTTGGGCCATGAACAAGTATTTTATCCTTTTATCAGAACAGATTTTTTCTTTAATGAAGAACAATGAGCTGCTCTAAACGCCTTTTTTACAGGTGCCGCAACAAAATAACACATAGTTCTCAGAAAAGAGCTGGGGAAAAGGAAAACAAAGTTAGGAAAAAACGTCCTATAAAAAAACTTACCACAAATATCCGGAACTCCCCGAAAACAAAGAGCTAAAGAAAATCAGGAGACGCAAAACTGTTCAATAGCAGGAGATAACAAAAATAAAAAAAATTAAACTCCAGAGTATCGTAAGTGACAATCTCTGAAAAAAGCGGCCTCTGCCCAATCAAAAAATGGACAGAGGCCGCTTTAGTTTATTCAGTAAGCATTACTCGTCACCGGACATCACCTCCTTAAAGAAAGCACCGGCCCGGGTAGGAGAATAATCCCAGTCCTTAATTAACTGTGGTGACCAGTCAGGATCAAATACCCAAACTACATAAGAAATTCCTTTGTCTGCAAAATAATCTGTCAGTGTTTTGCCATATTCGTCATCTCCAAGGCATGGAATATGCGCTCCCTTCTGATCGGGATACATATAACCAACTTCTGTGGCAATAACCGGATAGTTATCGGCCACAAAACCAAAGTCACGCTCCCACTGCGGAATCCAGGGCTGTTCCCGTTTTTGGGGATACGGATGACTCACATAAGCAATATTTTCAACCGGCAACGGATCATTCATAACAGGGGTAAGATCATAAGCCCAGTTAAACCCTGCAACCAAAGGTACTGCATGAGGATTATTGGCACGTATAACCGAAATAATATCCACCATTATGTCACTCCATTGTTCCCAGGTTAACGTTCCCAATTCACCATTGTAAGTGGTGGGTTCGTTAAAAATCTCATAAAGGGCCACAGCCGGTTCATCTTTATATCTGCGACTGATGGTGTACCAGAAACGGTAAGTTTCACGGATGGAGGTGTCATACATCTGATTCTGAAAAAGTCCGGTACGCAGGTTTCCTATGGAGTGCCAGTCGATGATTACGTACAATCCGGCATCTTTGGCCCATTCAATGCCCTGATCAAGTAATTTGAGGTATTCTTCCTGACCTCTCTCGCGCCAGGCCGCTGGATGAACCGGAAGACGCACAATATTTGCTCCCCAGGAGGCAACTTCATCAAAAATATCAGCTTTCCACTGCCCCTCTTCTGCCAGACGGTCAGGATCGGCAATGTTCAAACCTTTAAAAACAACCACCTCCCCCTGTTCATTGATAAAATCTTTACCCTCAACAGAGATACGTGAAAATGGTTTGTCCTGAGCAGATGCCATCATGGTAGCCATCAGCAAAAACAGACACAAAAAAGAATTTTTTTTCTTCATAGGATTAGTTTAATTATTTCAAAGTATTGACGTCCGGTAAAAAGCTGGAGCTTCATTGCCAACAAAGCGAAGGAATCTCTTTTCAAAAAATGCTTATCCGGAAAAAAGTGATTTAAAAAGTGTATTCAAAACACTTAACAAATATAAACATTTTGATGCAATCTGTAAATCGTTTTTTAATAATTACTACCTTTACTTCGAGTAATTAATTGTCCAATAAACCCAAAACCACAATTATGAAACCATTAATCTTAACCCTTTGCCTCAGTCTGCTTACGCTGACAAGCTTTGCACAAGACAAGAACACCCCCACCAAAAAGCTGGGAATTACTTTCACTCCGGTTGGCGAAAATGATGTTTCAACCTTTAATGACTTAGATGGTTCCGGCTCTACTTATGGAGAGGGATTTTTTGCCATTGGCTTATTATTCCAGCAAGACTTGTCAAAAAACTGGCTGAAATTTAAAACCGGCCTGGAGTACTCGCACCAGAAAATAAGGACAGAGTCAGCTCCCTTCAGTCCGGAAATCGAACGGACAATCAACCACTCCAACTTCTCATTAATCACAATCCCGGCAACATTAAAAGCACGTTTTCTAAAATTTTTCTTTATAGAAGGAGGAGGAATCGTGGATATTTATACCGGCCCAAATGCCCGCATTGACAATCAGGCAGGTCTGGGAGTTGAGTTGGGATACGGAATTCAATATGAGATGACCTCCGGATGGACTTTCACTGTCAGTCATTACGCAAGGATGCATTCCCTCTTATCATTTATGGGAGAGGATCAGCATCTGTGGGAAAATGGTTTGAGATTTGGTGTTTATATGCCTTTCTCTGCTTTATCCTGCAATAAAAAATAATAAAACCAACTAACAACTATAAATTTTTAAATCACTTCTAAACCATGAAAAAACTTATCACTTCATTCCTGCTCATTTTTGTCTTTCTGGCATCAGCGACATCTCAGAAAGTAAGAAAAGAAAAAGTTGAAATTCAATTTGAGACTACCCCCCTGGTGGACCTAAAAATCCAGCCAAAGACTTTTAACTCCAATGCTTTTCATCTCAACCTGGGCGGACTTGAAAAAACAAGCAGCAATCCCGATTTAATAGTTCTAAACAATGTCTATCCTGCTGCAAAACTTTCCAACTGGTGGCTCGAAGATCCAACAAGCATCGATGCCGGTCAGCGGTATGACAAATCTTTCTATACGCAACCCTTTACCACCACGGTAAAAGACAAGGATGGCAACATCATTTTTCATCGCGTATATAGTGTTTTTGAAGCCGAATCCGGAGAACCCATCAATGGCACTTTAAGATCAGAAGTTTCAGTTCAGATGCATCAGTCCAGAGAGCTGTCTTATCTTTTTTCGCCCGATTATGTGCCCAAGTTTGACATAAAACTCTTTTACATCAAAAAAAGCAAAGACCACGATGACATCAACTCTGCATTTGAGGATGCAAAAAAAGCCATTGAACTGCATAACAACAAAGAATATGAGAAGGCAAAACCCAAATTCGAAAAAGCACTGGAGAAATGGATGACTGCACTGGATGAAAAGGATCTGTCAAATAGAAAGGCAAGAATAAACGAATCTGTCACCAAAGGATTATATCGAAATGTCATCCAGACTCTTGCCATTCTTCAGGAACATGAAAAAGCGAAAGAAATGATGGCCGCTGCCAGTGAAGAAGTCGGAGGTTTCTTCATTATTGCACTCAACGGCCATAAATTCCTTCTTGACAACCTGGCAATAATATCCAAAGGAAACAACGGAGGTTCAAATTTCAAATTCGCTGACCTTGAATATGACGAATCGATAAAACCAATGACAGAAGGAGAAACCCGAATGAGGCCGGACTCTCCAAACGACATCAAAAATTTACTTGCAGGTTCCTGGAGGTTTATGTGCATCACAACCGACAATCTTCCCACATCCAATGAAAACTTTGATCCAAAAAACAGAAATGAGAATTTATTAGGAGACAGCCTTGAGCGAATTCTTCATCTTAATCCAAATGGAATAAGCATAGAACAAAAAGGTTCATGGGAAGAAGGGATTAAACAAACGATGGATAACAGTTTCAGTGGGTTCTGGAGATATGCCCGTGGTCCCAGAGGCAAGTTTTTTCTAATGTTTGGAACTGAAGATAAAGATTTTGAAAATATTCAGGAAAATTATGACCTATTTGAAATGATGGAGGTTTGGTACATTAATGATAAAAAATTAATTCTTAAAATTCCGAACTATAACCCTGACCTGGATGTAAATGGTTATTACGTTCAACTACAGAGAATTCCTATGATCATGTAATTTCCCCTTCAAATACAAATAGAGCCGTTTCCCCTCAAAAAAGGAAACGGCTTTTTTTGTAACCAACTCTTTATTAACAGAGACCTCCGGGTAAATTGTTCCTTTACCGGGAATTTCGGTGCGTGGAGTGGAGAACCATTAGTTCGGCATATCAAGTTACTTTTCATCAGAGTCCCTTTCGGCAATATCCCCCAGATACCGGATAGTATTGCGATTTTGACTTATGACATTCAACGAAGCATCTCCATCGTATGAAATATCGAGTGATATCTGGAAAAAGTCATCATCTTTCACTTTAAACGAATAAGAAATCCTGTGCTTTTTTAAATTTATCGAACAATCCAATTCTTCCATCTTCCCTGAAAACTTAATACCACCGTCGCCGCCATAGTCAACTCTGTATGCGCGGCCAAAAAACGGCAAATCACCAACTACCGTTGAATCATCTTTTACTTTCAGAAAACCGTAATTGGTGGTAAGATCGATGGGAGGACCACTTTGCGGAAAAGCACGATCTGCTTCAAAAATAAAGTCCCGGCTCTCAATCAGTTTTTGGGTTTTCTCAAATTCCTGTTGCCGCTTTTCACCCCGTGTTTTTTTGTCCTGAGCCTGAAGTGCGGTTACATTTCCGCACAAAAAGACAAACACCAAAAATATAATTACTAAATACCTCATAGCTCTGATTTTAAAATTTTTAATATTTAAAAGGTCAAAATATATGCCAAATCAAAAACACAATCCGGTTCATGGTTGAGGGATTAATTATACTATGGATAGTATATAAAGACCTGACAATCCCGGATTGTTCATATTAAAAATCAGCTGCTTGACCTGGCCTGAAACAATTACCATTCTCGAATAATAGCGTAACGGTACTCATCATAAACCACCCCGTTTTTAATAAGGGCTTTCTCAAAAACACATTCCAACTTAAATCCTGCTTTCTCAAGTACGCGTTGAGATCCTTTATTAAAGTCAAAGACACCTGTAAATATCCGGATCAGATTCAAGTGTTTGAACCCGTAATCGACCATTTGCTTTACCGCCTCAGTCATTATTCCCTTTCCCCAGAAAGGCTCCCCCAGCCAGTAACCTATTTCAGCCGAAATGCGATATACGTCGGCTTGTGGCACTAATCCAACAACTCCTGCCAACTCTCCTTCATACTCTACAACAAAGGTATAGTGAGGATCCTCTTTTTGGCAAATGGCAATAAAATCACAGGCATCCTGCTCAAAATAAGGATGAGGTACATAATCACGTATGTTGTTCCAAATCTTTTTATTGTTTAAAAGCCGGGCGAGTGCCGGGGCATCCTCTTCGTGGAATGGGCGAAGACGGTTAGCAGAAAGGGCGGAGTTATTACTATTCATAAGATACTGTTTTATAGTCCATTGAGATCGAATGAAAAATCTTAATAAAAATAACAATTTTCTCAGTCTAAATAGAAAAAAGAGGTGACCTGCATGCAAGTCACCTCTTTATAAAATCAGAATTGATGGAAATATCCTATTTATCCTGAGCATTCATCATTTTAAAGATAGTTGTCTCCAACACTGCTTCATAACTACTTTATACCAGCTTCATCTTAAACTTTAAGTAAATTGATAAATAACTCATAGTAAAGTCATATTAAAGTCATTTTTAATTGAATTTAATATGACTTTACTATGAGTTTACAATGAGTTTACAATGAGTTTTAATCGTATTTGGTACAAAGCAGTTACGATGTTGACTCGGAGAGAATATGAATTTCATTCCATTGCTGCCTGTATGTTCGTCTGTTATAAATAAAAAAGACCCGGAAAACTCTTGCCTGCCGGATCTTTAAAATTATTTAATTCGTAAAAATCTACTCCTTTACCTCATCAGTCATTTCCACATCCACAAAGAAACTCGCTTCTTCTTGCCATGGAACCATTTCGGATTCATAAAAATCAATCCCTAAGGCACGGAAGCGATCCTGTTGGCGCCCCAGCCGCACTTTGTAATCCTCCCAGAAACGGTTTTCAGCAGGTGTCCACCCAATTTCTGCATGTCCGGGAAGCCGGGGAAACATCAGATATTCAATATCATCAATATCCTCAATAGTTTCCGACCACAAAGGAGCTTCCACTCCAATAATATCTATCATCTCAATTCCTTCTACCAACTTGGCAGGATCCCAGTTGTAGGCATCTTCAACATCAGTAAAACCAGCCCAGTCGAGGCCCAATCGGCTGTCTTCATCATATTTCATATCCAGATAAGCATGTTTGGAGGGAGACATCAATATCTTTGTGCCTTTTTGTACTCCGAGAAGGGCATTTTCTTCTTTAGACCAAAACTGCACAATATCTGCTTCATCCAAACCGGCATGTGCCACCTCATCCCAGCCAATCATACTCTTACCATGAGAATTTACAATCTCACGGGCACGATTAATGAAATATACATAATCATCATCATCGGTAGAATATGATTCATCTCCACCTACATGAAACCATGGACCAGGTGTTAATTCAGAAATCTCACGCACCACGTCATCCACAAATTCATATACAATTTCCTTATCCGTACACAAAGTACTGAAACCTACCCGCATTCCGGTGTACAATTCCGGAGCCTTGCCATCACAGTTCAATTCAGGATAGGACGAAAGAGCAGCATTTGTGTGACCAGGCATGTCAATCTCGGGCACAATGGTAATATGACGGTCGGAAGCATACTGTACAATTTCCTTATAATCCTCTTTGGTAAAAAATCCGCTTTCTCCACCTCCCACTTCAGTGCTGCCGCCATGTGTGGTTAAATTGGGCCATGATTCAATTTCTATTCGCCATCCCTGATCATCAGACAAGTGAAGATGAAGTGCATTAATCTTATAAAATGCCAGGTAATCAATAACACGCTTCACCGTTGGTACATCAAAAAAATGACGGGCCACATCCAGCATCATACCTCTGTATTCATATTGAGGCCAGTCACGAATGGTGCCGGCAGGAATCAGTAAAGGCAACTCAACCTGTTGTGATTTTTCAATTTCAGCAGGGAGAATTTGCCTTAATGTCTGAATAGCATAAAACACACCCTCCGCTGAGGCTCCTTTTATTATCAGTTCTGATTCTGTGATAGCCAGTTCATATCCTGATGCCGGAAGATTCTCTGCTTCCGGAGCACTTTTAATAAAAATATTGTTTCCCCACCACGGTGTGTTTTCAGTTTCTTTTATTTCAAAATCAAACCCTGTTGCATCTGAAAACATCTCCGACAAAAGAAGGGCATGATCCATTAGCATTTCATTGTCCGGTTCAACAATAATAGAAACTCCTTTATCCAAAACAAATGTCTGGTTGGTGGCAACCACGGATGCAGGTTGGGGAATAATACTGTGACGTGTTAAATCTGTTGGAGGGTATGTTTCCTTACATGAAGCTGTAAGAAATATCAGGAAACTTAACAAAAAAGTTCTGACAACTGAAATTCTTAAATTCATCATCATTTTAATTATTTTTACATCCGTTTTTATCTGATGTTTTATTGCATTAAAAGTAAGGTATTATGGTGGTTTTTCCCAATGCTAAAATAAATTTAGGACTTTTGGTCACAGAAAAGCGTCCGGATGGTTTTCACAACATTGAGACTGTTTTTTTCCCTGTAACGGGTTTCAGCGATGTCCTGGAAGTTCTTGAAAATAAAGATTCAAAAGAAGACAGCTTTTCCTCATCCGGAATATTTACCGGGGCTTCTCCGAACCAAAATCTTGTGATAAAAGCACTGAACCTTCTGCGCAAAAACAACATCATTCCTCCATTGAAAATCCATCTTCACAAAAACATACCACCAGGCGCCGGACTGGGAGGTGGCTCCAGTGACGCTGCATTTATGCTTAAATTGCTTAACGAACAATTCGACTTAAATTTATCCACGAACCAATTGGAGGAAAAAGCTGCGATATTGGGGGCCGATTGTGCATTTTTCGTGCGGAACCACCCAACTCTGGCGAAAGGAATCGGGAATAAATTTTCTTCGATAAATGTGGATCTTAAAGATTTATGGATGATGCTGGTCATTCCTCCAGTTCATTTATCCACCCCGGCAGCCTACAAAAACATCACTCCCCGACAGCCTGATATTCCGCTGGAAGAAATTATGAAATCTGAACTAACTCAATGGCCCGATAAACTAATTAATGATTTTGAGCCTAATGCTTTTGCGAACTATCCCGAGTTAGTAGAGATAAAAACCCGTTTATACCGCCAGGGTGCCATCTATGCAGCCATGTCAGGAAGTGGCTCTGCAATGTTCGGGCTGTTTGAACAAAAGCCGGATATCAAATGGACGGAGAAATACCGGGTATGGACGGAAGAAATAAAAGAAGGCTGAGGCTAAGACTAAGGCTAAGAAAGGGTTAAACAATCTAATCCTTGACCTTAACCTCTTTTATCCTACGAAGCTTCAGCGAAGTAAGAAACCTCTACCCCTCATATTTTGCCACCAAAGGCATACGGCGCCCCACACCAAAAGCCTTACCTGAAACCCTGAGAATCGGGGCGGTCTGAAAACGTTTGTATTCATTAAAGTTGACCATCCGAACGGCTTTTCGCACCACTGCTTCTTCAAACCCCTCAGCTACAATGCTCTGTGGGGAGCGATTCAGTTCGATATAACGAAACAACACCTTATCCAGCACATCATAGTCGGGAAGTGAATCTGAGTCCATCTGTCCGGGACGAAGTTCTGCAGAAGGAGGTTTTACAATGGTATTTTCAGGCACCATTTCACCATCTTTATTCAGATAGTGCGCAAGCTTGAACACATCAGTTTTGTAAACATCTCCCAACACGCTGAGTCCTCCGTTCATATCGCCGTAAAGAGTACCATATCCTACTGCAGCCTCACTTTTATTTGAGGTATTCAATAAGATATGTCCGAATTTATTGGAATAAGCCATCAGCAAAAGTCCGCGAATCCGGGCCTGAATATTTTCTTCTGTCACGTCGGCTTCACAATCTTCAAAAACAGGTTTCATAGCATTTTCCACGCCATCAAAGATATCCTTGATGGCCACGTTATGAGTTTTAATCCCCAGATTACCTGCCAGTTGCTCAGCATCAGTAACACTGTGCTGTGAACTATATTGAGAGGGCAACAATATTCCGTGAACATTCTCAGCCCCCAGGGCTTTCACAGCCAGCGCAGCGGTAACAGCCGAATCAATCCCTCCTGACAATCCAATGACTGCTCTTTTGAGTCCTGATTTCCGGAAATAGTCCTGAATTCCAAGAACTAATCCATCATGAATCAATTCTATGGGATCGGTTTCCGAAAGATTGTCGGAAGCAACCACATCCACCTTGTCGGTATCCAGATCGACCCAGCCTTCACGGAATGTGGCGACACTGTGGGTAATATTTCCATTGCTGTTGACCATCATGGAGCCTCCATCAAATATCAACTCGGTATTGGCTCCCACCTGATTGACATACGCAACCGGTATCCGGTATTCCGAAGCTTTTTTACAAACTACCTGTTTCCTGACGTTTTCCTGATGATAAGAAAAGGGAGAAGCTGCGATATTGACCATAAAATCAGGTTTCAGGGCAGCCAGCTTTTGCATCGGCGAAAGGGTGTACAGGTTATTGCGTGCAAAAGCAGCTTCCGTGGGCTGATCGTCCCATAAATCTTCACAAATGGTAAGTGCGATACGTTTTCCTTTGTAATTGACAATCCGAAAATCCTGATTGGCCTGAAAGTAACGATACTCATCAAATATGTCATAGTTGGGAAGCAACGTTTTATTAATGGTATCTTTAACTACACCGTCAGCCAGAAACCAGGCGGAATTATGCAGTTGTTTTCCTCTGGCCTGCGGGTTAAGGCTGGGGCCACCTACCACGGCAGCGATATCCTGACAATAACGGGCAATCTTTTCAATAGCTTTGATCGAACCCTCCACAAACTCCTGCCGGGTTAAAAGATCCAGGGGGGGGTATCCACAGACAGCAAGTTCCGAGAAAGCTATCAGTTCAACTCCCCGGGCTTTGGCCTCTTTAATATGAGCAATAATTTTTTTGCTGTTTTCTTCAAAATTTCCAATATGGTAGTTTAACTGTACCAAAGCCAGTTTCATAATGTCGGTCTTTAAAAATTACAGAATCATTGGTATCATTAGAGCATTAAAGAACCTTTTAATCACAAGCAGCTATTCAAAAAGTTCCTTCACAAATTTAACGAAGCATTTTATTGTTAACGTGGCCCGAACGGATTAGAAAATAAATCCAATTTCAAACACCAGTCTGTTAAGAGTCGTTTTATCGTCATAATATGGTTCATCAGTAATATCAGTGAACCCATTGTGATATACAATCCCGAACATCAAAGCATTAGTTCCGCCAATGGAATATTCCAGTCCCCCTCCCAGATGGTATCCCATATCAAAGAGACGAATCTGATCACTGATTGTATTATCATCACCATCTCTGGCCTCAATATTAATCTGAGGCGTTAGTCCGAACCGGCCATAAATATTGGATCTTCTAAAATCGTTGGATCGCAGTTTTAAACCCAGAGGAATTTCAATATACCGAAGTTTATATTCCTTTTCCCCCAAAGGTATTCCGTCCGGCAGCTGTTCGCCTTCTGCCAGGTCAATTTCAGTAGGATAACGCATTTTGCCTCCTGTAGTATTGATGGTCAATCCTGTGGAAAAAGCATAGTTATCAGCAAAAAAACGATCAAGTACTATTCCGAAGTTATATCCTCCACTATTTCCCCGCGACTCAACACCATCCATATCGGGTTTCATCCATGAAAACTGTGGCTCAACCACAAATGATAAACGAATACTATTGGCTTCCTGCCCTTTGAGCGAACTCAATATCATCAGCAGAAGTCCCATACTAAAAACGACTCTCTTCATAGGGTTTTTATTTTTCAAATGAACAGGAATCAATTTCCCTGCAACAATTCAGGCTAAAATTAATACCTTAGCAAATATAAATCCAATTAATAAAGGATAAAGATAAATCAATTCGGGCATTTTCACAGAAAAGACAGAACAAACATGAGATTTCTCAGATTAACTTTATTGGTATTGACCATCATTTCAGCCGGTTGCAGCAAAAAACCCACAGCACCTGACATTTCAGACATTGAAGTTGATTTTCAACTTATTCCTTTTTACAAGGATCTCTTCTCCATTTCCCCCGATAGTGTGGAACAAAATATTGAAGCGCTAAAAATCAAATATGGCAGTTATCTTGATGCTTACAGCGAAGGAGTCATTGGCGTTGGTCACCCCGACTCAGAAACATATGTGGACAACCTGTCGAAATTTCTGGCATACGAGCCCAACCAGGAAGTTTATGACACCTGCCGTGCTGTTTTTTCAGACAAAGATGCTCTGAAAAACGACCTTGAAAAAGCGTTTCGCTATTACAAACATTACTACCCCAACCGAGTTACACCTGATGTATATCTGCATATTTCCGGATTTAACCAGTCCATGGTTGTTGATTCCGGATGGGTATCAGTGAGTGTTGAGAAATATCTGGGAAGTGACTGTATCTTTTATGAGTGGCTGGAAACGCCCCAATATCTTCGAAGACATATGACTCCCCATATGGTGGTTCCCGATGTAATGAAAGCTATAGGCATGACAGAATATTCATATAACGATTCCATAGATGACCTTGTAAGTTCTATGATTTATCATGGCAAAATGCTCCACTTTGTGAAACGTACCATACCCGACATTCCGGACACACTGCTTTTTGGATATACTAAAGAGGAAATGGACTGGTGCCGCGAAAATGAAGACTTCATGTGGTCGGCTGTTGTAGAACAAAAACATCTCTTTTCAACCGATCCCATGCTTACACGAAAATATGTAGGTGAAGCTCCTTTTACCAGTTTTTTCGGACAGGATTCTCCGGGTCGTACAGGAAGGTTTCTGGGCTTTCAACTTTTGCAGTCATGGCTGGAAGAAAATCAGGAGCATTCTTTCCGGGAAATGATGGAACAATCCGACCCACATCGAATTCTTTCCAAAGCGAGATACCGTCCATGATAAAATACACCCCGAATGCAAAAAGAACCGGCAACAAAAATCGGCTTACTCCAATTTGCTCCCTCACTGGGAGATATTGATGCAAACATAAATAAAATTGATAATTTGCTTCACAAAAGTTCTGAAGCAAACATCTGGATCCTGCCTGAAATGGCCTCTTCGGGCTACAATTTTTCATCCCGTGAAGAAGCCATGACATACTCAGAAGAATTATCAAACAGCCGCTTTCTTGATTTCCTGAAAGAAAAAGCACTTCAAAATCAGACCTGGATTGTAGCCGGCGTCAATGAACGGGATGGTGATCATTTATACAACAGTGCAGTACTGGTAAGTCCGAAAGGACTGGAAGGTCTCTACCGGAAATTACATCTTTTCAACCGGGAAAAATTATTTTTTGAACCGGGAAACAAAGGACTTCCCATTTTCGAAACACCCTATGGAGTGCTCGGCATATTAATTTGCTTTGACTGGATGTTTCCTGAAGTTTGGCGCATGCTGTCGTTAAAGGGCGCTCGCCTCATTTGTCATCCCTCAAACCTGGTACTCCCCTGGTGTCAGAATGCCATTCCCGGCTATGCTCTGACCAACAGGATTTTTATTGCCACCACCAACCGAATTGGAAAAGAAGGTGATTTGGAGTTTACCGGTCAATCTGTATTGGTAAACCCGAAAGGAGAATATCTAATCCGTGCTGAAAAAAATCAGGAGCAGGTTTTTATCCATGCCGTAAATCTGAAAGAAGCAGACAATAAGCAGATAACACCTTTAAATGATGCCTTAGGTGATCGCAGACAGGATTTCTATTCCCTCAACTTTAATGAAACCCACGATAATCTGAAAATTGAGAAGGAGATCCTTAGAAAAAAGATCAAACAAACCAAACGTAAATACAACGAAGATGAGTTGAAGGCTCTCGGGCAAAAAGCCATGATTCAGCTTGAGAAACTACCGCAGTTTATCGAGGCAAAAACAATTTTCATCTATTGGTCGCTTCCTGATGAAGTACCTACACATGAATTAATAGAAAAATACCGGCGCGAAAAGAAATTCCTTCTACCCAGGGTGGTTGGGGATTATCTTGAATTAAGGGAATACACAGGCATTGAATCGCTTGAAACGGGAAGTTCATTTAAACTCCGGGAACCTAATGGTCCGGTTTTCTCGGATTTTGATTCCATCGATCTGGCGGTGGTTCCGGGCGTGGCATTTACGTCCACCGGAGAGAGAATTGGCCGGGGAGGTGGTTATTACGATCGAATCCTGCCCTTACTCAAAAACGCTTTAACCGTGGGTGTTGCGTTTCCTTTTCAGCTGTTACCCCGGGTGCCTTTCGACTCTCTGGATGTACGACTAAACTATGTTATTTCAGCACCTCCGGATGACAACAAATTATAAAAAAGCCTGCAGGTAGTGATAACCGGCAGGCCTTTTTATATTTTATTGAACCTTATGCAGGGTGTATCGCCTCAGTAGGACAAACATCAGCACAAGAACCACAATCGGTACACAATTCGGGATCAATTTTATAGATCTCGCCTTCAGCGATAGCATCAACTGGACACTCATCTATGCACGTACCGCAAGCAATACAATCGTCATTAATTACGTAGGCCATTTCTCTTTATTTTTAATGATTAGATGATTTTTCGATAAACAAAATTATCTGCTTTTTTCCTTAAAAAAAAAGAATGCAGTCTAAATAAGGTAATTTGTATGGGTTTTAAATAATAACTAACCCTTTACTCTATTTCCACCATTAAAAAGTTTTTTGCTATCTGCTGCCCTTTTTCAACAAAGATTTTTTTTATCTTCCCGTCAAAAGGCATGTGGATTTCATTAATCATTTTCATGGCTTCCAAAAGTAAAATAACGTCTCCCTCCTTCTTTTTCTGTCCTTTCTTAACTTTTATTTCAAGTACAGTACCGGGAATAACAGACTTTATCTCTTTCGGATTGGGAATTTCGTATTTCTTGCGTTCCTTAAACTTTCTGTTCAGCCTGGTTTTGTATTTCAGACTTAAAATCTGAAAATCTACCAATTCCTGATTATCATCCTTCATAATTGCACATTTTGAATTCATAATAAAGAGCACAAAAGTTGCCCTTGTAAATGGTTGTTACCAAAAACAAACCAACCTCTCATACACTCTAAAATGGAGGAATGCCGTGTTTCTTGTCGGGACGATGATCCTCTTTATTTACAGAAACTTCAAGCGCATGCAAAAGCATCTTACGGGTTTCATCCGGCTCAATCACAGAGTCAATATAACCCTTGGCAGCAGCAACATAAGGATTGGCAAATTTCTCCTTGTATTCCTGAACCTTGAGCTGACGCATTTTATCAGGATCATCGGCTTCCTCAATCTCTTTCTTAAAGATGATATTGGCAGCACCTTCAGGCCCCATAACTGCAATCTCAGCTGTTGGCCATGCAAACATAAAGTCGGCATGCAGGTGACGTGAATTCATGGCAATATATCCACCACCATAAGCTTTTCTCAAAATCACAGTGATTTTGGGTACAGTAGCTTCAGAATACGCATAAAGAACTTTTGCTCCGTGTCGGATTACACCGGCATGTTCCTGATCAATACCAGGCAAATAACCGGGCATATCTTCCAGTGTAATAATAGGAATGTTAAAGGCATCACAATAACGGATGAAACGGGCCGCTTTGTCGGAGCTGTCGCAATCAAGCACACCGGCAAGAACCAAAGGCTGGTTAGCCACAAATCCAACAGTCTCGCCTTCCATGCGCCCAAAACCGATCACAATATTGGCAGCAAAAAGATCCTGAATCTCAAAAAAGTCAGAATCATCAACAATGGCTCTGATAACATCACGAACATCGTAAGGATTTTTTGGATCGGAAGGAATAATATCCTCAATTTTGGTTTTACTCTTAGGCTGTTTTGGAGGAAATGCCTTCGCTTTTTGCTTGTTGTTCCATGGAATAAAAGTGATCAGCTTCTTAATCTGATCAAAACATTCCAGTTCACTATTGGCAAAGAAATGGGCATTACCGGTAATTTCCGCATGAACGCGGGCACCACCAAGATCTTCCATAGAGATATCCTCTCCCAAAACGGTTTTGATAACACTTGGTCCGGTAATAAACATCTTACTGATCTTATCTACTGTAAAGACAAAATCGGTAAGAGCCGGTGAATAAACCGCCCCCCCGGCACAAGGCCCTAAAATAACTGAGATTTGAGGAATAACGCCGGAGGCAATAGTGTTACGGTAGAAAATTTCTCCATACCCGGCAAGCGAGTTTACGCCCTCCTGAATTCGAGCACCACCTGAATCGTTAATTCCAATAAGAGGAACCCTCATTTTTAGGGCATGATCCATAATTTTTGTGATTTTACGGGCGTGCATCAGTCCCAAAGAGCCACCGGCAACGGTAAAATCCTGGGCAAAAATACAGACAGGAGCACCATAAATAGTTCCTGTTCCGATAATCACTCCATCACCATGTAATTGCTTTTTGTCCATTCCGAAGTCGCGTGCTTCGTGCTCAACAAAAAGATCATACTCGGTAAAAGAATCCTGGTCCACCAAGGCCAAAATACGTTCGCGGGCAGTCATTTTGCCCATCGCAGTTTGTTTTTCAATGGCTTTCTCGCCACCGCCCTGCTGTACTTTTTCTCTCCTTTTCCGAAGGTCAAGGATGTACTTTTTTAATGACATACACAAAAAGTTTTGGTTAATCACCTATCAGTCAAGATTCCATGATGAATCTACTGAAAAAATCAGGGTGCATAATTACAAATTTTACATTAAAGAGATGCATGAAAATTTGAATATTTTATGACCCACTACCACAATCGACTGAAATACAACAACTAAAATTTAGAATATCCTAAACTGCATTATTGACTTTGTCCAAATTCGTTTCACAAATCATCTATTCCAACGTCCAAACTATGCAAAATAAAACTGTTCTTTCGTTCGCAATGAATTTTATGAATGGCTAAATAAAATAATCCGGGAAAAGGGCATTTGGGGAAGTTAAAACACTCCCCTGAAAGGTTGGTATCTTTGGAAATGCCTGTCATTGCCAAAAAAAAACGATAAATCATATACTCACTCTCCCAAACTCTATTTGGGTGCACGGTAATACAACAACACTCCTATCGCAGCAAATATAACATTAGGCATCCATGTAGCCACTAGCGGCGATAAATTGCCATTTATAGCAAATGTGGTAGAAATGGTCAGGAATAAAATATACGAAAAACTGAGCGCAATGCCAACCCCGATATGAACGCCCATGCCTCCCCGTGTTTTTCTTGATGCCAATGAAACTCCAATCAGCGTAAGGATAAAAGCGGAGAAAGGAGTAGCAACTCTTCGGTGTTTTTCTATGAGATAAGGTTCCACATTACCCACTCCTCTTTCTATTTGTTCATCAATATAGTCTTCCAGTTGAGGATTGGTCATTGTTTCAAAGAATTTCCTTTCTTCTTTAAAATCGGCCGGCTTCATATTTACCACAGTATCCATTTTTTCACCTTTGGTAATTTCCATGTCACCATTATCAGAAAAATCCCTTCGGACATAATCTTCAAAAATCCATTTTCCGTCAATACTATCATACTTAACCCTCTCTGCAGTAATCTTAAGCTTCAGATCTTTATCCTCAATTTTCTCCAGACTGAAATCGTCTCCCCACTCACGAAATGAAGAATATCTGCGCATATAGATAAACAATCCCGGCTCAATCTGCATGTGAATATTGTTCATTCCTGTTTCATGAATTTCTTTCACATAGATATTCTCAAATTCAATACGAACCTTATTGGCCGGAGGAATGATATGCCCACCCATGACATAAGAAAAGGCAGTAAGAATTGCAGCCCCCAGGAAGTAAGGAAAAAGCAGACGTTTAAAACTCACCCCACTGGACAAAATGGCAATTATTTCAGTATCATAAGCCATTTTGGAAGTGAAGAATATTACCGCAATAAAAACAAACAGAGGGGTAAAAAGATTGGCAAAATAGGGGATAAAATTAAAATAATAATCAAAAATAATGGCTTCCAGCGGAGTATTGGTTTCCAAAAAATCGTCAATTTTCTCAGCAAGATCAAACACAACTGATATACTCAATATCAGAAGAAGGGCAAAAAAGAAAGTTCCCAAAAACTTTTTCAGTATGTAAAAATCAATCTTTTTCAAAACTTTCAAGTTAATCAACAACCCTGCATCCTGCTTTTATTACAATTAAGGCTGATTTTAAACCAGTTACCAATGCAAACCATCACGGGCCATTGTATTTTAAATTACAAAGGAACAAAAAATCACAATATCTCTTACAAACGTCTTGCCAGTTGTTTCACCATCCGGTCTTTCCATTCTGAAAATGTACCCTCCTGTATTTGTCGGCGGGCTTCCCCGGTAAGCCATAAATAAAAAGTCAGATTATGGATAGAGGCTATCTGAGGCCCGAGCATTTCACGCGAAACAAAGAGATGCCTCATATAAGCTTTTGAGTACAACAAATCAAAAGAACAATGACCATCTGAATCCATGGGTGAAAAATCGTATTTCCATTTTTCATTCTTTAAATTAATAATTCCCTGACTGGTAAACAACATCCCGTTTCGTCCGTTCCGGGTAGGCATTACGCAGTCAAACATATCCACACCGCGACTAATGGCCTCCAGAATATTCACGGGAGTGCCTACTCCCATCAGATAACGGGGTTTATCCTGAGGTAAAATATCATTGACAACCTCAATCATTTCGTACATCACATCTTCGGGCTCCCCAACCGCCAGGCCGCCAATGGCATTTCCATCCCGGTTGAAAGAAGCAATGTACTCAGCAGATTTTTTTCTCAAATCGGGGTATCCGGCTCCCTGAACAATAGGGAAAAATGTTTGCTCGTACCCATATTTTGGGTCAGTGGAATCAAACCGGTCAATCCCGCGTTTAAGCCACTTATGGGTGAGTTCCATGGACTTCAGTGCATATTTGTAGTCTGCATCACCCGGAGGACATTCATCAAAAGCCATTATGATATCAGCACCAATAGTTCGTTGAATATCCACTACACTTTCGGGGGTAAAAAGATGTTTTGATCCGTCCAGGTGTGACCGGAATTCTGCCCCTTCATGAGAAAGTATACGCTTATCACTCAATGAAAAAACCTGAAAACCACCACTGTCCGTCAATATGGGCTTATCCCATACATTAAACCGATGAAGGCCACCCGCCTGTTCCAGTACATCAAGTCCGGGGCGCAAATATAAATGATAGGTATTACCCAGTATGATATGGGCTTTTACTTCATTTTTTAAATCATTAACATGAATACCCTTGACACTCCCCACAGTTCCAACAGGCATAAAAACCGGTGTGGGAATTTTCCCGTGTGCAGTAGTTATTTCCCCTACCCGGGCGGAAGTTTGCTTATCAGACTTTTCTAAATTAAATTCCATTAGTATTTAAATCTCTCTTTTTTATTGACAAAAACAGAATTGCAAAGATACAAGTATTGGTCGTTTTTACGTTCTCAATTGTACCCTAAGGAAAAAAATCGCACTTTTGCCATCTATTTTTTACAGATTATGAATATTCCTCATCCAAATACCATAGAGATAATTCTTTTGTCGCTAATGCTTTTTGTATGGCTGTGGCAATTTGTTTTTCTTACTAAACGGATACTCCCAGTAGCACGACACCAAAGCCCCCCTGTAATTTCCGGTAATTTTCCTCCGGTTTCGGTGATCATCAGTGCAAGAAATGAGGAGGAAAATCTGGCAGCCTTTTTACCGGAGGTGTTGTCTCAGGACTATCCTGCCTTTCAGGTTGTTGTAGTAAATGACGGTTCAGAGGATGAAACCGATATGGTTCTTGCCCGGCTAAAAGCAGAATATCCTCATCTGTATTACACCCGGATTGCGCCCGACAGAAAGTTCTATCATGGCAAGAAACTACCTCTTTCCCTGGGAATTAAAGCTGCCAGTCATGACATTTTAATTCTAACCGATGCCGATTGCCGGCCGGCATCCGACCAATGGCTTAAGCATATGGTCTCGGCCATGCTTACCACCAACAAGGAATTGGTCATGGGCATTGGGAATTATCGAAAAGAAAAAGGACTCACCAATCTTTGGCTTCGTTACGATACATTCACCATTGCTCTTCAATATCTGGGATTTGCCATAAGTGGAAAGCCATACATGGCCACAGGCAGAAATATGGCTTATACAAAACAATTGTTTCAGAAAGCCAACGGATTCAAAAGTCACATTTATGTGGCCTCGGGCGATGACGATTTATTTGTACAGGAAGCTGCTACCAAAGAAAATACTACCGTTTGCATAAACCCTGAAGCCCATACAATAAGCCAGGCTCCTGCCTCTTTTAAAAAATGGAAAGAACAAAAAGAAAGACATTTATCAACGGCTCCATATTACAAAAATTCCATTAAAATATCTCTTTTAATGGAACCTGTCACAAGGGAATTATTCTGGATTCTGACTCTACTTTTTATTATTTTCCCTAACTTTGCACTGCTGGTGTTGCCTTTTTCATTATTATTGTTTTTATTCAAACTTTTAATTTGGAAAAAAGCATCAGATAAAACCGGAATGGGAAAGATCTTTTGGGGTTTATTACTTTTTGACATTATCCAACCCATCATCATCGCTTTCAGTCATTTCGGAAATCTGACAGGGTCAAAAAAAAGGAAATGGAAATAAATCCGAACTTATCAGACAAAGCAAGGTATGACCTTGAATTGGTTGAAAAAGCTGTTGAAGGCGATCAGAAAGCTTATGCTGAACTTATGGCCCGCTACCGGGATGCCATTTATTTCATGCTGCTCAAAATGATCAACAATAAAACGGATGCAGAAGACCTTACCATTGAAGCATTCGGTAAAGCTTTCAAAAATCTTGGTCAGTACTCTCCAAACTACGCCTTCAGTACCTGGCTGTTTAAAATCGCTTCCAATAATTGCATCGATTATCTTAGAAAAAAGCGCAACAACCATGTCAGCATAGATGGCGGATACTCGTCTGAAGACAAAGAAACAGAGCCGCAAGTTCATCTTAAGGATGAAATGCCCGATCCTGAAGAATTCATGATCAGAGAGCAGAAAGTAGGACTCATGCGCACGGTTGTCAAAAAACTCAAACCCCGGTACCGAACTTTAATCGAACTTCGCTATTTTAAGGAATACTCATATGAAGAAATATCAGACGAACTGGATCTCCCTTTAGGTACCGTTAAAGCACAACTATTCCGTGCCAGAGAACTTCTCTTCAATACCTTAAAAAATTCGGAAGTAAAAAAACACTAACCTTCTTTTCAATAAAGCACTGAATTTATAAAGTTTAGCACTTTAGTCATTAGTTCGTAACAATACTATCAACACTATTGACTTTTTTGCACCTAAATACCACATGCTCATTTTCCATGGACATTCTTTTCAAGTATTTCCCATACCTGACGCCCCTGCAAAAGGAACAGTTTACAGCTCTCATGCCACTTTATGCAGACTGGAACAGTAAAATCAATGTCATTTCCCGAAAAGACATGGACAGCTTTTATCTTCATCATGTCTTGCATTCCCTGGCAATTGCCCGATTTATAAGTTTTGTCCCAGACACACGTATTATTGATGTCGGTACAGGAGGAGGCTTCCCTGGAATTCCCCTTAGCATATTCTTCCCTGAAACAAAATTCACCTTACTGGATTCCATTGCTAAAAAAATAAAAGTAGTAAATGCCGTTGCAGAAGCCATAGACTTAAAAAATACTAAAACAGTACTTTCCAGATCAGAAAATTTTAAAGGAAAATATGATTTTATTGTGAGCCGGGCCGTTACGAATCTTCCCGATTTTGTTAAAAACACGCATCATCTGATCACGAAAAAACCGGTCAATGCTATTCCCAACGGTATCTTATACCTCAAAGGCGGAGACCTGCAAGAGGAAACGGCTCCCTTTAAAAACAAAGTTTTTACCGCTGATATCAGTGATTGGTTCGACGAACCATTCTTTGAAACAAAGAAACTTATCCACCTAACTTTGTAAAAATTGACCAACAAAGTTTTGGGAGACAAAAAAAACTTGTATTTTTGCAAACCGAATTTCAGAGAAGGAATAAAACAAACACATAGTCACGATACCACGAACCACATTGAAAATTCTTCCATAAAAAGATTCAATTTAGTTCATTAACCGGAATATCTTTGCAAAAAAAGAATTCCAAAAATCGTGATTTAAAAAACAAAAAAAATGAAAAGGACATTTCAACCATCAAACCGGAAGAGAAGAAACAAGCATGGTTTCAGATCCAGAATGGCCACTGCCAATGGACGTCGCGTGCTCGCTTCACGTCGTGCTAAAGGTCGGAAAAGACTAAGTGTTAGCAGCGAGAAAAGACACAAAGGATAATAGTGGTTAGGCTTCTGTCATGAAGTCGGAATCAGACCATTAGATATGCCTGCAATTATTTGTTTTATTGCATCATTATCACAAAACCACATTATTTCTGTAAATCAACAGAAAAGAAACAAGGATTCACTTCGAATCCTTGTTTTTTTATGCATATACTTATCGTATTGCTTTTACCTCTTCTGTTTGGTTATTTTATGTTATTTTTGAGGACATAATTTAAACACAAAAACATGTCGATTTTCAAAACTATATTTAGTAAAACCTTTGCCAAACATCTGGGCATTGTAATTATAGGTGGCATTCTGGTTTTTTTTCTTACCTTCTGGGTTTTAAAACTATACACGCGTCACGGGAAAGGTTTTGAAGCACCTGATTTCACCGGACTTACCGAACAACAGTTCAAGCACCTCATTCAGGAGAGTGAATTAAGATATGCCATTATCGACTCAGCTTACCTTGAAGATACACCTCCGGGAGTAGTAATAGAGCAGACGCCTGATCCGGGAAGCATGGTAAAAAAGAACCGTAACATTTTCTTCACCATTAACTCCTGGATGCCTGAAAAAGTACAGGTACCGGATGTAACGGATTACAGTATGCGCAATGCACGTGTGATGCTCGAGTCGTTTGGACTTGAAATAGGAGAATTGATTTATGTCCCATCGGAATATACAAACCTTGTACTGGGCCAGCATTACAAAGGCAAACCCATTGAACCCGGAACTCCTCTCGAACGCGGAGCAGTTATAGACCTGATTGTAGGCCAGGGACTAAGCACCCACACCACTGCGGTTCCTGATCTCACAGGACTTCCATTTGATCAGGCAAAACAAATCAGCCAGGATCTTTCGCTCAACATAGGAGCTCAGATCTACGATTCTACAGTTGTTTCAAAAGAAGATACGTTAAATGCATTTGTTTGGCAACAAAGGCCCTCAGGTAAATATGACAACAAATTAAGACTCGGATCATCCATTGATATCTGGCTTACAACTGACTCTTCTACTGTCTGGCCCGACACTGCAGTCATAGATTCTACCGAAGTAATAAAGGAAGAACCTACACAGGAAACCCCTGATGAAGATGACTTTAACGAGGAAGAATTCTTTTAAAAAAACAGACCTTTAGCCTTAAATCAGTAATTGAGAGCAAGAAGTAGCTGAACAACATCCATTATTTTATCATAAATATGACAAAAGAAAAACCGGAATTTGAGGACACCGAAGATCTGGAAGAAATAATTGAAGATGAAGCATCGGTAAGTCCCGGAGAGGAGCGATACGAGCATTACCGGTTTATAGCCGATGCAGGACAAAACCATTTAAGAATCGATAAGTTTCTGGTCAACCGCATCGAAAACGCATCCAGGAATAAAATTCAGGATGCTGCAGCGGCGGGAAGTGTACTGGCAAATGGAACTGCGGTAAAAGCCAATTACAAAGTTAAACCGGGTGACGTCATCACCATCGAAATGACCTGGCCTCCCCGGGAAATTGAAATTATTCCTGAAGATATCCCCCTGAATATCGTTTATGAAGATGACGATTTAATTGTCATCAATAAACAACCCGGACTGGTGGTACACCCGGGCTTTGGGAACTACACCGGCACCCTTGTCAACGCACTGGCCTGGCACCTGAAAGACCATCCGTGGTTTCAAAGTAACGATCCGCGCCCCGGACTGGTACACCGAATCGATAAAGACACCTCGGGCTTATTGGTAGTGGCCAAAACCGAAGAAGCCAAAACTCATCTTGCCCGGCAGTTTTTCCATAAAACCAGCGAACGTACCTATCAGGCAATCGTATGGGGAACCATGAAAGAAGATCGGGGGACCATTACCGGAAACATAGGACGTAATATGCGCGACAGAAAACAGATGACTGTTTTCACTGATGAAGAACAGGGAAAACCTGCAGTGACACATTATAAAGTTCTGGAACGGATGGGGTATGTTACATTAGTAGAATGCAGACTGGAAACCGGGCGAACACATCAAATCAGAGTCCACCTGAAACATATAGGACACACCCTGTTCAACGATGAAAGGTATGGAGGCAACCAAATCCTGAAGGGTACCACATTTACCAAGTACAGGCAATTCGTAAAAAACTGCTTCACTCTTTTGCCGCGTCAGGCTCTTCATGCCAAAACACTGGGTTTTGAGCATCCCTCGACAGGGGAATTCATAAGATTTGATACTGAATTACCCGACGACATGAAGAAAACCATTGAAAAATGGCGACATTACATTGCGGGGAGAGAGGAAGAGTAGGTAAAAGAGGAAACCAGTCCCCGTCAGGCCGCTTCAAAAACGAATGGAAGTAAAAAATAATAATTAAACCAGGAGCCCGAAGTTTGAAATTCTCATTTTTAGATATACCTAAAGAACTAAGCAAAACACACATACATCACATTTTAAAATGGATTGTGATTTCTATTAGATAAAAGCCGAAAAGAATGAAGAACATTGGCATCATATACGGAGGTTATTCATCCGAAATTGTTGTGAGTAAAAAAAGTGCCGAAGGAATTAAACATTTCCTGGACGCCAGCAAATACAAAGTTATACCGGTCCTGATCACGGCAGACAAATGGATGGCTGAATATAACAATGAGCAATTCCCTATTGATAAAAACGATTTTTCTTTTACTCAAAATGGACAACAGCACAAATTTGACTGCCTGTACATCACCATTCATGGCACTCCCGGAGAAAACGGACTCCTTCAGGGTTACCTGAAAATGCTGGGTATCCCGCACTCCACATGCGATGTATTACCATCTGCACTAACCTTCAATAAATTCATCTGCAATACTTACCTGAAAGGTTTTGGGGTGGCTGTTGCAGATTCTGTCCTTATTAGAAAAGGAAGGGAATTCAATCCCCGGGATATTGAAGAAAAATTAGGGATTCCCTGTTTTGTAAAACCTAATGCAGGGGGCTCGAGTTTTGGTATTTCTAAAGTCAAATCCACCGAAGAGCTTCTTCCTGCCATTGAAAAAGCTTTTGAAGAAAGCGATGAGGTGCTTGCAGAAAGTTTTATGGACGGCACAGAAGTGACCTGCGGTATCTACAAAACCTTAAAGCGTGATGTGGTAATGCCCTTAACCGAAGTCATCAGCAAAAACGAATTCTTTGACTTTGAAGCCAAATACAATGCAGAAAAAGCCATTGAAATTACGCCTGCCAGGATATCGGACGAACTTACAGATAAAATTCAGAAAATTACTTCATTAATATACGATATCCTCAACTGCAAAGGGATTGTGAGGGTTGATTATATAATTACAGATGAAAAAATATTCCTTCTTGAAGTTAACACAACTCCGGGGATGACTCCTACAAGCTTTATTCCCCAACAGGTAAATGCAATGGGAATGACTATGCAGGAGGTAATGACCGAGGTAATTGAAGATGCTATTAAAAGAGGAAATATGTGTCCGTAATAGGCAATTAGATCTAAGTTTTGGGTACCAGACGGAAGAATAAGTGATTTGCTGAAAAGAAAAAAGGATTGATTCCTTCTCAGAATGCCTTTGCAAGGATACCGGATCGAAAACCGCGAAGACATAAGCGATCCTAAAAGAAACAATCTCCTTTCATAAACAAAAAAAAAGGGTGTATCTATTTTTTTGAAGATACACCCGGATAATAGCAGCTTGCAAGCTGCATATGACTGAAATCGTTTTGATTACTTTCTGATTGCATAACTATTTGAATTTTTACCTGAAACCAAACTTACATAATACGTACCGGAAGGAAGAGATGACACATCAAATTTTCCGGAATAAGTCAGGTCTTTAGGTAAAGCCGATTCAAACAGCACGTTACCGCTTTTGTCTTCGACCTTCACACTGTATGAGTCAAAAGACTTGTTCAGATAACTTACATAAAGGAAATCATTTTTTGCCCATACTTTAGCAGCCACTTCTTCAGCTTTTAGATCGGCAACCTCGGGAACCAGTTTTCCGTCTGAAACAAAGAATTCATTTTTCAGCAAAGTTTTTCCGCTTCCTTTCAGTACAGCTAAATACTTACCATCACTCAACCTGGAGAAATCAAACAACTTATTAAAAGAATCGCTGCTTCCAACTTTACCACTGGAATAAACAAACTCTCCATTTGAAGTTTTAATCTCAACCGAAAAATCATCCATTTCCTGGCTTAATGCAGTAACAAGCGCATAATTGGTATCCAGATAAGGATAAACAGAGATTTTTCCTTTAGCAGAAGAAGGAGTTACTACGGCAACCATTAAAAACGCCAATGCAACTACAGATAATAACTTTTTTGCTTTCATAATTAAAAAATTTAAAGTGAAACATTTGTTTTTGTATCTTTCTACAAGAATACAATGCAAACATAATTCGGTTTTCGACCTACTCCAAATTTTACGACCTAAAAGTCCTTTATTTTACAAAAACTTAACCAAAGCCCCCTTTTTTCAATAACCCTTAAACATTTATCCATGTTTTATTCACATATTGTTTAGTTTTGACAGACTTGTTTAGCCAAATAAAGGTTTTTTGACAATAACCCCCCTTTTCTTGGCTTATAGTAATAAATTATTAAAATCTAAATTTCAAAAAAACATTATCTTAGTTTACATTGTTAACATAAACAATAAGGAAAACGATTGCTATCTCCTTTAAAATTAAGGCAACTCAGTGATTTCAAAAAAAAGTTTTTGAAAAAGTACTGATCATGGATAAGTGTTTCTGATGTATTTTGTTAACAATTATGCCGATATGAGATATCTGGTGAAACGGAAACACCACAACAACAAAAGACTGGTTTTTCACAGAGACCTCTCCTATCCGATTCAATAAAGGCATACCATCAAAGGGTTTGGAACATTTATTTCTAAAAATATGCTCACTTACAGTAATTCAAATAATTGTTAATCCTGCTTACGAAACAAAAAAATTATCACTATGGAAAGAAACAATTCAAAAGTAAAATTTGCAGGCACCCCGGTTACATTACTTGGCAAAGAGCCAGAAATCGGAGAAGGAGCCTTGGAATTCACAGTTCTGGGAAACGATTTAAGACCGGTAAAACTTACCGATTTTGACGGAAAAGTGAAAGTTATTGCAGTCTACCCTTCTATTGACACAAGTGTCTGTGCTGCTCAGAACCGCCGGTTTAATAAGGAAGCCGATCAACTTAACGATGTTGTTGTATTATCCATATCATGTGACCTGCCCTTTGCTCAAAAAAGATTCTGTGCTGCCGAGGGACTTAACAACATTATTACTCTCTCGGATCACAAAGACCTTGATTTTGGGACCAAATATGGATTTGTGATGGAAGAATTTCGACTGCTGGCTAGAGGGACAGTAATCATTGGAAAAGACAACAAAATTAAATACCTTGAATATGTACCGGAAGTAACAGACGAACCTGATTACGAAAAAGCTCTTGAAGTGGTAAAAACTCTTATCTGAAAAGAGTATCCCTCTCAAAAACAAAGAAAGCTGCCCGTTTTAGCAGCTTTTCTTGTTTTAATAGTTTTATCCTTAAAATAAGGATCTTAAATGTTTTACCTAACGTATATTTTTCAAATAGCAGATTTCTTTGTAAACAAAGCGGAAGAGCCGGGGGAGAAATCAAAACTCCATGCCCGTGTTCTTCATCAATTATTTTGCAGCTGCCGGTATTTGTTGGTATTTGAACATAGCAAAACGAAAACTAACAAATAAATCAGACTAAATTAAAAGTTAAACGGGGGCTGATGAGTGTTTAATCTTCATATTTTTCCAGAGGCTCGCAAGTACAAATTAAATTACGGTCTCCCCATGCATCGTCAACCCGGGCAACAGCCGGCCAGAGTTTATTTTCACGCACCCATGCCAGAGGAAATGCCGCCTTTTCCCGTCCATAAGATCTTTCCCATGCATCGGTAACAACCACCCGATCCGGATGTGGAGCATTTTTCAAAACATTATCCTTTTTATCGGCAATTCCGGCTTCCACCTCTTTAATCTCAGCATAGATCGCTTTCAAGGCATCCAGAAAACGATCAAGTTCTTCTTTTGATTCACTTTCGGTAGGTTCAATCATAAGAGTTCCGCTAACGGGAAACGAAACAGTCGGCGCATGGTAACCATAATCAATTAACCGTTTGGCAATATCAATTTCACTGATACCGGTGGCAGATTTCAGCTTCCGGCACTCCAGAATCATCTCATGCCCTACGCGTCCACACTCTCCGGAATAAAGGATTCCGTAATCATCCTTCAGTTCGACTGCCAGATAATTGGCATTAAGAATCGCCATTTTTGTTGCACGTGTAAGACCTTCGGGACCCATCATCTTTATATAACCATAAGTGATCGGCAAAACCCCGGGACTTCCCCACGGTGCCGCAGCTATGGCAGATATTCCGTCCCGCAGATTATCTATCACTGAATGACCGGGCAAAAATTCCCTGAGGTGCTCCGCTACAGCAATAGGTCCAACGCCGGGGCCTCCGCCACCATGCGGAATAGAAAATGTCTTGTGCAGATTAAGATGGCAAACATCAGCCCCGATAATTCCGGGACTTGTAATACCTACCTGTGCATTCATATTAGCTCCGTCCATGTATACCTGACCTCCATGATCATGGATTATTTTGCAAACATTCAGGATGGAAGATTCAAAAACCCCATGAGTGGATGGATAGGTTATCATGATGCAGGATAGTTCATCACTATGTTTCTCTGCTTTGTTCTTTAGATCCTCTACATCAATATTTCCCCGTTCGTCACACTTTACCACCACTACTTTCATCCCTGCCATCACTGCACTTGCAGGATTGGTTCCATGAGCCGAGGAAGGTATTAAAGCAACGTTTCGATATCCCTCATTACGACTTTCATGATAAGTTCTGATAACCATCAGTCCTGCATATTCTCCTGCTGCTCCGGAGTTAGGTTGCAAACTGACATCAGCCAGTCCGGTTATCTCTGCCAGGTCAGATCTCAACTCATCCATCAACTCGTGATATCCACGGGCCTGCTCTACAGGCACAAACGGATGGATGGATGTAAATCCGGGCCAGGTAAGAGAAAATAATTCAGATGCAGCGTTGAGTTTCATGGTACACGATCCCAACGAAATCATGGAATGGGCCAGAGAAATATCTTTTCTTTCCAGTCGCTTAATATATCGCATCATTTCGGTCTCCGACCGGTAAACATTAAACACCTCCTGACCAAGAAACGAACTCCTCCTGATAAATCCGGGATCCAGTGAATTATCGACAGAGAAATCCTCAATATTCAAACTGGTTTCATCTACCAGCCCCGTAACTGCATCCACCAATTCCTGAACATCACTCTCTGAGACAGTTTCATCCAGGCTTATCCCAATAAGTGTTTTATCCTCAAAATAACGGAGATTTATTTTTCTTTTCAGAAGGTTTTCCTTTAAAACATCAACTGTCAGCCCCTTGGGTAACCGCATCAAAATAGTATCGAAAAAATTACTATTGAAAGTTTCGAAGCCCTTACTTTTCAGGGTTCGCTGAAGCTGAACGGTCAGCTGATGCACCCTGCCTGCAATTTCCTTCAATCCTTCAGCTCCGTGCCACACAGCATAAAAACCAGCCATAGTAGCCAGCAATGCCTGCGCTGTACATATATTAGATGTGGCCCTTTCCCTTTTTATATGCTGCTCTCTGGTCTGCAGAGCCATTCGCAGTGCGGCATGTCCGGTAGCATCTTTGGAAACTCCGATAATACGGCCGGGTAAAAACCTTTTCAAATCCTCCGTGGTTGCAAAAAAAGCAGCATGAGGTCCACCATAGTAAAGGGGAACCCCAAATCTTTGAGAGGAACCAAAAACAATATCTGCTCCCCATTCTCCGGGAGGAGTAATCAGAGCGAGCGACAGCAAGTCAGCTGCCACTGCAAGTTTTCCTCCACCTTCATGTATCATCTTGGCAAACCCGCTGAAATCCCTTATTTCTCCACGGGCATCGGGATATTGAACGATTGCCCCGAAATGCCGCTCCGGATTAAAAGAATCATTTCCTGCATCGGTAAAATCCAATTTAATATTGAGAGGGGTTGCACGGGTTTCCAAAACTGCTTTTGTTTGGGGCCAGATATGTTTATCTACCAGACAGGAATCCACACCTGACCTTACCTGTGTCTTACTTCTGGTATTAAACATCATAATCATTGCCTCAGCGGCGGCAGTAGCTTCATCCAGCAACGAAGCATTGGCTAGTGGCAAAGCAGTAAGTTCTGTCACCATGGTCTGAAAATTGAGTAAAGCTTCCAGACGCCCCTGAGATATTTCAGCCTGATAAGGTGTATATGAAGTGTACCAGACCGGATTTTCCAGAACATTCCGAATAATCACGGAAGGAGTAAATGTATTGTAATACCCCATGCCGATATAAGTCTTAAATATTTGATTCTTTGATGCAATTCCACTAATCCGCTGTAAAAATTCCTGTTCCGAAAGTGCAGGAGACAAGTTCAATTCCTTGTTCATCCGGATACCATCGGGTACCGCCTGATTAATAAGATCATCAAGAGATGTAACCCCGATTCTTTCAAGCATCAGGTCTGTTTCGCGGGCATCGGGCCCAATGTGGCGGTCTGCAAATTGACTCATATCGAACTGTTTGGATAAATATTTTGTATCAACAAAACAAGGTTATAAAAGAACTAATTAATTCCAATTCACACCAATGATTTTTATCAAAAGAAAAGTCCATACGAAAAAAGATTTCTTTCCGCATGGACTTATTCTGTTTTAACTGTAATTGTCGCCTACTGCAAAAAAGGATTGGTTCTTTTTTCCTCTCCTATGGTTGTTGCTGGTCCATGACCTGAATAAACAATAACTTCATCAGGCAACACCATCAACTTCTGTTTGATTCCATCAATTAATTCATGAGGATTTCCTCCGGGAAGATCAGAGCGACCAACACTTCCTTTAAATAAAACATCACCTGCAAGCAGAACTTTGTCCTGGCTTGAATAAAAGGCAATTCCCCCTGGTGAGTGTCCAGGCACATGAATAACATCAAATATTACATCGCCTAGTATCACCTGGTCACCATGCTTCACAAATTTTGTCGGATAAGGAGGGTTTTCACTAAGATCCATTCCAAATGAAGCTGCCATATCCTTTGTTCTTTCAATTAAAAATGCATCCGCTTCATGCCCCAAAGACTGCAGTCCCCATTTTTTTACAACAAAATTGGTCCCAAGCACGTGATCTACATGAAAATGGGTTTGAAGTAGTAATTTAGGCTTCAGATTTAAGTCATCAATACGCTCCACCAATCGCTCTTCCTCATGAGGGAAAAGCATACCCGGATCAACAATTGCGCATTCCCCGCTATCCACATAAACCAGATATGTATTCTCCTGAAAAGGATTAAAAATTAAGCTTTCAACATGTATCATAATTAAGAACTCTTTTCGACCACTCTTTCATCATTCGCTGAAAATGGGAGCGGTATTAAATATCAGTAAATCTATTTAGCAATGCCTTCCAGCATAGGAACAAAGGAAAAGTTTCCAAAAGTCTCCTTTTCAAAGTCATCTTCAGATAAACGTTTTATTCGTGTCATTGTTTGCTCCTTCACTCCTACAGGTATTACCATAATACCACCGATAACCAGTTGAATCAGCAAATTGAATGGCACTGATGCAGCTGCAGCTGTAACCAGAATTCTATCGAATGGCGCATAAGCCGGCATTCCGGCATTTCCATCTCCCAAAAAAAGCCGGATACTCTCATATCCTGACTTTTTTAATAATTGTTTGGTTTGTATATGCAATCTTTTCTGGCGCTCAATGGAAAAAACCTCCGCTCCCATTTCACACAGAACTGCAGCCTGATAACCTGAGCCGGTTCCGATTTCCAATATCCGACTGCCCGGTTGCACATCCAGCAAACTACTTTGACAGGCAACGGTGTATGGCTGGGATATCGTTTGTCCCTGACCGATGGGAAAAGCCTGATCCTGATAAGCCATATGAACGAAAGAGTTATCCATAAAAAGGTGTCTCGGAACGCGTCCAATAGCATTCAAAACTCTTTTATCAGAAATTCCCTTTTTTTCTATTTCTTTTACAAGGCGGCTTCTCAAACCTTTGTGCCGAAACGTGTCATTTACTTCTATCATGTAACAAAAATATATGGT
>CAYOFH010000006.1:0-50885 GCA_964403175.1 uncultured Marinilabiliaceae bacterium
ACCGGTTCGGGGCTGAAAACCACATCAAATCCCTTCTTAATATCGAATTTGGTCAGCCTTTTGCGCACCATACGCGCCAGTTTGCAGTGGTATGATTTACTGATATCTGTTATCTCCACGTTTTCAGGATTGAGTTTTCCCCCGGCACCCATGGAGGAGATCAGCCTTTGACGTTGTTGCATAGCAGCTGCAATCAAAAGAACTTTGGGGCTTAATGAGTCGATAGCATCCACCACATAATCAAAGGGCTGCTGCAACAACTCCTCAAAATCCGCTCCTGTGTGAAAAAAGTTGCGCGGGTGAATTACTACATCAGGATTGATTGCTTTCAGACGTTCCTCCATCACCTCAGTTTTAGGCATTCCCTGAGTTGATTCCAGAGCCGGCAACTGGCGGTTACGATTGGATGGCTGCACCACATCGCCGTCGATAATGGTTAACTCGCCTATTCCTGCGCGCACCAACATCTCGGCACACCACGATCCCACACCTCCCAATCCTGCAATCAGAACATGTGCCTTATTCAATTTCGTTAAATTCTCTTTCCCTATTAAAAGTTCGGTACGTTCAAGCCACTCCATATCTTCTTTCAAATTTCAAATAACGTTATCCAAACCGGGAAATCAACCGATTAAAATTCTTTTCAATAACCTCTGTGAGCTTTTCTAAAGAAATACTGCGAATTTTAGCCGCTTTATCATAAACTCTGAGGATAGACTTATTGGTATGATCGGTTTCCAGCAAAAGTCGGTCTTCAGGGATTTTTTTCAGCGATTCGGCTGCTTTATGCGAAGGGTACAAAATTTTAGGCCCGAAGGACAAATAAAACCCGGCCTTGACAAACTGCTCCATCTCTTGCGGATGCCCGGAAAAACCATGAATAATCCACTGCTGTTGGGGGTTCCAGTTTTTTCGCAAACTCAATATTTCGTTATTGGCTTTTACCGAGTGAATAATAAGAGGCTTTTTGACTGCTTCGGAGATTTCAACCTGCCGGCAAAACAGCTTTTTCTGAAATCCCATGGCAGGCCCCTTTCCTTTATCCAGCCCCGCCTCACCAATAGCAACTACTTTGCTGTAATGAGCTGCTTCATTTACCTGGCTGATCAGTTTATCCTCATCATGCCCCAGAATGTACCAGGGGTGGATTCCGTAGGAAAGAAGAGCACCTTCCCTGCATTCACTAAGAGGATCGGGGGCCACACAACTTATTATAGCCGTTATGTCTTCCTGATCATCAGGATAGGTATGCGTATGAAAATCGAAATACTTCATTTTAATATACTTTTTTATGAAAACAGAAACAAGCATGATAAGTTTTACTTTATCAAACGTTTATCACACCCGCTTCACCTTACTTTGATCCTCAGGGCCTGACCACCTGTGTTTTCTTCCCTGCCACTCTGGCTCTCACTGCATGATTGTACATTGCTTCACAGGTAACCGGAGGCATATAAAATTCTCCGGGGAATGCCGCGTGTACCACCACCACAAATTCTTTGCTTTTACCTGCATCCAGATCAAAATACGACAAAACCCTGTCGTCCCGGATATCACGGTACCCGGGCAAATCACGCTCGTGAACATTGGATCCCTCCAATCGTGTATTCCTGATTTCCCATCCCGAAGGAATCATTTGTGTCAACGCCAGATTTTCAATATTTCCTGAAGTGCCGGGATTACTGATTCTGACTACATATTTAAAATCGGTTCCCTGCTCAATCTGACGGGTAGATATCCGTTTATCATCCATTGAAACCAACCGTGTCTCCATCTTTAAATTTGAAGAAATCTCAGTAGAATCTATTCCGCCGGGGGTTCCTGTCATCACCAGGGTGACAAAAAGCTCATTTTCGGTATCGTTGTTTATGTTTATCTTTCCTGATTGTCGCTCTTTTACTTCAATGTCTGTTTGAGATACCGGCTTATCAGAACCTTTTGTAACCGGAGTTTCATTATTAACCGTAAAAGTAAACTGCAAAGGTGTATTCTCCATATTTTCTCCGGCAAAATTTACGACACTCATTAATGCCCATGCTGTGGTTTGAGTGCTGTACCACTTACTGGTGCTAAGCTTGTCGGCAACATCACGCACCAAAGGGAAGGCAGCTTCTTTTCGTCCCAACAGATTAAGTGCATTAATCAGGATAGCGCGATCGCGTAGTTCCGAACCATAAGTACGATGCAATGTCTTGGTTTCTTTCACATCTCCGGTTTCATCCATCAGTTCGGCAGCCACATCGCTCATTCCTGACAATGAATAGGCAGAAGCCAGCAACCAACGGGCCTGAATCGCCAGATCATCCTGCTGACGTAAACGATTCATAGCTCCCACAGAGGGTTGTTCTGCCAGTGCAAGGGTATAGAGACGGTAGGCCTGTAACATCTGCTCGGAAGAATAATATCTGTATCCTTTGCGTGGCAGCCAGGCACGGGCTCTTTGTTTTTGCCAGTCCAGCCATGCCGATTTCACTGATGGTTTTATCAGATATCCCTGCTTCCCGGCCTCCAGAAGAAAATGACCGGCATAACTGGAGCCCCAGTCATTGGGCTGCGACTGGCCGGGCCAGTAGGCAAATCCTCCCTCCGATGTCTGGTACGAACTATATCGATCCAGCACACTTCCAATATTCTCACGGGCCTGTGTCTTTTGTTTATCGTCCATTTCCACTACTTTATCAAGATAAAGCTGGGGAAATCCTCCGGAAGTAATTTGCTCTATGCAACCATGCGGATATTGAAGAAGAAATTTCAGTCTTTCTGTCAAATCCATGGGGGGAATGGCACTTACCTCCAGTTGCATGGAATTGGTGCCGCTAATTCCGGGAAGATTGTAATCCATCAACTCCGACTCACCTCCGTCAAGAGTAGCAAAAATAGTCTTGGTCACCGGTGGATTAGGCATTTTAATTTCAAGATTTTTTGTGATCACATCCTCTTCTCCGTTACCTGCCGCTTTAATGGTCAGCTGCGATATTCCGGTAATATCTTTAGTTTCCAGCTCAAAGTAAACTGTTTTTTCCCCGGGCTCATCAAAAGTTGCTTTTTGTGTTGATTCTCCTTTCACATTAAAATGCTCGGATCCTTGTACCGAAACTGAAACTTCATCAACATTTTCTTCAGTGACAAAAACCGTCACCGGAAGCCAAAGATTTTCTTCAGGGCCCAGAACTCTGGGCAAAGAAGCCCAAACCATCACAGGTTTCTTTATTTGCACAGTGGCATCATTACTCCCGGTTGCTTTTCCATTAGTTGCGACAACCATAGCTCTAACGGAACCGGTATATTCCGGAACCTCAAAACTATGTTTGTTTTTTCCCCTCTTCAGATGAAACGGCCCGAAAAAACGAACCATTGGCTCGAACCTTCGCATCTGATTTTTACTTTTGTCACCGGATAATTCGTCATCACCCCCCACACTGAAAAGCTGCTCAATTTTACCCCCAAAAGCACCAATAACCTCATCATACAAATCCCATGTTTTGATACCCAAAGCCTGTCTGGCATTAAATCGCTCCCGGGGATCAGGGGTTCTGAAATTGGTAAGATCCAGCAATCCTTCATCAACTACTGCTACCACATAGTCAAATGATTCATTGTTGGCTTCACTAACTTCTACAACTGCCTTTTCGCCGGGACGCCAGATATTTTTGGTTTTTAATTGTGGTTCCAGCCTGGTGGAAGGATCTTCAATTAAAACAGGAACGAGTCCGTAAAGCCTGATAGGCCGGTTATTGCCTGTCTGTCCGTGAGGCTGTATCAAAGTCACGCTGACATATATATTCGGACTCATTTCTTCAGTTGCCTTAAAAGAAAACTGAGTCTCTTTAGATTCAGGATCTACCCACCAGGATCGAAGAATCCTGCTGCTGGTCTCCACGCTTACCAATGCACGTCCCTGATCTGAGGATGGGAATGTCACGGTCACTTCATCTCCTACATTGTAACTTTTCTTATCGGCAGAAAAAACCAGGTGCGATGCGCCGTCTCCTCCCTTTGATTCACGCGCCCATCCGGGCCAGTCAACTCTCACGGTTGCAGCAGTGGAATGACCAGACTCACTATTGGTCACGCGAATCAGATAACGTCCCCATTCAGGTTTGTTAATCCGCAAATCAAAGCTGGCCTGCCCGTTCGATGAGGTAGTAACCATACCATGATCCACCCGGTTGCTGTTGTTAAGTGAAACATAGCGTCCAAGATTTTCATCAGATTTTTCCCACCACCATCGCCATTCAATTTTATAAATGCTGTAAGTCAAATTCTGACCTCCAACGGGATTTCCTTCAGCATCCAAGCTTACCAAATCAATGGCATGATCTTCATCAGTAAGAAGTAAGCCACGATCATCACCCGAAGGGGTTCGCATTCCTGTGTATACATCAAACGGCGATAAAGGTATGCTCTGCGAGAAAACACTAAAGGCTCCCCCCTCTTCAAAAACCCGCGACGTAAATCTGGCGCTCAATTTTCCGGGAGCCCGGTTATATGAAGGAATTCTTTCCCGGAACGAAGCTTCCCCGTTTTCATCAAGCAATCCCTCGAAGATGGTCATTTCAGAAGCATCCAGCTCACGGGTAATGTCATCAAAAGCATATCCGGAATAATCGGAAAATGTTGTCCTGGTATTCATCACTGTCATACGCACATCGGCTTTCAGATCCGAAGCCGGAGAGCCATGCAGCCACTCTGAATGAATTGAAAAGTCACTCGAAACTCCCGACTGAAGCACATCCTCATCTACATCCAGATTGATTTTTAACCGGTTGGGGCGAATCGTTTCAATACGAAGAGCCTTTTCAAAAACAACCCCTCCCATTGAGATGCGGGCCATCCACATCCCTGTTGGGGCATCTTCCCCTGTGCGGGTACGAAAGGTATATAGTCTGTTTTGAGGGTGTGAACTGGTCTGCCGGTCAATTAACCGTCCTCTGGGATCGGTCAGCTCGAAAGTAACAGGATGATTGTCCGGAAGAGTTCCGGGCTCACTTTCCACCGGCATAAAAGATACAAAAATGGAATCTCCCGGTCGCCACACTCCACGTTCCCCGAAAATAAATCCCTGAAGTCCTTCTTTTATGGTTTCTCCTGATACATCGAAGCGATCGAGTGACAATGCCTGCCCATCGGCAAGTTTCAGGTAGCCCCGTTGCTTATCATGTTTAGCCATCAAAAGAAATGGAGTATCTTCGGAATTAAGCGCAGCAAATCCATCTTTATCAGTGATACCATCAGCTGTCTTTACCATTTGCAGGTTAAAAATCTCAACCTCTACCCCTTTCAAAGGCTCGGCTGTACGCAAATCCGTAACAGTAATCAGCATTTCGCCGTTACTTCCCCGCTTAGCAATCAGTCCAAGATTGGAAGCCAGAACATTAGTGGCCACCCACCTGCTGCGGGAGTAATAAGAATCGGAACAGGGATTATTTCGTTCAGACCATTTGTAATTTGGAGAATAATGATAGGGATAAGTCGAATAATAATCATTTGGCTCGTCCCAAAAATCATCCTCCGGATCAACATCCGTATCAGTTTCTGTTCCGGTGTCTTCCTCGGTTTCCTGGCAGGGATAAATGGCATCCTCTTTATCAAAACCCAGCTCTACCCGGTAAATAGCACCGGGATCGGGTTGTACAAATTTGGACAGATCAAGGGAAAAAGTATTCCACTTATTGAAATCCAGAGTAGGATCGTTATTGATGGCAATCCGTTGTTTATGAACTAACCGTCCGGCCCGCTTCAACTGAGACTCTCCGCTCATCTCATTAATCTGAAGAAAATGTCCTATGTTGTGCTCATAGATTTTTATGATACGCACCTGAACCGATTCCAGGCTGACGGCCCTGAAAGGCAAATACAATCCATCTGAATAAGGCATTATTGTACCTTCCCCAATCAATTCCACAGCAGGCTTTTCATTGGAAAACGTAAAAGTGAAATTTCCCTTAGCATTAAGTTTCTTACCTGCCGCATTTTTTATATCGGGAAGTATCTCCAATTTCCGGGTTCCGCTAAGCGATTCCCCGGGATAAAGCTCAACCTGATTATTGTCCAGGTTCCAGTCAATATCATCTCCTGAAAGGCGAAACAATCCGGAGATATCCTGATTAGGACTAAGAGGATCACTGAAAGTAACGGTAATAACTTTACGGGGAGCCGTTTCCATGATTGCAGAAATAATCTTAAAGTCATCTCTGGCTGGAACAACAACTTCCAACTCCTGTTCTTTATCCGGAGACAACGGACCTTTCGCTAATTCAACGACCAGCTCACTGGCTGTAGTACCCCTTGGCAAATCAGAGACCTTAATTTCATGATTGCGCCCATCAATATGCGTCCATTCTGGCTGAAGTTTCTTTCCTTCATAAGTGACTGTCATGTTTTGCTCAACCACTTTATCATCGGCCACATCGGCAAGAGTCACCATTGCAGTTACCTGATAGCGTTCATAATCAGTTTCCGATTCGGGACGAATGCTTTCCGTACGTAACCATGCGTTCTGAGGAATCGTGCGAAAGGTAAAAAAGAAAGACTTTTCTTCTTCGGGAAGTAATCGTGGTAAATCAATCTCTACTTTAAATTCTTTCCCCGAGGGTAATATCTCATCAGGCTTAAAGACCAAAGTACGGTTACCTGCCCACATCGCTTCCCCTTTTATACCGGGAGAAAAAGATATAATATCATCTTCCGGGGCTTTCCCGGCTTCTGCTTCGGGAACCGGTGATGAAAACTCAATCATTACAGATGACTGCACCGATACCTGCCCGGAAGTAAAAGCACTGATTTGCGGATGAAACGGTGAATGCGCAGGAGTTTCTTTATCGGATTGACAACCGGCAAAAAGAAGTAGGGCAACAAGAACAGCTGCCAGATAAGTAAAGATTCTCATAAGGATGGAGTTATTATCAGAGTTAAAATTTATGACTCATAAAGTTAGTATATTTTTTGATAATCATTTTGAAGTACGAATAATCACAATTCTTTTCACTATTCAAAAGAGGCATAAGTTATATTTAAGACAGTATACTACTAAACTTATTTCAAGAATTATTGTTCTCACTCTTAATCATCTAAACGCAATAATTCAAGACTCAGTCACTGATAATTAAGACAATGTATGTGCTTCATGGTCATTTTGCTTTTTTAATTAATTTTACCAGGCAATAGTCAATCTTTATTTCAAGCAAGAAAAACAAATGCAAAAATTCATTCTGCTCATTTTCATTCTTTTTGCAGCCATTCCTGGCAGTCATGCCCGCGGCACTGTGGAAGCTATCCTCGACAGCCTGGATCGCACCATTGAAAGAAAAAACGATTTTGAAACACAGAAAGAAAAGGAAATTCAACTGCTGAAACAATGGCTTCAGAAAAGTTCTTCACCTCAGGAAACATTCGATCTTAGCACCCGGCTTTATGAGGCTTATCAAAAATACCAGATTGACTCTGCAGTCGTTTATGCTGAAAAAGCGTTATCAATAGCACAGAATGTAAAAACAGCCCAAAGCGTTTTCCATACAAAATTCCAGCTAGCTGTTCTTTATTCAGCTGCCGGCATGTTTCGGGAAGCAGAAACTATCCTGACAAATATTACTAAATCTGAAGTTCCAAAAAATCTTTTGTCCGAATATTTCAATGCTTACCGTCTGTTTTTTAATTATTATGCAGCGAACGTACGCACCTCCGATTATTTGGAAAAAACCACCGCTTATCGGGATTCCCTGATGCAGGTTTTACCCCCTTCCTCCATATCTTACCTTATTCATCAGACAGAAGCACTTATTGAAAACGGCCAAACGGGGAAGGCGAAGATATTGCTGACAGAAATACTAAAGTCAACCCATCCGGACGACAGACATTACGCCCTTATTTCCTTTCTGATGGGACTGGCCGAAGAAACGGACAAAAACATAGAACAAAGCCTGAAGTTCTACGCCCTTTCTGCCATAAACGACATCCGTCAAGCCACCAAAGACAATTCTGCTATTCATCACCTGGCCGGGTTGGAATATGGCAGAGGAAATATCGAGAGAGCATTCCGCTATGCTCAGGTTGCACTCAACGATGCACTATACTGCAATGTACAATTCAGAACCAATTACCTGATTCAGTTTTTCACTTTTATCAATGCCAACTACAAAGAGAAAATTGAAACACAAAGAAGCCAGCTTTTGCTTTATCTGTTTCTTATCAGTCTGCTTTCTCTTTTTCTGATTGCAGCGGTCATATACGTATATAAACAGAAAGACAAAGTTTCCAGTATTCGCAAAAAACTGGACGAAATGAATACAGAACTGATTCGTCTTAACGACAACATCAGCCAAAAGAATAATCAGCTTAACGAACGTAACACTCTATTGCTGGATGCTAATCAAATCAAAGAGGAGTATATCGCCCACTTTTTCAACCTTTGTTCCAGTTACATCAACAAACTGGAAGATTACCGTAAATCTCTCAATAAGAAAGCCGCTAACGGGGAACACGGCGAACTCTTTAAAATGCTGAGATCAACATCAATTATTGAAACAGAAGTGGAGGAATTGTACCGTAACTTTGACACCATTTTTCTCAATCTCTATCCCACATTTATAGAAGATTTCAATTCTCTGCTTTCAGAAAAGGAAAAGTCGGAGCCCAAAGCAGGAGAAAAACTCAATACTGAATTACGCATTTTTGCTCTTATCCGACTGGGAATTACCGATAGTGTGAAAATTGCTTCGTTTCTACGCTATTCGCTTAGCACTATTTACAACTACCGCACCAGAGCCCGCAACCGCTCAGCTGTTCCGCGTGAAGAATTTGAAGAGAGAGTAATGAAAATAGGTACAATCAGAAAGGATGACAAAAATAACAGCAGTGAAGGATAATTCTGCCTGATTCAACTCTCCATTTAAACTACTTTTTAGGTCACAAGAATCCAATTAAACCTTTCATTATTAGTTATTTTGTCTTCACTTCCCACTACTTTTGGCCCCTGTCATTTATAGTCCGCCTGCTATTTTCCTACTTTTGATTTCAGTATTAAAAACACTTTTACAGAATCATTCATGACTGCGGAAATAAAAAGGTTTTATGTAGTAGATGCCTTACGGGGCTTTGCCATTATTTCCATCATGTTGCTGCATAATATTGAGCACTTTGACTTTTATTATGTCCCCGACAACACACCTGAGTGGATGGTTGCCATCGATCATGCCATTTGGGATACCATGTTTTTTCTTTTTGCAGGGAAATCGTATGCTATGTTTGCACTTCTTTTTGGTCTTACCTTTTACATACAAATGCATAATCAGGAAAAACGAGGAGAAGATTTCCGACCACGGTTTGCCTGGCGTTTATTTCTGTTGTTAATATTTGGCATCATCAATTCAGCATTTTTCGAAGGAGACATTTTATCAATTTACGCAATTCTGGGAATCCTTTTGATACCGGTGGCTAAGCTCAGTGATAAAGCGGTATTTTATATTGCACTGATCTTTTTCTTGCAGCCTTATGAAATGGTCAGGCTCTTCATTGCTATTCAAAATCCTGACATACCGGTTTCTGATCCCCGAAGCTGGACCTATTTCGGACAAATTGGTGAATATCTGGCCGATGGGTCGCTTCTGGAAACATTTAAAGGAAACCTCACCAATGGTAAAACAGCCGTAATACTGTGGAACTGGGAAAACGGAAGGTACTTCCATATTCTGTCACTTTTCATGTTGGGCATGCTGGCCGGCCGCAGGGAACTGTTTGCCTGGAATCCAAAAAACAAGCAATTATGGACGAAAATTTTCATAATCTCAACCCTGGCTTATATCCCCTTATTTGCCATAAATAGCAGCATCGGAAATTTAATTGAAAGTGAAGCCATTCTGCGTTCATTAAGTGTCATTCAGACTTCCTGGACGAACATCTGTTTTATGGTGGTCTTACTTTCAGGTTTTATATTGCTTTATCATTCAAGATATATAAACAAAGTTCTCAATGTCTTCAGCCCAATAGGAAAAATGAGTCTGTCGAATTACATCTTTCAATCCATTGCAGGGGCTACAATTTATTATGGATTTGGGTTTGGGTTATACCAGCATGCCAACACCACTCTGGCTTTTTTCATCGGACTGGTGTTAGCATTTTTTACCTGGTTATTCTGTAATTGGTGGGCCCGTCATCACAAACGCGGACCTCTGGAAATCATCTGGCACAAGGGCACCTGGTTCAACTCGAAAAAACGATATCATTAAAAGTGAAAATCCTTAAGGTGAGGCGTTTCTTCTGTAACATCACACACTCCTTTTACACACAACTATACACATCTGTTGCAGAAACAGCCAATCTGAAAGCCTCCCGGAGAAGAAATACTACGGGAGGCTTTTTTTATGGACACAAAAAATCTAATCCGGCATCCAAAAACATTATTGTCGGGTCCGGGCTTTGTTGCTTCCACAAATTTTGGCAATTTTATGGTTCTATTGATATATCAATAGATCGTTAGATTTTTAGATATGAGATTTAAGATAAATACTGATAATCCGTATGTTGATGAAAACACATAGCAATTTATAAGTAATTTTTGACAGGATATTTACAAAAGATTAACGGACTGTTGATTATATTAAGGCCTGCTATAAAAACCAAAGGGACATAATTTACGAGCCTGCAAAATGAAGATGAATTGGAATAATTCGATCTTGACCAGCAAATTTTTATGTTTCAAGTGCATGATAATTTATATATTATGTTGAAAAAACTTTTCATCTCAATGGAACTATTTTTGATTTTAATCATCTAATATTCAGTGCATTTTGTTTTTTCAGGAAGTCCTGTCTAATTGATCAGTATTATTGCCTATGACCAGAAGCAACCTTTCACTTCCTCTCGCATTCATTATTCTCTGGAATTCCGGATTCATTGGAGCGGAATATGGCTTGCCTTATACGGGGCCTTTCACGCTCCTTTTCTGGCGTTACGGCGCTCTTACAGCTATATTATTTATATACTTGCTGATCGTAAAACGTTTCCGGTTTCCGGGATGGTCAATTGCCCTTCCCAATATGTTGGTCGGCCTTCTGGCTCATGGTGTGTGGCTGAGTGGAGTGCTGTTTTCTCTGAACCTGGGCGTTCCGGCAGGTATAGTAGCACTTGTGACAGCGCTACAACCACTGGCTACAAGTGCATTTTCAGGTTCCACCACAGGCGAACGTACCTCAACAGGCCAATGGATAGGTTTGATCATAGCATTTGCTGGTGTTGCATTAACAGTTTTGGTCCGTATGGATTTCTCAGACACCGGGGCTGCAGCAGCATACCTGATTCCTTTTATTTCGGTGGTAAGTATGACCTATGCAAACCTTCTGGAGCGTAAGATGGAATTATACCAACACTGGCGCATCCTGCCGCTGGATTTAAACTTATTTTATCAAAGTCTGACCACTTTCATTATATTCATGATTCCTGCTTTCTTCTTTGAAAGTCTGAAAACCCAGTGGGAACCTCCGTTTATACTTACAATGACATGGCTTATTCTGGCTGTATCGCTGGGAGCTTATGCGAGCATGTGGAAACTACTGGAACGTATGGAAGCCAATCAGTTTTCCACGTTCTTCTATTTCAGTCCCCCTGTGACCATGCTAATGGCCTGGATTGCCTTCGGCGATAAGCTATTGCTTTCGGATGTAGGAGGGCTGCTGATAGTCTTTGCAGGAGTTCTTTTTTTCCAAAAAAAAGGGCAACAAAATAAAATATAACGATGTAGTGTTCTTTCTCCGCATGGAAAAAATCGTTGCATGTATTATAGGCAATCTGGCCAATCGATTTCTTATCCGGAGAACTCAATACCATTTTTGAGTTTCGAAGAAATGCACTTATCAAAAAGTTTGGAATTTATTTACCGGCTTTATGAAGATTTCCTTTCAAAAATTTTATTTCTCCGGACAACAGTGATCTTCATATCTAACAATCTATTGTTTGGCAAAAAACGAAAAAAATAGTTACCTTTCCCTAACATGAAGAGAACTAAACTCCTACAGCCATGCTACCTTCCTTTATCTTAAAAAATGGTCGAATTTTTGATGGCAGATCCTTTCTGGCCCCCGGTTTTTCAATTGTTGTAAGACCGCCAAACATTGTGGCTATCACCACTCATCCACCAAAACATCTACCTTCCATTGATCTGGAAGGAAAAGTAACAGCTCCGGGTTTTATTGATTTACAGGTAAACGGCGGAGGTGGGAAATATGCATCACTGGATCCCTCAGAAAAATCATTCCGCCAAATCCTGAATGCTCATTTAATGGAAGGAACCACGTCTCTGCTGCTTACCATTACGAGTTCAGCCTCTAACACACGCCAGGATGCTTTGGAAATCATACGGACAATAATGAGACGAGAACAATCATTGCTGGCCGGAGCCCATCTGGAAGGACCATTTCTGAATCCCTCAAAAAAAGGAGCTCACCACGAGCCATGGTTACAGTCTCCGACTCCGGCGCTATTAAAACAAATTACCGAAGAGGGGCGGAATGCAGTAAAAGCGATGACAGTATCACCGGAGCTTTTCACTTCGGGGAATCTGGATATTTTATTGGAAACAGGATGGATCTTATCAGCAGGACACTCCAATGCCTCTTACGAAAGTGCAATGTCATTCTTTGATCATGGAGGGCACATGGCCACACACCTGTTTAACACAATGACACCAATTAGTGGAAGGGAGCCAGGGATAATAACGGCCATTTTTGAACACAAAGGAGCACGTGCCGGCATAATAGCAGACGGTCATCATGTTCATCCGGCAGCAATAAGGTTGGCACAAAAAGTAATGGGCGAACGTCTATTTCTGGTTTCTGATGCTACTTTTCTGGGACAAAAAGATGGAGAAGTTTATTTCGGACCCACCACATTTCGCATGAAAGCGGGTATTTGTTACAATCAGGAAGGTAAACTTGCCGGCTCATCCATCTCCATCGCTCAAGCTGTCCGGTACTGTATAACTCAGGCCGGTATCCCGGAAGCCGATGCATTACGAATGGCAACTTTTTCTCCCGCCTCTATTCTTAATGCAACAAACCGGATAGGCCTTTTGCGCAAAGGAATGCTGGCCAATATGGTGATTTTGGGAGAAGATTGGAAACCTGAGAAAGTGTACTACCAGGGGGAAGAAATCGAAAAGCAGTGAATAATCAGAACAATCCGTGAATTTTACTATCTACTTTATCAATAACACTGCTCAGATTACTCTTATCCTTGATAAAATCGTTTTTATCCACATCTACAATAAGTAAGTTGCTTTCTTTGTAATTTCTGATCCAGCCTTCGTAGCGTTCGTTAAGACGACGGAGATAATCCAACCGGATACCCGATTCATATTCCCTGCCCCGCCTTTCAATCTGACGAACAAGGGTAGGTACCGAGGCTCTGAGATAGATCAGCAAATCCGGAGGTGCAATAAGTTTGCTCATAAGATTAAACAAGCCTGTATAATTTTCATAATCCCGGGGACTCATCAACCCCATATCAAAAAGGTTGGCTGCAAAAATCACTGAATCTTCATAAATGGTACGATCCTGAATCACGCTTGCATGGCCTTCCTTAATTCTGACGATCTGCGTAAACCGGCTTTTCAGAAAATAAACCTGAAGGCTGAATGACCAACGCCGCATATCATTGTAAAAATCAGCCAGATAAGGGTTATCTTCCACATCTTCGTAATGAATATCCCATCCGTAATGACGACCAAGCAAACCGGTAAGTGTTGTTTTCCCGGAACCAATGTTACCGGCTATAGCAATATGCATTAGATTCTTTCTATTTATTCAACTTTAATAAATCATCCAGGTAATCACGGTTATTGGACAAACGGGGCACTTTGTTCTGACCTCCTAACTTGTTTCGGGACTTCATCCAGTCGAAAAACAGCCCATCGCGGGCAACTACCAAATCCGGCGGATCCAGGGTAATATCTTTGTACCGTTTGGCTTCATAATCGCTGTTCACATCCTGCAGTGCTCTATCCAGAAGGTCACGAAACTGCTCGACTGATTCGGGTTTTTTCTCAAATTCAATTATCCACTGATGTGATCCTTTACTTCCGGCACTCATATAAAGCGGTCCTGCCGAATATTCTTTGATTACAGCACCGGTGGCATTGCAGGCTGCATCAAGGGCTTTGGTGGCATTGTCAATTATTACTTCTTCACCAAAAGCGTTGATAAAATGTTTGGTGCGACCTGTAATGATAAATTTGAATGGATAACGATGAGTAAACCTTACAGTATCTCCAATCATGTAGCGCCATAATCCGCCATTCGTTGAAATAATTATTGCATAATCCTTATTTAACTCCACCTCACTCAGTGTAAGTGCCTTCGGATGTGCTTTTCCCACTTCACTCATAGAGATAAATTCGAAAAACACCCCATAATCAAGCATCAGCAACATAGAACCTGATGCCGGATCATCCTGAATGCCAAAAAAGCCTTCCGATGCATTATAGGTTTCCAGATACCTCATCCTGTCCGTTGGAATCAACTCCTTGTATTGCTGACGATAGGGAGTAAAACTTATGCCGCCATGAATAAACAATTCCAGATTGGGCCAAACTTCAAGCAGGTTCTTTTTACCTGTTTTTTTAAGAATATGCTTTATCAAAACCAGAAACCACGAGGGAACTCCTGCAAGTGAAGTAACATTCTCCCTGGTAGTTATCTCGGTCATTTTCTCCAGTTTTTCTTCCCATTCTTCCATCAGGGCCACATCAGGGCCGGGAGTTTTAAGAAACTGCGTCCAGAAGGGCAGATTCTCTATCAGAATGGCAGAAAGATCTCCGTAGTAGGAATCATTGCTAAAGTTATTGATCTGGTGACTGCCTCCCAGAGTAAGAGTTTTTCCGGTAAAAATCTCGTTGTCGGGATAATTATCGTTATAAAATACTAGTGCATCACGACCTCCGCGAAAATGACAAGACTCAAGTGCCATTTTAGTAACCGGAATAAACTTACTCTTGGAAGACGTGGTGCCTGATGACTTGGCAAACCATTTGGTAACACCCGGCCAAAGAAGGTTTTTTTCTCCTTTTTTCAAACGTTCAATATAGGGTTCAAATCCTTCATACCCCTGAACAGGTACCCGATCCTGAAACTGATGAATACTTCGTATTTCTGAATAGCCGTGTTCACGTCCCCATTCAGTTTCACGAGCTTGTTCAATAAGAGAGAAAAAAACATTTTCCTGCACCTCCATCGGAGCTCTCCGAAAAAGATCAATTTGTGATAACCGCTTGGCATTAAGCAGTCCAACAATGCTGGGAATGATTGGCATAAAAATTTTCTTTTTTTGTTTAGGTTGTAAATATAAATAATTTTGCTGCAACCAATCAACCTCTTCCATTGACACAAATCAGAAACTATGAGCTATTTTGACATCATTGTGGGCATCCTGTTGATACTGGCGGCCCTTAAAGGCCTTAAAAACGGCCTGATAAAGGAACTTGCTGGACTTACAGCCCTCATCCTTGGCATTATTCTGGCCGTCCAGTTTTCAAATGCGATGGCACATTTTCTTTCCGGATTTTTTAACTCCGAACATATGCCCATTATTGCTTTCCTCATCACTTTTGTGGTTGTGGTTTTGGCAGTGCATCTGGTAGCACAGCTCCTCCACACCCTCATAAATGCCATTGCTCTGGGAGTTTTCAACAGAATCCTGGGGCTGGTTTTTGGTTTCATTAAAGCAGGATTCATTGTCAGCATCCTGCTTCTGGGACTGCAGGCCTTTGGGCTGGAATCCTCCGTGGTAACACCAAAGGAACAACAACGATCAAAACTCTATCCTCCGGTAAAAAGTGCAGCACCATTGATATTCGACCTTTTTGAAAAAGATCTTGAGGAATTTTTCCGACCCGAAAAAAACGATAAGCAAAGCCCGGTAACCGTTTAAAGCTGGTTTGTTTTTTATTTGTATTTTTGCCGGTTCTTAAATGCAAAATAGATCGTTAGATTTTCAGAGGTTAGAGGTTAAGTAAATTTTATATACATATGAATTTCGTAGAAGAACTTAAGTGGCGGGGCATGATCCATGACATCATGCCGGGAACAGCAGAACAACTTGAAAAGGAAATGACCACAGCCTATGTAGGCATTGATCCCACCGCCGATTCTTTGCATATCGGACACCTGGTAAGTGTTATGATGCTGCGACATTTCCAGATAGCGGGGCACAAGCCCGTTGCTCTTGTCGGCGGAGCCACAGGGATGATTGGCGACCCTTCCGGGAAATCACAGGAACGCAATCTTCTGAACGAAGAAACCCTGCGCCATAACGAAAACTGCCTGAAAGCACAACTGGCTAAATTTCTTGACTTTTACTCCGACAAGCCCAATGCCGCGGAACTGGTCAATAATTACGACTGGATGAAAGAATTTTCTTTCCTGGACTTCATTCGTGATGTAGGCAAGCACATTACCGTCAATTATATGATGTCAAAAGATTCGGTAAAGAAACGCCTGGGCAGTGAATCACGAGAGGGACTTTCATTTACAGAATTCACCTATCAGCTGGTGCAGGGATATGACTTCCTGCATCTTTACAACGACAAAGGATGCAAGCTTCAGATGGGAGGATCCGATCAATGGGGAAACATTACCACCGGAACTGAACTGATCCGGAGAAAAACAGGAGGTGAAGCATTCGCTCTTACCTGCCCCTTAATTACCAAGGCCGATGGTGGAAAATTCGGAAAAACAGAAACAGGGAATGTATGGCTCGATCCGGAACGCACAAGTCCTTACGCCTTTTACCAGTTCTGGCTGAACACTTCAGATACCGATGCAGAAAAATACATCAAAATTTTCACCCTGCTTTCGCGTGACGAGATTGAAGCTTTAGTTACTGAGCATCAGGAAGCTCCTCACATGCGTAAACTTCAGAAACGACTGGCCGAAATTGTAACGGAACTGGTGCATGGAAAAGAGTCTCTGGAAACCGCCATCGAAGCATCTCAAATTCTCTTTGGTAAAGCCGTTACCAATACGCTGCGTAAGTTAGATGAAAAAACACTGCTGGCCGTATTTGAAGGAGTTCCCACTTTCAATATCAGCAAAGAAGAACTTGCAGGAGGTATAGGAATTATGGATCTGGTAGCAGAAAAAACAAAAGCACTTCCATCAAAGGGAGAAGCGCGTCGCACCATCAAAGGAGGCGGGCTGGGCCTTAACAAGGAGAAAGTAACAGCCGATGATTTGGTGGTTAGAACAGACGACCTGCTTAACGATAAATACCTCTTAATTCAAAAAGGGAAGAAAAATTATATTCTTATCATAGCAGAATAAAAGACCGGGTTATGCAGGGAATGTGGAGTAATTTAGGTGGATTTGGGAAACTATTGACATTTATTATACTGGTGTTTGTCAGCTTCATGGTTTTTTCGTTGCTGGCGCTACTGGCAGCCATTCCGTTTACCGAAGAATTTTCTCTTTTGAGCGACCAGACATTACCCATGTCTATCGACTTTTTGCGATACTATCAGATAGTACAGAGTTTTTCGGTATTCGTTATCCCCTCATTACTGGCAGGTCTCCTCTTTTACGGACACATGACCAAAGGCCTCAAACTGACATCTCCTCATTGGGGCCTGGTGGTAATGAGTCTTTTAATCATTGTATCGGCCCAGCCACTGGTCAGCTATCTGGGTATCCTTAACAGTTCAATGCAGCTTCCCGACTTCCTGGGCGGGCTTGAAGAGTGGATGACCAGATCGGAAAACAGTGCCGGAGAAATTATTTACCGTTTTTTGGACACCGACCAATCATTTCTCCTGCTTCTCAATATATTGATGATCGCCATCTTACCTGCTTTGGGAGAAGAGATGTTGTTTCGGGGAGTCCTACAGCGTGTTTTCAACGAATGGTTTGGCAACAAACATGCAGCAGTACTAATTACGGCCTTGCTGTTTAGCGCCATTCACCTGCAATTCTTCACTTTCCTGCCCCGTTTCTTTCTGGGGCTTGCGCTTGGTTACCTCTTCCTTTGGGGCAATAACCTGTGGTACCCGATAGCAGGACATTTTGCCAACAATTCCCTTTCCCTCATCATCTTTTATTACTACCGTCATACCCATCCGGAGATTAATCCGCTGGAGCCCGATGCAGCTGAGATATCTTTTATTTGGATTATTTCTTCCACTCTGGTTCTGATTCTTCTTGGCATTAAATTCATAAAACTTGCAAAAAAAGAGTAATATTTTTTTCTTTTTCTTGTGTACAGCACCAAAATCTAAACAGGAAGTTCATTTACCTTCGTAAGATTTAAAGGCAGATACAGAATATAAAATTATTATGCTAGCCGGGAAATCATGGGAATCCGTAACCATCATAAAAGTCTTCCTGTTTTAAAACAATACAAAAATATGTTAAAGTAGAAATAATTACTTATATTGAACAAGTAATATTACCATCGCAATTAACTATTGATGAACAAACTCCAAATAATAACATAAAAAATAATGTTACCATGTTTAAGGGAATCGCCGGCCAAATAACTAAGGCAAGAATAGAAGTCATACGGCAAGGATTACTCAGTAATTATCTGGAAAGCCTCATTAAAGAACAAAAATCGGATAAGAGATCCGGAAAAAAAATCACCACCGCCCTGTCGAAACAGTCATTCTCCGATTTCGATATTAATAAAACTGCTCTATATCCGGGGCTTAAATCCCTCTTCTTTGCCGTTTTTGGGAAGCAGGAAAATGAAAACGATTCCGCCCGCCGCAAATATCTCAAAGATTATCTTCGCGTGAATCTCCTGGAAAAGTCTGAAAAAGAGATTTCTTCAATTATTGAATCGATTGGTCAGCACACCGAATCCAAACGGACGATCAATGATCTTGAGCGGCTGATACAACGCATCAACCAAAATACCAAACACAAGTATCCCATTCAGGAGGTTTCTGTAATGCTGCAGTATATCCTCAAATCTTCAGAAATAGAGGCACGGTCCTGGCAATTGGGATTTATAATGCAGTTGGGGAAAACCATTCAGGATTTGCTCCTGAAAATCATCAAAAATCTAAGAAAAGAAGAAAACTGGGGATCCTGGGAACTATACCATTCAGGTAAATCCAATCTTATGGAAATTAAATCTCCTGGTATAGATAGTGCTTTGTCTCAGGTTGCAAAAGCGGATGCTTTGTCCAGGGCATTTTCCATTCTTACATCAACTTTTATATTTAACCGAAATCTTGAGTCACATCACAGAATCCTTACCGACTATAAAGAATTATTTGTTAAAGCTTTGTTGTATGACTGGACCGAAGGTTCGGGCCCAAAGACCGCGATTTCGAAAACTACCCAACTGGCAGGTTCAATTACCGCAATAATTTATACACTAAAAGAACGGGCTCAGAAAAATATGGCAGAAAAGGAATTGATGAATAAAGAGAAAGAGACGTTCATAAAAAAGGCTGAAAATATTATACAGAAAAAACAGGGTCGGAAAATAAATTAGCAATTTAACCTGAACTATTGAACTTTCTCGAACTTCGTTTCATGAAATATCTGTTAATATAGTTAAATAAAATAAGGGCATGATAAAGATTTTCACAAAAGTCCATGTAAAACTTAATCATGCCTGTTCCATCAAATTAGACAAATTTTATGCAAGAGCAAAGCGTTTCCATTCGTTCTCAAATTTTTAATTAGTTTTTTTCAGCTAATTACAAGATTACAAACAAATAAAACGAGAAATCACACAGTCATAATATCATGTTCTTTTGCATCAAGCATTTCTTCGACCATCTTCGTGAACTTATCTGTAATCTTCTGCACTTCATCTTCGGCGTCTTTCTCCTGATCCTCGGCCAACCCTTCTTTTTTAAGCTTTTTTAGTTCGTTGATGGCATCACGGCGGGCATTACGAATACTTATCCGAGCCTCTTCTCCCTCCTTTTTGACTTGTTTTACAAGCCCTTGACGTCGCTCCTCTGTAAGAGGCGGGACATTGATACGCACCAGCTCACCATTGTTATCCGGATTCATGCCCAAATTAGCATTCATAATGGCTTTCTCAATGGGCCCAATCATTCCTCTTTCCCAGGGCTGAATCGCAATGGTGCGCGGATCAGGGGTGTTGACACTGGCCACCTGTTGTAAAGGAGTCATTGATCCGTAATATTCCACCATTATTCCATCCAGCATTTTGGGATTGGCTTTACCGGCACGGACTTTCCCCAGTTCCCGGTCAAGGTGGCTGATAGCCTTTTGCATATTTTCTTCAGCACTCTCCAGTATTAATTGAACTTCATCTTCCATGGTAGTAAATCTATTGGTTGATAAAAATTATAATTCATTTTGTTTATTCTCCAACAAAAATATAAAACTTTGCAACATTACGAAATAGAACTAGTTTCAGCAAGCTTGCAAAAAATCGATGAAAATAAAATAGTTGCGAAAAAAGAGAGCAGACGCAGCGAAAAACTTCAAGTAAACATTCGCAACAAACAGCCGTTTTAATGATGTTTGTAAATCGGAGAATTAATAAATGCTTTAACAATCCGAAGCGAAGCCTCAGGCTTTTCAATAAATGAGGCATGCCCACAATCCGGGAAACAATGATGTGATATTTCCGGAAAATGAGATATTACAGTTTTGTAATAATCCGGAGGCATAAAAGGATCCTGATCTCCTGTAACCAGCAGAATATCGCGCATCTTAGCTTTCACAACGTTCCGGTAACCGCTCCGGTTCATTATAGCATTAAGGGCTTTCACCATTCCTGATGCCGAACAGTTGGCTGCCTCACGGTTGAGCTTCCTCCCAGATATCAGAAGCCGGTCACGGTTAGCTGGAGCCAACATTGCTAATCCCACATTTTTAATTAATAAAGATTTTCGACCTTTCTCGATTAATTCAATCTGTTTTTTCCGACGCTGAATTTGAACCGGAGTATCAGGAAAAGGAGTGGAATGCAACAAAACAAGTTTTCCAATCCGGGAAGGAAATAAAAGAGCCATTTCCATAGCCATATATCCGCCCATGGAATGTCCTATTATGTGTATCTTCTTCCCGGGATCCTTAAGTTCATCAATCTTATTTATCAGGAATTGCCCCCAATCAGCAAATCCCTTATCTTCTTCCCACTCCGGGCTGTTGCCATGTCCCGGCAAATCAGGAATAAATAAATCCTCATCCCATGATTCCTGATTCAACCAGGAAGACCACACAGATCCTGATTCCAAAAAACCATGCAAAAAAAGCACAGATTCTTTTCCATTCCCTTCAATTTTTTGCAAATGCATATCGAACATTATCATATGTTGAAAAACAGATTAAAAAAACAAAAGCTCATGGCAAAAATATTTATATTTGCTAACACTTTCCTTCAGAAACCCGCACGATGTTAAAATCACTCATAAAGATGTGAAAATATCCTTTAAAACGGGTAATTAAAGCAACTGCAAATTAGACTAGTTATAAATAAAGAACAATTTCTTTAATTTTCTTAGCGAATAAAAAACGTAGCATCTACCTTTGCAGCTATAAATCCCAAACGGGTACAATTAAAATCTAGATACAACTAAAAAATAATGGATTTATGAGCAGTACACTTGGTTCTTCTATTGGGAAGAAGTTGCTGATGAGCATTTCAGGGCTTTTTCTAATTATGTTCCTGGTAATTCATCTTACCGTGAACTCGTTTCTTTTAATCCCCGACGGGGGAGAATTTTTCAATGCTGCAGCACATTTCATGGCTACAACACCGGCAATCAGGATTATTGAACCATTGCTGGCCATTGGGTTTCTTGTTCACATCCTGTATGGCATTAAACTAACCATCGAAAACCGGAAGGCACTCGGTTCTGCACGTTATGCATCGGGAAACAAAACTACCGGTGTTACCTGGGCATCGCAAAACATGCTGGTTTTAGGTATTACAGTGGGCGCATTTCTGGTATTACACGTTGCACAGTTCTGGGTAAAAATGAGATTAACCGGTGATCCTCTGTTGGCTCACACCACTGTGGACATTGCCGGAGTTGCCACCGAAGTTGAAAACTCCTATGCTCTCGTAAATTATACCTTCAGTTACCTGTGGATTGTAATTGTGTATGTCATTGGAGCAGTAGGCCTGGCTATTCACTTGTCACATGGTTTCTGGTCGGCTTTTCAATCCATTGGTTTCAGCAATGAAATCTGGAGAAAACGACTGACATTTGTGGGACACCTTTTTGCCTTCATTATCGGATTTGGTTTCTCAATCATTCCAGTACTTCAGTATTTGTTCTTCCAAGGCTAATTTTTAAAACCGGAGAGATTATGGTAAAAATAGATGCAAAGATTCCCGAAGGGCCAATAGCTCAAAAATGGGAAAACTATAAAGCTAACCAGAAACTGGTTAACCCTGCAAACAAAAGAAAACTAGATATTATTGTTGTTGGTACCGGACTGGCAGGGGCCTCTGCTGCTGCCTCGTTTGGCGAAATGGGCTTCAACGTTAAAGTCTTTACTATTCAGGATTCCCCTCGTCGTGCACACTCCATTGCAGCCCAGGGAGGGATCAACGCAGCGAAAAACTATCCCAACGACGGCGACTCAGTTTACCGACTGTTCTACGACACAGTAAAAGGTGGTGACTACCGGGCCCGTGAGGCCAATGTCCACCGTCTGGCTGAGGTAAGTAACAGCATTATAGACCAGTGTGTGGCTCAGGGTGTACCTTTTGCCCGCGAATATGGAGGACTGCTCGACAACCGCTCATTTGGAGGCGCTCAGGTAAGCCGTACTTTCTACGCCAAAGGACAAACAGGTCAGCAGTTGTTGCTTGGTGCATACCAGGCTCTTATGCGTCAGGTAAATGCCGGAAGTGTAAAACTGCATACCCGCAACGAAATGGCAGAAATCGTTATGGTTGACGGAAAAGCACGAGGTATCATTTCCCGTAATCTGGTTACCGGAAAACTGGAACGCCACTTCGGACACGCAGTAGTTCTGGCTACCGGAGGATACGGAAATACCTTTTTCCTTTCGACCAATGCCATGGGGTCCAACGGATCGGCAATCTGGAAAGCCTATAAGAAAGGAGCTATGTTTGCTAACCCTTGTTTTGCACAGATTCACCCCACCTGCATCCCCGTTCACGGCGAATTTCAGAGTAAGCTAACTCTAATGTCTGAGTCGCTTCGTAACGACGGCCGCATCTGGGTTCCCAGAAAAAAAGAAGATGCTGAAGCCATACGTGCCGGCAAACTGAAACCAACCGAAATAGCTGAAGAAGACCGCGATTACTATCTGGAGCGTCGTTATCCTGCGTTTGGAAACCTCGTTCCCCGTGACGTAGCCTCACGAGCAGCCAAAGAACGTTGCGACGCCGGTTTTGGAGTAGGAAATACAGGGCTGGCAGTATATCTGGATTTCAAATCGTCCATTGAACGACTGGGTCGCGATGCCATCGAGGCTCGTTACGGAAACCTTTTCCAGATGTACGAAAAAATCGTGGATGATAATCCATACGAAACACCCATGATGATTTATCCTGCCATTCACTACACCATGGGAGGTATCTGGGTAGATTATGAATTGCAAACTTCCGTTCCGGGCTTATTCGCTGCCGGAGAGGCTAACTTCTCAGACCACGGAGCCAACCGGTTGGGAGCATCTGCACTGATGCAGGGGCTGGCAGACGGGTATTTTGTTTTGCCTAATACCATTCAGAATTACCTGGCTGATGATATTGCCACTCCACGCATGACAACTGAAGAAAAGGAGTTCGATGAAGCAGAAAAAGCAGCGAAAGGATACTTCCAAAAACTAATGAGTATTAAGGGTAATCGCTCAGTAGACAGTATCCATAAAGAGTTAGGCCTTGTAATGTGGGATTTTGTGGGAATGGCACGCAACAAAGAAGGTCTGCAACAGGCAATCGAAAAAATTCAGGCCATTAAAAAGGAATTCTGGAACAATGTTCGTATCCCCGGAACAGAAGAAGATATGAATGGAGAGCTGGAAAAAGCAGCCCGTCTTGCCGATTTCATCGAAATAGGCGAACTGATGGCACGCGATGCCCTGCACCGGGAAGAATCCTGTGGCGGTCATTTCCGCGAGGAATATCAGACCGAAGAAGGAGAAGCACTTCGCCAGGATGACAGTTTTGCATACGCAGGTTGCTGGGAATACAAAGGTGAAGATCAGGATCCCCAACTTCACAAGGAAGAGCTGAAGTTTGAAGTAGTGAAACTGGTTCAGCGTAACTACAAGTAAACGGGATGTTAACTTTAAACGATGTTGTAATCATGGAAAACACAATAAAACTAAAAATCAAAGTTTGGCGTCAGGCCGGACCTAAAGCCAAAGGCCGGTTCGAGACCTATAAACTCGAGAATATATCTACCGACAGCTCTTTTCTTGAGATGCTTGACATCCTCAACGAACAATTAATCAACAAGGGAGAAGAGCCGGTGGCTTTTGATCACGACTGTCGTGAAGGTATCTGTGGTATGTGCTCACTCTACATCAATGGACGCCCGCACGGACCTGATGACGATATTACAACCTGTCAGCTGCACATGCGCAAATTCAAAGATGGTCAGACGATCACCATTGAGCCCTGGCGTTCTGCAGGATTTCCCGTTATTAAAGACCTGATCGTTGATCGTAGTGCGTTTGACAAGATTATTGCTGCAGGTGGATATGTATCAGTCAATACAGGCGGGATACCCGATGCCAATGCAATTCCGATTCCAAAACCTGATGCTGACGAAGCAATGGATGCCGCTTCCTGTATTGGTTGCGGAGCCTGTGTGGCTGCTTGTAAAAACGGCTCTGCCATGTTATTCGTATCAGCCAAGATAAGCCAGATGGCTCTGTTACCTCAGGGTAAAGTGGAAGCTGCCAATCGTGCCAAAAATATGGTAGCTAAAATGGATGAACTGGGCTTTGGTAACTGTACCAATACCGGTGCCTGTGAAGTGGAATGTCCAAAAGGAATTTCCTTGGCAAACATTGCTCGTATGAACCGGGAATTTCTAACAGCCAAATTTCAGGACTAATTCCCGGAATATAACATAATAAAAACCCGTACTGATGGTCATTTTCAACCTCCAGTACGGGTTTTTTTATTAAATAAACTCCCAATTAGCTCTCAATCTTGTATATGGCAGATCTTTTTTCTAACTTCAAAGCCCAGCAAAACAACAGACCATGCCATACCGACGTCTTCCCAATACTGACCAGTCCCGGCTAAGAGCACTCAAAACGGCCCAAAACAAAGGAGCCCAGCTTTCACCTAAGGAGCTTGCCTTTTCGCAAAAGCTTCTCTTCGACATCAAAGCTTTCATGCCACAATACGAACAAGCCATTCAACAATATCTATTTAGTCGTGACCGCCAGTCCAAATTTGGAAAATCTCTTTCAGAACAATTCAAAATGGCCAGAATGTATGTTTCACATTTTCTTCAGGTAGTAAACATGGCCATTGCCCGCGGAGAATTAAAACCGGAAGTCAGAACCGCCTACGGACTGGATCAGGAAAGCAAAGCAATTCCGGAAATTAACACCGAACAGCAACTCATCCACTGGGGAAAGAAAGTGATACAAGGTGAGGAAAAAAGAATGGGACTTGGTGGCTCACGAGTGTTCAATCCCACCATTGCCATGGTCAGAATGCGCTTTGAAAAATTTCAGGAAAACTACGACTTTCATAAGGATTTGCTCAAAACCTCACAGAAAATGCACGATAAAGTGGTGAAAGAAAGGGAAACCGCTGATCTGCTGATCGTCAATATCTGGAACGAAGTAGAAACCAGTTTTAAGGACCTTGAACCTGAAGATAAACGCTCCAAAGCTTCGGAATATGGTGTGGTTTATATTTTCAGGCCCTCGGAAAAGGAACGGCTTGAATAAAACCTATCCGGCTTTAAACCTTGAGAATGACATGGCATCATAATTTCAATATTTTTCCAGGCTTTTTCCTTAATTCAGAGAAATGATCAAAACCGATCATAATTAAAAACGCTTGTTCCGGGCCCAGTACCAAAAAAATTTTGGGGCTATTACAAAATGAGAAAAAACACTTGGAATTAACCCGTAATATTTAACCATTATTCTGAATCGCTCTTTCAGCCCGGGAAGGATATTTTGTTTAGTTAAACCGCCCTCACGGAAACGACACAAAACTTTCCCGGTATTTCTGATCCCTGCTGATGCGTGTTTTAATGCATAAATACACCAGTCAAAATCAGCTGAAAATTTATAGCGTAAATCATACTTTTTTGCCACTTTACGCGATGCAATAAATGCCTGATGGCTTACCAGCATTCCCTGTCTGAAATGGCGCCAGTTCAGTTTTTCAGGTGGTGAAAGACGACGTAGCCCGATCTCACTGCCGTCCGGATTTATCAACAAAGTCTCCCCGTAGTAAACATCAGCAGGATTACGGTCAAATAGACCCTCCAAAACATCCTCTGAAGCAGGTTCATCTCCGGAATTAATAAACCAAAAATAATCACCGGTAGCTAAATCCATTCCTTTATTCATTGCATCGTACAATCCATTGTCCGGTTCACTAATCCACTGTGTAATGGTAGGTTCATTCTCTTTAATGATGGCCAGGGTTCCATCGTTGCTGGCCCCGTCAATTATAATGAACTCAAGATTTGGATATGTGAGTGCTGAAACACTTCTTATGGTAGGCAAAATAGTATCTGCCCCGTTAAAAACGACAGTAATTATGCTTATTTTCGGTAATTGCATCTGCTATTTTCATTTAAAACCGATCTGTAAATCTCTTCATATTGCCTGGCAATAGTATCAGGAGCAAACTGTTTCTCTGCAAATTTTCTCGCATTATCTCCAAGCTTAGCAGAATGTTTCATCGCAAAACCAATACCCCTGCTTAATTCTTTCACTTTTCCGGCCGATGCCAAAAAGCCTGTTTGCTGATGGGAAATCATTTCAGGAACCCCGCCAATGTCAAATGCCACCACGGGTGTTCCGCACGCCATGGACTCAACTACTGTGTTGGGAAGGTTATCCTCCATAGAAGGTAAAACAAACATATTACAGGCCTGATAGAGCCTTGCCATGGCTTTTTCCCCATTTACTACATTAAAAGAATGTATTGAAAATGGCATTTTCTCTGCCAGTAAATGTATATTCTTTCCAAAGGCAACCAATTCCAGATCGTTGACAAGTGATGGCTCCCGCGCAAACAACCCTTTGAGCGCCTTTAGCAACAAGGCGGTTCCTTTCCTTGGATCGGTAACATTTGCAGCCCCGAAAAGCAGTAATTGTTTATCTACAGGCAATCCCATTTCTTCCCGTAAAACCTGTCGGTCAGCGGGTTTAAACAGAGTGATATCGATAGGATTGAAAACCTGTTTAACGGATTTATTTGGATCTTTTCTTACCAGCGAACTTTTTGCAGCCATTTCCTGCATCCACCTGCTGCAGCCTACAAAAGTAAGAGATGCATCATCATAAATCCGTTTTTTCCTGGAATACTGTCGTGCCGAGATATCATCCGGACCGGGAAATTTAAGAAGAGGACACTGTCCGCAGGTTGAAGTAAAGCCCTCACAAGCCCCAGGATAATGACAACCGCCGGTAAAGGGCCAGGTATCATGAAGGGTCCAAACTATAGGCTTCCCTGTCTGAATAAGCTTTCTTAGGTCTGTAAGAGATAAAAATCCCTGATTGATCCAATGAAGATGCAACACATCAGCGTCCCTGACCAACGGATGCCGACTGATATCAAATCCAAAATAACCCTGTGAAAAGGAAAACCGTTTTTGACGATTTTTTTCGAAAGGGATAAAAGAAAAGACCTCTCCAAAAAATCTTAAATACTGAGAAACTCTTTTAAACCGGGTATTAACAACAGGTTCAATCTCTTGTCGTTCTTTTGCGGCATTGAGCACCAACATGCGGGCTTGAGTCCCGTTTTTTCTCAAGGCATCCACCAATCTTACCGCTGCAACAGCCGCACCTCCTATCCGATCACTTTTGTTGATGTGTAATATTTTCACAAGCATTCAGGTTTAAGGGTAAAGATATAATTTTTGAACGATATCATATGAATGATTGTTATTACAGAATAGTAATTTAGTTGCCATGCAGTTTCAGTGATTGTTTTGTACAGTATTTTATATTGTGCAAGACACTCGCATAGAATTAAATAAAAACATCAGATTATGAATAAAGAAAACATTATAATACGCAAGCCCAAGGATGCTGATTTAAAGCATATCCTCTTTATCGCAAAAGTGGCATTTGATTCCGAAAAGCAAGCTATTATAACAGAACAGTTAATGAAGGATGATTCGGCTCAGCCCGTCGTATCGCTTCTGGCTTTTGACGGAAACAAGCCTGTCGGACACATTCTGTTTTCCAAAGCTACCGTTGAAGGCTATCAAAAATCAGAACATGTTTATTTTTTATCTCCCATAGCCATAATGCCAGAATATCAGAGTAAAAATATTGACAAGTTGCTAATGGAGGAAGGATTGAAAAAGCTTAAAGATTCAGGAGTAGAAATGGTTTTTGTTTATGGCAATCCAGAATATTATAAAAATCTGGGATTTGTTCCCGAAGCAGAATCTTTTGGGTTTACCCCTCCGTTTCCTGTACCCGATCGCCACTCAGAAGCATGGATGGTTCGACCTCTAAGCCATATCAGAGGGCTAAGTAACAGTGCTGGCAAAGTAGTGGTTGCAGACCCACTAAACAAATCGGAAACATGGAAATATTTAGATAGTTAAGGAACCGGATCGTAGCCACTCCCTCCCCATGGATTACAGGATAAAATTCTTTTGGTGGCAAGCCACAAGCCCTTAAACGGTCCGTGTTTTTTTAAGGCCTGCACCGAATAAGCAGAACATGTGGGAGTATAACGACAGGAAGGCCCGGTCATCGGTGATATTACCCACTGATAAAATCGCACCGGTATGAGCAGAATAAAAACCAATGCTTTTTTAAAGCCTTCGTATACATGATAAATTATCTTCATCTTTCATTAAAATCTGAAATCAAACGACCAATAGCCTTTTTCATTGCCTTTTCGATCGTCTGATAATCCATTTCCTCTCCCGAAACAAATAGAAAAGCTACAGCCAGCTGAAGTTTTTTTTCATGAAAAACGTCCATCAATGGCTGTTTGTTTAACCGATAGGCTTCCCGCATTCTGCGTTTAAGCAAATTACGCTTTACAGCTCTTTTGAAACGTCTTTTCGAAACAGAAAACATGACCTGCACAGGAACTTCCTCCGATAATTCCACAGGCATAAACTGAACTCTGAGGGGAAAAGCCATAAAAGCTTTTCCCTGATCAAAAAGCCGGCCTATAATCTTACGGCTGCAGAGCTTTTCTGGTTTTCCAAAAGTAAACGCTGATTGTTTCATTTTGCATCTGCAGGTTAAAAAACACAATCTGGTTATCAATAAAAAACACTCCTTCCCAATACCAGGCAAGGAGTGTTCTTCAAAAGACGAATATTTTTTATTTTTTATTGTGCTTCTTGATAAACATTTCCAATGCAGCAGTCATAGACGGAGCCTGCGGCATTGGTGCCTGAATATCCAGTCTCAACCCGGCTTCCTTGACAGCCTTTGCTGTGGCCGGCCCAAATGAAGCAATCAACGTATCTTTCTGCTCAAAATCAGGGAAATTCTGCATTAATGATTTAATTCCGGAAGGACTGAAAAATACCAATACATCGTAATTTATGTCCTTAAGATCACTAAGATCGCTACTCACCGTCCGATAAAGAATCGCTTTGGTAAATTTTATTTTTGCCTTTGTTAAAAGGTTAGGGATCTCAGCTTTATGAATGTCAGAAAGAGGCACCAAAAACTTCTCCTGCTTATGTTTCTTAATAACCTCCACTAAATCAGGGAATTTTCCGGTGGAATGGAAAATTTTACGCTTTCTGTAAACAATGTACTTCTGAAGATAGAAAGCAGTTGCTTCTGAAATACAGAAATACTTCATATCATCAGGAACCGTGACACGTGTTTCTTCGCAAATGCGGAAAAAGTGATCAATGGCAGTACGACTAGTAAAAATAACCGCTGAATGATCTAGAATATTGATCTTCTGTTGTCTGAATTCCTTGGAAGAAATCCCTTGAACTTGTATGAACGGCCTGAAATCAATCTTCACATTGTTCTTTTCCGACAGGTCAAAGTAAGGGGATTTTGGTGTTGACGGCTTAGGCTGCGAAACCAGGATTTTTTTGATCTTCAATTTGCATAAGTTTTAATTCAACAAACCCAGAAACCATTATAGTTTTTGTCAATTAAAAAGCACTTTATACAGTATTGACAAGGGTAAAATTTCCAGGGCACAAAGGTACAAAATAATGTAATAACCTGAAAGTGAATTCCGGAAATTAGTCCCAATCCCCCTGCCTATCTGCATTACATACAGTATAATAAACACAGAAAACCCTATTTGTGGTACCCAATGACGCACTTCGGATTCCAAAAAAGGGAAGACTACAACCAATGGCAGCAGAATAAGACCATAAGCCTTGCTCATAATTGATGACTGAAAAAGATACTCTTTCGTTGCCGCCTGAACCCGGAAAACCCAACCAACAAATTGATAAACAATGAACTTCAAAGTAAAAATAACAATAAGAAAACCCATTAGAGCCAATAACAATTTCCATCCCTCAAGATGGAAAAATGTACGATCTGAAAGTCTCATTGATTCGAAAAGCAACAAGGAAAAACTGGAATAGAACAAAAATACCAACCAGAAAGATGCCATTTTTGTACTTCCATTCGTTTGGTTTTGTAATTTACCTGCAACATTGGAAAAAAGAACAGCACTAAATACGTCTGAAAGATATTTATGCCACTTAAAGCGCAGAAAACCAGCAAGGGTTACCAATCCCAATATTACCATCAGAAACCAATCCTGCCCCAGCAAAGACTTGTGTGAAGAGGAACCCGTACTTGTTCCCGGATCCGGAATCTCAACTGTTTCAAAAGTTTCCAAAGCCTTTTCTGCAAGCTCTAGGGAATCCTTCTTTTCATTGGAAAGACTGCCTCTCTGGTTGTCCGGATAATCCCTCTCATTTTCCTGGTCAGAACTAAATCCTTCACGGTCAGAAAAATAATTCAGAGGTATTAAAGACACAGAATCGTTTTCTTCTGATGTCCATAAGGAAGATGAAAAACCAGACTCTTTCCACTGGTCTATCAACATATAATCAAGTGTATCAGGATCATCAAAAACAATCTCCAAATTCTGCTGCATCTGCTCATTAGACTCAACAGTTTCTTTTAGAGTAGATTGTTCAACCTGGCTGGCAGGTTCCCGGCCTAAAGAATCTTCCTCACGGAGTATTTGAATCTTGGGTCTTTCAACCTTCAGTTCAATTTTATCGGGTACATCAATTACCGGCTGCAGGATAGTTGCAGCAGAATCGATAATCTGTGATCCAAACTCGTTTTCCGGAATTTCTTTAGTGCTCATCTGCGAGAAGGTTAATTTACAAAAATATAACATTTTGCGTAATATTTCTGTAATTAAGAAGGATGTTTTCCATAAAAAAAGGAAAGCCTATGACAGAAAAGACCGTTATTAAAGCAAAACCATTCGGAATAATTTTAGAGCCCGGAATATTAAGAATAGTAAAAGAATAAAAACAGACTCAATTATCATTATATAAAAAAGCAATACAAGCATGGCAATGTTTTCCTCAACCGAGAATGAAAACAACCAACCATTCGAGTTCCATCAGACCAATAACATAGATAAATTATTACTGATAAGGCTGGCTTTTTTTATAATTTCACTGAACGAACTGCCAAAAACTAAAATAGTCTCCGATTGTGAGCAATAATCTACACTGCCGCAAACTTAATAGCATCCTTATCCCACGGTCTGGCATTTTCAATAGCCGGAATCACCTCTTCCGGATGATCAACAATGCTCCACATCTCAGTATGAACGGGACGCATAAAATTTTCCTCCACCATTTTACGAGTCATCTGCAGCAGTCCGTCATAATAACCATTGGTGTTCAAAACTACGATGGGATGAGGGTAATGGCCGAGTTTTTTAAGCGACATTACTTCGAAGAGTTCTTCCAGTGTTCCGGTTCCGCCAGGTAAGGCCAGGATACCTGCACTTCCCTGAACCATCAATTCTTTACGCTTGTGCATGGTCTCCACATGAATCATTTCTTCCACATCTTTATGCTCCCATTCCACATCAACCATAAAACGGGGAATAATACCTGTAACAACTCCCTTGTTTTTCAGAGCTTCATCGGCTACAGCCCCCATCAGCCCAATGGCACCTCCTCCATAAATAATTCCATATCCGGATTTTACCAATGCAGCAGAGACGGCCCGGGCTGCGTTAAAATAGATTTTAGGAACTTTGGGGCTTGAAGCACAAAAGACAGCTATTTTTCTCATAAAATCTTATTATTTCCAGGGAATCATATACTCAATTACATACGAAAATCCAACATTCACAGTATTGTCGCCGCTACCAAAACCTGGTATGGAATAGGGCTGAAGCACTTCGGGATTGTTTTGAAGGACTTTCACCCGCAGATTGACAGTCCAACCCATATAGAGATTTTTCAGCAATTCGGTACGCGGACCTGCAAAAACTTCAAGCCAATGAGTATTTAGAAAATAAGCAGACTCAGAACCATGATAATCTGCCCAGTAACCATTTGGAATGATGTAATTGCCGGCTCTGTGCTCCTGAAGAGCAAAACCGTAATTTAATCCTACAAAAATATTATCGTTATTCCCTTTTTCATCCACGGAAAAGAAATCATATAGCATTCCTGCTTTTAAAAATGACCCGTTACTTTCATAGCTATAATTTCGATCCTCTTCATTCTCCGCCGAAAATACCAGATTCTCAAATCCGGCCTCTCCCCTAAAAAACAAGCCCGGAGAAACATTGATATGTGTTACCGCCGAAAAAGCAGATCTGTCAGTATCGAAAAAACGCCCTATAGGTCCCTCAAAATTAATCCCCACAGTAATACCCTGAACCTGTTTATCTCTTTTACTTTCAGAATCTTTTTTGGAATCCTGCCCTTTTACAAGACAGGGAACAAGAAAAAGACTAATAAATATAAAGCTTAATATTTTTGGTTGATTCCCCATATTTTACAGTTGGATAAGCAATAGCGACCGAGTCGATAAATGCATTGGAATACAAAATAGTGTCGATATCGAAGGTAAAGATATATCCGCAATCGCGGGAAATAAAATCCAGTTCTTTTCGGTAAACAATAGAAAGTGTGTCTTTCAAAGTTGCTGAAACAGCTACTACAAAAGTAGAGGTATCACTTTCAAAATCCAGTGGCATAAAAAATTCTGACAGATTTTGATTACGATATATACTGTCTATCCGACCAACACCAACGAGAGAGACATTTTGCAGGGTACTGTCTTTATCTTCTTCTGACCAGGCTGAATACAATCCTGCCTGGACTGCATGCTGATTGGAAAGACAGGCTTCCTCATCCTGACACCCGGAAGTAAATACCATCACAATTAATCCGATGGCTATTATATCTGATAAAAACTTCATCTGCTCCAATTTTTTCCCAATGACAAACCAGTTCTCTGTACGTCATTAAATGTTCGCACAAATAATTTCAAAAATCGTGCGATATTTTTGATCCTCTGGTGCAAAGGTAGAAAATTAAGTCGTCTTTTTAAATAGATATCAACTGTACGTTCGCGTACACCATATTGTACGCCCCCGTACAAATAAAAAAGTAGTTTTACATGGAAATCCTCCTTCCGATCAACTAAAAAACAGTTTTTTAACCTTTTTGGCCTACAAATTGAAACTATAATTTGTTTGGAAGTACGAATTTATCATGTTTTCAATTAGTATTATATATATTTAGTCTGATGAAGCTCGCGATTTTTTTATAGGTACCCATTGGTGGCAGACGACCTTAAAAACAAAGCGGCCGTCCGACTATGCCCCTTTGTCTCGCAAAGAAAGTTGAGGAGAAATCAAAAGCTTTATGCTCGTTTCATCCAAAATCATTAAAAATTCATATATTAAAAGGAATAATTCAGTACTTATAAATATAAACACTTACAATCCTGAACCATTAAAATGAAGAAAGTATGATTAAAATGAAGAAAAACTATCTAATCCTTTTCGCCCTGATACTCACAGGCAATCTGGCGCTTGCAGGGCAGGGAAAAATTGAATTTACAGAGTATACTCTTGACAACGGATTACATGTAATTCTGCATCAGGACAATTCCATACCTATTGTGTCGGTGTCAGTAATGTATCATGTGGGATCAAAAAACGAACAACCCGACCGCACCGGTTTTGCACACTTCTTCGAACATCTGATGTTTGAAGGAACAGAGAACATCCCACGTGGAGAATATTCCAAATATGTGGAAAAATCGGGGGGAACACTCAACGCCAACACAACGGCTGATCGCACCTATTATTATGAAATTATGCCTTCTCACCAGCTTGAAACGGGACTTTGGCTCGAGTCGGAAAGAATGCTCCATGCCAAGGTGGACAGTATTGGAATTAAGACTCAGAAGGGAGTTGTAATTGAAGAAAAAAAACAACGGTACGACAATACTCCTTACGGATCGTTACTCGCCGAAACAATGAAACGGGCGTTTAGAAAGCACCCGTACCAATGGACAACCATCGGAGATCCCGATCACATAAGAGCCGCTAAGGATGAGGAATTTCAGTCGTTTTACGAGGACTTTTATGTGCCCAACAATGCCGTACTGGTCCTTGCCGGAGATATTGATGTAAAAGATACCAAACAAAAAGTAGAAAAATACTTTGGAGACATCCCTTCAGGGAAAAAAGATATTTACAGGCCAGACATAGTGGAACCTCCTCTGGAAGCAGAAGTACGAGACACTGTTTTCGACAACATTCAGGTTCCTTTATTGATTCATGCCTATCGTACACCCGCTCTTAACACTCCGGATTCCTATGCATTGGAAATGCTCAGTACATTGCTCTCGAAAGGACAAAGCTCCAGGCTGAAAAAAGCTCTTGTCGAGGAAAAACAGATTGCTATGCAGGTTGATGCAATCCCACTTCCCCTTCGCGATCCAAGTGTTAATATTATACTTGCTTTGCCAAATACCGGGAATGACCTCAAAGATTTGGAAGCAGCCATGCAAGAAGAAATCGAAGAGGTAAAAAAGAACCTTATCGATGAAAAAGAATTTAAAAAGCTAAAAAACCAGATAGAAAATGACTTTGTAAACAACAACGTGCGCATTGCCGGCAGAGCTAACAATCTGGCTACATATCATACTTTTTTTGGCGATGCCGGATTAATTAATACTGTAATCAATAATTATCTGGCAGTAACCAGGGAAGACATTCAGCGGGTAGCAAAAAAATATTTCACTAAAGACAACCGCGTAGTTCTGTATTATCTGCCCAAGAATCAACAATAACCTTATTAACAAAATCTTTGGTTTCGGAGCATGTTTCCGGGACAAATACATTGTTGAAAAACTCAAAAAATCAAATTACAATGAAGCGAATATTCTCAATAACCATTTTACTGGCACTGGTAACTGCTGTGAGTGCTCAACTCGATAGGACAACACCTCCTAAACCAGGCCCTGCCCCTGAAGTACAAATCGGCGACTATGAAAAATTCACTTTGCCCAACGGACTTACCGTAATTGTAGTGGAAAACAACAAAGTGCCGGTAGTGTCATACTCAATGACGCTGGATATAACTCTGCCCGCCGAAGGAGAACTTGCAGGATACATAGATATTGCAGGAGAAATGCTGGCTGGCGGTACCACAAGTCGTTCTAAAGCAGAAATTGATGAGGCTGTCGATTTCCTGGGTGCAACATTGTCAACCTACAGCAAGGGCATCTATGCACGATCTCTGTCAAAACACAGCGAACCATTGCTGGAAATCATGTCTGACGTACTGCTAAATCCAACTTTCCCTCAGGAGGAACTGGACAAACAGATAATCCGAGGAAAAACAGCCATTCAGGCTAATAAAGAAGAACCATCTGTGATTGCTCAGAATATAGCAGAAACACTTGTGTTTGGTAAAAACGATCCTTACGGTGAAATTGTATCTGAAGAAAGCCTTGAAAATATCAGCACTGAAAATTTGCGCAACTATTACAACTCATATTTCCGCCCTAATGCTGCGTATCTGGTTATAGTGGGAGACATAAATACCAGGCAGGCAAAAGAACAAGCTAAAAAGTATTTTGGCAAATGGAAAAAAGCTCCTATCCCTGAAAACTCCTTCCCCTATCCCGATAGATTCAGCGATCCGGAAGTGGCTGTTTCCAATAAAGACGGAGCCAATCAGTCCACCATCCTGGTTGCTCATGAGGTCAATCTTACCCCCGGACATCCGGATCTCCCAAAGACCCGCGTCATGAATGGCATCCTTGGCGGAGATTCATTCAATAACCGCTTGTTTCAGAATCTGCGTGAAGATAAAGCTTACACTTACGGAGCCGAATCCATGCTTGATCCAGATGAGAGGGTGGGATCTTTTTCAGCTTTTGCACAGGTTCGAACTTCCGTAACCGACAGTGCTCTCACGGAAATTCTGAACGAAATGGAACGAATGCGTACCGAACTGGTTTCAGATGAAGAACTACAACTGATTAAAAACGTTATCATCGGGAATTTTGGCCGAGCCCTGGAAGATCCGCAAACAGTTGCCCGTTTAGCGTTGAATATCGAACGCTACGATTTACCTGATGATTATTATGAAAATTACCTGAAAAAAATCACAGAAGTAACAAAAGAGGATGTTCGTGAAGCAGCAAGGACTTATCTGAAACCTGACGAAGCAGTAATTCTGGCCGTAGGTAATGTTTCGGCTATTAAAGACAAAATGAAAGCATTCAGCCCTTCAAAAACGGTAACTCAGTACGATTATTACGGGAATATAGTCGAGAAGAAAGCCGTGGATGAAAAGATTTCGGCTGAAGGCGTTCTTAAAAAATACATCCAAGCCATTGGTGGTGAAGACAAACTCAGTGCTGTAAAAGATCTGCAGATGAAGATGGCCATGTCGGTACAGGGAATGTCATTGAAAATTGAGATGCTTCAAAAGAGACCTGATAAATTTTACCAGGCAACGTCCATGAATGGAAACGTAGTATCGATGCAGGTACTCAACGGCGAGCGTGCAAAAATGAAAACCCCCATGGGTGAACAAAACCTGGAGGATGACGCGCTTGCAGCTCTGAAAGAAAGTGCCAGGATATATCCCGAACTAACCTATTTAAAAGACAGCGTAGAACTCAAACTTGACGGAGTGGAAACCGTTAATGAAACGGAGACCTATAAAATGATTGTTACCAAGCCATCCGGAATCTCTACCACGGTTTTTTATGGTGTTAACGACGGACTCAAATACAAGGAAGTATCAGAAACACCTCAGGGTGTGGCCTCCACAACCTATGATAATTATACCCAAATTGACGGCATTCAGTTCCCAATGGCTATGAAACAGGTACTGGGCCCACAGTCGTTCGATATTGAAGTAACTGAAATAGCGGTTAATGAAGGAATAGATGACAGTAAATTTGAAATAAAATGAACACCGAATAAGTAAGTCCTATTCTATTTCTTTTTAATCGAAATGCCCGATGCAGAAAACCTTTGTATCGGGCATTTCTGAAAAAAACATTCTCTTGACAAAAGGAAATATAGTTTTTATATTTGACTGACCAGTCAGTCAAGTTTTTATCCTATGAAATGAGCATAGAGCTTTGATTTCTCTTTCGGCTTTCTTGGCAAGGCAAAGCGACATAACCGAGAGGCCGCTTTGTTTACAACGAAATCGGCACAAAAGTGTATGTATAAAAGAATTGCGAGTTCCATCAGACCTTAAGAGATAAATTTTATACGAATGAAAAAACGCAATACAAAAGAAGCCAAACGAGCACTCATTCTGGGAAAAGCACTTGAATTGTTTGCCAAAAAAGGATATCACAATGCAACTACTGCAGAAATAGCAAAAGCTTCAGGTATTGCTAAAGGAACATTATTTAATTATTTCAAAAGCAAAGAGCATCTTTTACGTTCGCTGATTTTCGAAACGCTTGCGGATCTGGCAGGTTTGATAGATCCAAACAAAGATGGTATCGTGACGCGGGACGATTTTTTTGGAGTCATCAGGGAAAGTAAGATATGGATTGTCAACAACTCACAATTTGTCAGCCTCTATTTTTCTCTGGTCGCACAACCATCTGTTTTTGAGTTATTAAAAACCGAAATATGGATAAAAATGGCTCCCTACCTTGACAATCTGACTGTTTTTTTTCAAAAAGAAGGAATTAGTGATGCTTATGCAGAAGTGCGCTTTTTTCTGGCTATGCTTGATGGGATAGGAATACATTATGCCATGGATCCGGAAAATTTTCCCATTGAGAAAACGGAAGAGAAAATCATCAGTTATTATCAGCAAAAAATAAAAAAGTAAAATTATCTCTTGTCCTTGATTTTCGGGGCTGTCACGAGATGATTGAAGAAAATTCTAATCCTGACCTACTGTAAAAAAACCACAGGGCCGGAGTCGAAGTCGAAATTTAAAACGGGAATAGCATGAAAACACAGAAGAAAAATGTCTGGCAAAAAATGTTTTTAATTCTCACAATTTGCATTCTGTGCATATCTCCGGCCGGTGCACAAGATCTTACAGCCAAAGAAATTGTTGAAAAAGCTGACAATCTGCTAAGAGGAAAAAGCAGTTATAGCGAAATGGAAATGAAGATCATTCGTCCCTCTTGGACACGGACGCTGCGTTTCAAGGCTTGGGCTAAAGGCGATGATTTTTCATTGATTTATATTACCTATCCACAGCGCGAAAAAGGCCAGCGATTTTTAAAGAGGGTACGTGAAATGTGGAATTATGTGCCAGACATTGACCGCATGATCAAGATTCCCCCAAGTATGATGATGCAGTCGTGGATGGGATCCGACCTTACTAATGATGATATGGCCAACGCTGCATCCATTGTGGAAGACTATAGCCACAAGATTCTTCGCAGGGAAACACTGCATGAAAGGGAGTGCTACGTTATCGAAATGATTCCACACGAAGAGGCTCCGGTAGTATGGGGAAAAGTAATAGCCTGGATTTCCAGTTCTGATTTTCTGAATCTCAGAAACGAATATTATGATGAAGCCGGAGGACTTGAAAACGAAGAAATTCTGGATGAAATTGAAGATGTAGGCGACCGCACCATACCTACCCGATACACAGTTATTCCGGCAAGTGAAGAAGGACAAAAAACCATCATGAAAATTGAAAAAATCAATTTTGGAGTAGCTATTGAAGATAGTTTTTTTTCTATCCAGAATATGAAACGAATGCGATAAACGGGCTTTTCTTTCACATCTCTTATATAATTGAATTTTAATTTATTAATATTTGTCGTTTGAAGTGATACTAAAAAATAAGATAACAAGGGCTGAATGATTGACTTCGTTTCATAAATTATCTATTACCATTTTCATGAATCAACAAGACAGAAATGAATCAAGAAAAAAACTCTTATTGTCTTATACCAATACTTCGTTAAACTTTTATAAAATCCTGAAGCTCAATCGTTTGCAAGCAAGCGAGTTTTTGTCTTAAAGTGCAGATTATCAATGTTATATGACTTAGCTTATATCTAAAAGTCTAACGATCTATTGTTATATGATTCAATAAAAAAAGCACTATGACCACCCAAACACCATCAGGCGGATTTAAAAGTATTGCAAAAATAGCATGGCGGAATCTGTGGAGAAATAAGAAACGAACCCTGATAACTGTTTCGTCAGTTTTTTTCGGTGTCATCTTATCGTCTCTCATGGGATCGATGCAGGAAGGCTCCTATCAAAAAATGATTGAGAACGTTGCACGGTTTTATGCAGGACATGCCCAGATTCAGCACGAAAATTATCCCGATAATCAATCCATCAACAACTCCTTTGTCGTATCTGACTCACTGGTTGAAAAATTAGGCCAAACAAAAGGGATTGAAATGGTAGTGCCACGTCTGGAGAGTTTTTCTCTGGCTTCATCGGGAAATCAAACCGAGGGGGTTATGATTCTGGGTGTGAACCCGGAACTGGAAGATCAAATGACAGACCTGTCCGGTAAAATTGTTAAGGGAACCTGGTTCGATTCATTGAACCAGGTACTGGCCGGGAAAGATCTGGCAGGGAATCTAGGCATTTCAGTAGGCGACACACTGGTAATGATCAGTCAGGGGTTGCATGGTGTCAGTGCTTATGGAAAATATCCGGTAACAGGTTTGTTCAGCCATCCGAATCCGGAGCTTAACCGGCATCTGGTTTATTTACCAATTGATGAGGCCAGGTATTTCTATCAGGCTTTTGATCACGTAACCTCCCTGGCTCTGGTCGCCGAATCACAAAAAGCAATGAACAAAGCCATTCCCAAGATAAAAGAACAGATGCCGGAAAATCATATTTTGCGCACCTGGCAGGAAATGTTTCCGGCCATAGTTCAGCAGATTCAAAGTGATCGGGCAACAGCCTTAATTATGAAACTTATTCTTTATATGGTCATCGGATTTGGCATTCTTGGGACTGTGGTAATGATGATGGCAGAACGCCGGCAGGAATTCAGCGTAATGGTGGCTGTGGGCATGTTTCGTTTCAAACTGGCTGTCATGCTGTTGATTGAGATTTTATGGATAGGAATAATAGGGGTATCAGCAGGGTTCATAGGTTCTTTCCCTGTTATAGGATGGTTTGTCAACCACCCTGTCCCGATCGGAGGTCAGGCCGGGGAATGGATGAAAAATATTGGATTTGAACCCTATATGTATTTTGCCTGGGATATTGGAGTGTTTTTACAGCAAATGCTAGTAGTATTCATTCTTACACTTCTGATTTCTCTCTACCCTTTCATTAAAGCTTTTAAAGTCTCCCCGGTGGTTGGACTGAAAAACTAAAAACTGTTTTTTTACGCGCCGGATAATCTTATACAGATACCGGAATAAAAATTCAACTATGTTACTAACTATTGCCTGGAGAAACATCTGGAGAAGCCCGGTCAGGAGCTGGATAATAATAGCGGCACTCACTGCCGGTATGTTTGCCGGAGTGTTTTCAGCAACCTTCATGAAAGGCTGGATGAAACAGCGACTGCGGGATGGCGTGGAAACCGAAACAGGACATATTCAGATATTTCGAAATAATTTTCAAAACTCCCGTGAACTATCATTGCTTCTTTCTCCTGATGAGACACGCAAAGTTATTTCTCATCCGGGTATAAAAGCGGTCTCAGAACGAATTATTGTGCAGGGCATGGCAGCCTCGGCGGAAACAGCACGCGGCGTAAAGGTTCTAGGCATAGAAAGCAACAAGGAAAAAAAAGTGCTTAATCTCCATGAAAAGATACAACAAGGCAGTTGGTTCGATTCTCCCTACTCGAAAGAAGCAGTTATAGGGGAAAAACTGGCCCGTCAGTTGAAAATCAATGTGCAGTCCAGGATTATTCTAAGATTTCAGGATATCGAAGGAACACTAACAGGAGGAGCATTTCGTGTGGCAGGAATATTCAGGACGAACAATACTGACTATGACGGGACACATATACTGGTTCATAAATCCGATTTAGCTGAATTAACTCTCATTCCACCGGATAAAAGCCATGCCATGGTAGCAAGGCTTCAGGATGCTGAAGATGCTATGCAGGCAGCCCCTGAAATTAATAAAAAGCTTGAAGATGCGGAAGTCCTGCCCTGGAAGGAGCTAAGTCCCGAATTGGGATATCTTACCGAGGTGGGCAATACCTATCTTTATGTTTTTGTAATTATTATTCTGATGGCTCTGGCTTTTGGTATCGTTAATACCATGCTGATGGCAGTACTGGAACGGACCCGCGAAATAGGCATGCTCATGTCAGTTGGAATGTCGCGCTTGCGCATATTCCTGATGATTGTTCTGGAAACCGTAATGCTATGCACAACAGGGGGCCTGACAGGCATCGGCGTGGGATTGTTAACTGTCTGGCGCCTTTCAAACACTGGAATTGATTTATCACTTTGGGCTACAGGACTCAATGAAATGGGATTTAATCCGATTATTTATCCGGAATGGGATGCTCCCCTGATTTTTAATATTGCTATACTGGTTCTCCTTTCAGGTATTCTGGCCTCCATTTATCCAGCATGGAAGGCACTGAAGTTAAGACCCGCAGAAGCAGTAAGAGTTATTTAGTCAATTAGGCAGTAGTTAGTAGAAAGTTCTTTTAAAGGGACCCAGTTCCATAACCACAAATCAAAAGCTGGACAACTTAATATTCAAGAACATCAAAATCAAAAACCATGTCAATAATCATAATTAGGAATGTATACAAAACCTACAACAGCAGTCAGGTGCCGGTACATGCAGTCAACGGAGTGCAGCTAACCATCAGTGAAGGAGAATTTACTGCCATTGTGGGACCTTCAGGATCAGGCAAAACAACCCTTCTGAATATTATCGGTGGGCTTGATGATCCCAGCAAAGGACAGGTAATAATAAATGACGTAGTAATCAATGAGCTTTCCGGAAATGAAAAAATTAATTTCCGACTGCACCATATAGGTTTCATTTTTCAGGCCTACAACCTGATACCTGTCCTTACTGCCCGGGAGAATATTGAATTCATCCTGGAACTTCAGGGAATTAGCAAAACAAAGCGAAAACAACGAAGCGATGAGTTGCTTGAAGCGGTGGGTATTCCGGAAAAGGCTGATATCCGACCAAGGCAACTTTCGGGGGGTCAGCAACAGCGAATTGCTGTGGCACGGGCCCTGGCATCGCGTCCCAGGTTCATTCTGGCCGATGAACCAACGGCAAATCTTGATACTGCTTCGGCAGAAAACCTTCTAACAATCATGGAAGAACTTAACAGAAAAGAGAAGACCACTTTCATTTTTTCAACTCACGATGCAAGAGTTGTTAAAAAAGCCAGACGTATAGTAACACTTGAAGACGGAAAAGTTCAATCCGATAAGACAGTAAATTAGTTATTAATAAGCAGGCAACGATTACCACAATAAATATGTATAATGTCCTGGCATGCGAGTTCCATTCAGCCAATAACTTAGGTAACAATTATACGAATGAAATACTATTTCCTGTTTTTAGCTCTGTGCATCTCCTGTCCTTTAAGCAGTCAGATGAAAGCCAACGGATACCTTGGAATAATGCCATCATGGTATAAAATAGAGAATCATGATCTGCGGGAAACCATTATACACAATCGTATTAATCTTAACTACGACTTTTCGCGGTCGTTGGTTGGGGTTATCCAATTCAGAAACCGCCTTATTAACGGTCAGACAGTCAAAGAAATACCTGGATATGAACCTATGATTGACAAAGATCAGGGGTTTTTGGACTTGTCGTATAATTTGGCTTCCGGGAATTCAACCATTCTCAATATGACTATAGACAGGCTCTGGTTAGACTTTTTTCTAGGCAAATTCCAAATCCGTGCAGGTCGGCAACGAATTAACTGGGGTCAGGCAATGGTATGGAATCCAAACGATATTTTTAATACGTATTCATTTTTCGATCCGGATTATCCAGAACGTCCCGGTATTGACGGAATGCGCCTTCAGTTTTTTACTGGTTCGGCTTCTCATATTGACGGGGTGTTTAAAATAGATCACAACCATAGAAAAACAATAGCTACACGCTTTCGATTCAATGCTGCTGGCTACGACTGGCAGATTTTGGGAGGACGACTCGACGATAATGACTGGGTCGCAGGAATAGGCTGGTCAGGGCACATTTCAAATATCGGAGTCTATGGTGAAAGCACACTTTTAATCTCCGACTACGGGAAAGAAACTCTTATAACCGTAGCAGGCCTGAATTATAATTTTAAAAACAGCATATTGTGGCAAGGTGAATTTCTTTATAGCAGTAATTTAAGTAATGATATAAATGAATTTACTTATTTGCTATCCGGACAGGCATCTGTAAGAAATCTTAGTGTATCAAAATACAGTGTTTTCAATTCACTTCAATATCCATTTACCCCTCTGTTTACGGGAACGCTCAATGCCATGTATTTCCCGGGTACCCGAGGCTGGTATGCCGGGCCTTCAATGGAATATTCACTCCGGCAGGATTTATACCTGACTATTTTTGTGAATATGTTCTTTAATAGAACAGCGCAGGATGAACACACCTTGGATTACTTGGGAGCCGTAAGATTAAAATGTTTTTTTTAATGGGTCTTATGTGAAATCCCAATCAATGATCTTGCAGCCTGCCTGATTCCTTCCATATCAAAACCACAATCACGCGCAAGTTCGGTCTGAGTTCCCTGATCAATAAACTTATCTGGTATTCCCAAACGTCTAATAGTTGCTGAATACTCGTTTTCAGCCATGAATTCGATAACAGCCGTTCCCAACCCACCAATAATAGTTCCGTCTTCTATAGTTATGATTTTCTGATACCTGGAAAACACCTTATGAAGTAAAGATTTATCCAACGGCTTAACAAATCGCATGTCGCAGTGCCCAACTCGGATTCCCTCTTCCATAAGTTGTTCCACAATACGTTGTACTTTAGCACCAATAGGTCCGAGAGTTAGGAATACCATGTCAGTACCTACGGATAATTCCCGTCCGGTTCCCACATTAATTCTTTGAAATGGTGTCTGCCAGTCAATATTTGTTCCGTTGCCTCGTGGATAACGAATAGCGAAAGGGCCCATATCGGGAAGCTGAGCAGTGTACATGAGATTGCGGAGTTCAGCCTCATCCATGGGTGAAGAAACAGTCATATTGGGAACGCATCGCAGATAAGCTAAATCAAAAGCACCGTGATGGGTTGGACCGTCAGCACCCACCAGTCCGCCCCGATCAAGACAAAGCACCACATTCAGGTTTTGCAAAGCAACATCATGTATTACCTGATCATAAGCCCGCTGCATGAAAGTGGAATAAACATTACAAAACGGTACCATTCCGGAAATAGCAAGTCCAGCTGCAAACGTTACAGCATGCTGCTCGGCAATACCTACATCAAAAGCACGATCCGGCATTTTTTCCATCATAAGATTCAGGCTGCATCCGGTAGGCATAGCGGGAGTGATCCCCACAATTTTTTCATTCATTTCGGCAAGCTCAATAATGCTGTGACCGAACACATCCTGAAACTTTGGAGGTTTTGGGATGTTGGAAGCCGTTTCCAGAAACCGTCCGGTGGTTTTATCAAATTTACCTCCGGTGGCATGCCAGGCAGTTTGATTTTCCTCTGCCAGTTTAAAGCCTTTGCCTTTTTTAGTAATGATATGAAGTACTTTAGGCCCTTTTATATCCTTTAAATCTTTAAGCACATTCGCCAGACGTTCCACATCGTGCCCGTCCACAGGGCCGAAGTAACGAATATTCAATCCCTCAAAAATATTGGTCTGACGTGTGAGCAGGGTTTTTATACTATTGTTGATTTTAATAATCATATCCCGTGATCTCGGCCCGCCAATATTAAATTTCTGAAGACCTTTAAAAACCTCTTTCCGAATTTTATTGTAAGTATGACTGGTGGCAATATCCACGAGGTATTCGCTAAAGCCCCCAACATTGGGGTCGATAGCCATGTTATTATCATTGAGTACTACCAAAACATTAGCTTTACTGGTGGCCAGATTATTAAGCCCTTCAAAGGCCAGACCGGCAGTCATGGCCCCATCGCCAATCACTGCTACAGTTTGCCGGTCTTTGGCTCCCTGCCGGCTGGCAGCTAATGCCATACCTAATGCTGCAGATATTGAGGTGGATGAATGCCCTACCCCAAAAGCATCATATTCACTCTCAAAAATATTTGGAAACCCGCTCAGCCCACCGTACTTACGATTGGTGTGAAACAAATCCCTCCGACCCGTAAGGATTTTATGCCCATAGGCCTGATGTCCAACATCCCATATAATTTTATCCAAAGGAGTGTCAAATACATAATGAAGTGCCACGGTAAGCTCAACCACTCCCAGACTGGCACCAAAATGTCCAGGATTGCACGAAACAGCATCAATGATATATTCGCGCAGTTCGGAACAGACGTGCATAAGATCTTTTTGAGGGAGTTTACGCAAATCTTCAGGCGAATCAATATATTTTAAGAACTCTTTGGCAGCCTCTTCCATTCCTTTGCTTCTGTTTTACAGTTTTGTAATAATGATGCAAAGATAAAAGAATGTTAACATTTTAGACAGGTTAGTTCAAAGAGCTTTAAAAAATATTATGGAATCCATCATCATTTCAGCCGATTAAGTAACGAACAGATTAGAAATTTGCAGAAGTGACAGCATAAAATTTTTTAGCATCATATAATGTTTCAATACTATCGGCAATCTTCAGGGGGATTTCCTAATGAAACGAGTATGGAGATTTGAATTCTCTTTCGGTTTTCTTTGCCAAGCAAAGCGGTATAGTCAAGCGGCCGCTTTATTTACAAAGAAACCTGCATAATGTATATGTATATAAGATTTGGAGGTTCCATTCGACCATAAGAAATAAATTTTATCCGAATGAAATAATCATTTATTGGCAAAACACAGCAAACTCAAATTTACACTGAGACCGGCAAAAATTTTTATTATTTTTACACGAGAACAAAAAAATGAAACGAGAATGGCTATGTTTCCTTCAAAAGAATATTTAAAAGTTTTTACAAGCGAATTCTATCAGGCCTTTATTAATTAATTTTGTCCGGATGAAACAAGCATCACAAAGATTGTCACACCAGAGCATGAATAAAATACAATCATGCGAGTCCCATCCGACCAATAACTTAGACGAATTTTATACGAATGAAAAGCCCATTTGCTATTAAAGAATTATGCATCCAATAAAACAATATATTATGAGACCCTTAAAACACATTGCAATTCTCCTGATGTTTGGCGCATTACTGTACTCCTGTGTACCGCTCAATCAATTCAGGGAGCTGGAAGAAAGTAATCAACAACTAACCGACAAAATGGAAAATCTCAGCAGCGATAAAGAACTGCTGGAAGGACGCAATAAAGAACTAAAAGAACTGGCCGATCGCCTAAAAAATCAGGTTTCAGAACTCACTGCCGACACATTGCATAAAGGTCGGGAAGTTAGGGCATGCAGGGATGACCTAAGCCATCTGCGTGCAGAATACGATGATTTATTGGCACAACTGCGAGACCAAACCGGCACGGCCGATTCGGAAGAATTACTGGCATATCTCCAGCAGCTTCAGGAAGATCTTCAAGCTAGGGAGGACTCTTTGATTGCTGCAGAAAGAGATCTTGCATCACGAAAAACAGAGCTTCAAAATGCTATGAGCAAACTTGATGCCGCGCAGGCCCAACTGGAAACTCAAAATCGCCGGCTCATGGATCTGGAACATGCCCTTGCCCGCAAAGACAGTGCCAGCAACGCTTTGCGCAAAGCCATTTCAGATGCACTTACCGGATTTGACCAGAGTCAGTTGAAAGTCCACATAAAGAACGGAAAAGTTTACGTTTCAATGGAAGAAAAGCTTCTCTTTGGATCAGGAAGCTACCAGGTAAGCACTGAAGGGGCATCGGCCTTGAGACAGGTGGCAAATGTGCTGGCCGAGAAAAAAGACATCAACATCATGATTGAAGGGCATACCGATCCGGTACCATATCGAAGTGGAGTGTTGCTCGACAACTGGGATCTAAGTGTAAAACGCGCCACCTCAGTAACCCGTATCCTCCTAGAAAACAATGAAGTTGACCCATCAAGAGTCATCGCTGCAGGTCGCGGTTCCCATGTCCCAGTGGTCTCGAATGAAACTGAAAAAGGAAAACGCAAGAATCGCCGAACGGAAATAATTCTAACGCCCCGCTTAGAACAAATTTTAGATATCCTGGAAACCAACTAAATAATTTACTTGTAATATATCTGTCTGTGTTTTGTCACTCTGTGATACTCTGTTAAAAATTTAATCACAGAGTACCACAGAGGAGACAAAGAATACCAAAAAGTTTTTATGCATCCGTATTTATTCAAGCTTCCAATCCGATATATTGTCTCCAGAATTATAGTTCATCCGAAATGAAACACCATGTGGTTCCACTCTTCAGCAATCATAAGTAACAACCGGCTTTATCTAAAAAGTCTGACAATACCACGAATTCTAAACCTGCTGAAGCTCCTGACGGGATTCTTACTATCCAGAATGGCCGGCAAACCTGTTTTAATAGCGTATCCCCTAGCCCTGTCCGTGGAGCCATCAGGCCATTGCCAGTTGAAATGTCCGGAATGTCCTACGGGCGCAGCCATGCTCTCGCGAAACAAAGGGAATATGGATATCAAACTATTTAATAAAATCATCAATGATACAAATAATCATACAATTTACCTAAACCTTTACTTTCAGGGAGAACCATTGCTTCATCCGCAAATTACCGAATTCATTCGAAAGGCCTCTGAGAATAAAATTTACACAACTTTAAGTACCAATGCCCAACTCCTTGACGATAATATGTGTAAAAACATAACGAAGTCAGGATTATCGAGAATAATCATTTCATTTGATGGTTTTTCACAGAAAGTATATGAAACTTATCGCCGGGGAGGGAATGTTGAGAATGTAAAACAAGGTATTTTAAAACTGATAGCAGCCAGAAAAAAGTTTGGCTTTTCTACTCCAATTATTGTAGCGCAAATTCTGGCCTTTGGGCACAACAAACATGAAATACAGACAATACAACAGTGGTGTAAAGATGCAGGGGTGGACAAACTTGAAATCAAGACTGCTCAAATAAATGATTTTGGGGATGGTACCATGAAACCTGCCAAAGAAAAATCAAGATATCAAACCTCATCAGAAGGAGAATATTTAGTTTCCGGAAAGGCCTATAATCATTGCTGGCGCCAGTGGAGCAGCGCAGTCTTTACCTGGAACGGACTAATGGTTCCCTGCTGCTATGATAAAAATGCTGAGAAAGTATTGGGTAATATATCCAACGATACTTTCAATGAAATTCTAAAAAACCCTGAAGACTATAACTTTAAACAGCGCATACTATCCAAAAGAAATGGAATAGAGATGTGCCGGGATTGCCCCGAGGGAAGACACTGGCTTATAGGATAAATATAAATACAGAAATAATCCGTTATCAGCTATAATCTATATATGCAAGAGCATTTCTTCACTCAATTATTCAAATCCCCACAGCGAAAAACCTAAAACACTAGTATTAATCCGGTAGACATTTTTACAATTGAATGGGTATAATCCCAACCATAATTAATATTAGCATCAAGACTCCACATGACGTTACCGAAGTTAATCATTATTCCTGCCGTGGAAGATAAATAATCAATGCTTTCATCACCCAGTGAGGTACTATAATCCTGTGCTCCAATCCCGGTACTTAATCGCAAAACATTGGAAATAATCATACCCGCCTCCACCTGATAAAATGTATTATAACTACTACTTTCCAAATTGATGATCTCAATATCCTGTATAGAGAGAATTTCATCAAGAGTAAACTCATTGGAATACCCGGCGCTTCCGAAAACGCCAATAGAATTATTTGCATCCCCTCTGGGGGAAAGATAGCCTAAAAACGCACTTAACTGGAAATTAATCCGTTTGCTGTCGAATTCCTCATAACTACCTGACTGCTGACCCCGGAAATAATTCACAGAAGGCCCCATATGTAAGACGATCCCACTTTTTGATCGGGTAGAAGCGGATGCTTCCTTTTCCTGCGAATAACTAAATGCAGCCATGAATGAAAACCCAACAATCAACCAAAATTTTAAATTCCTTTTTTTCATCATCTACCCATTTTAAAGACTGCTCCTACCTGCAATAAAGAGAGCCCTGTTCCCACTTCTAAAAAAACATTAACTGGTTCAGAAATTCTAATATCAACACCTCCACGTAAAGGAATACCGAAGTTACCGCTGCGTGCACCACCATGAACCAGAATTGATCGTTCATCATCAGAAAAAGCAACAGATCCTTCAGTCCTAACACTTGAATTGGTATACGATATCCCCGTTAAAAAATAAGGTCTTAACAAATCCATATCAACCCAGTACCGGCCAACTAATGCAATTGAAAACAGTGATTCATTAATTGTACGGTCGGTCATAAGCTGATCATATTCGCTAAAACTCTTATCCTGATACTTAAATCCTGCAAACGCAACTGCCATTCCCAGGTCAATATTTTCATTTACTGGAAATAAATAAGAAATATGTACTGACGGAAAACTAAATTCACTTTGATAATCTTCCACTTCTTTGACTCTGGAAAAGTTTCTGATAAAACCAAAACCTAACCGCAGATCACCTGAATCAATAGAAGAATGCCATAAATCATTTCCCAAATCTGGATCTTTCAAATCGGTGGAATCGCTGATGGCGGATGACCCCTGATCTGCAAAAGCCTCCTCACTCTGAGGATCCATATATTCTGTTAATTGATTGCGGTAGCTGATAGCAAACACCTTACTTTTTTCAAGTTCATATATCGGCCCGTCCGGAATATCAGTCCGTTTATATCGTATCAATTGAAGACCAACTTCCACAACTTTTCCATGAATAATACTTCCGTTGTTCAAAACTATTACGTCAAACTCTGCCGCAAAGGAATCGGTGGATTGCGGATAGGATGACTGAATACTCATCGAAAAAAAAGCAATAAATAATATGAAGTAAACTTTTTGCATACGATTTATATTGTTAGTATTCAATGTCTTTAAACTTTGCATTAAAAATCCGTAATTGATGTTCGACAGAATCTACAAAGCACAAATCGGCCTTAAGGGAACCTGCAATAAGGTTTTCTTCGTTGTTCTGCCGTTCAATTTCAAAGTAAGCTTCATCCTCACTATCAGGACACAATGCGGCCATGGAATAAATTTTTTCATT
>CAYOFH010000006.1:50985-61434 GCA_964403175.1 uncultured Marinilabiliaceae bacterium
AAGCTTCATCCTCACTATCAGGACACAATGCGGCCATGGAATAAATTTTTTCATTACCTGACCTTCCTGTCAAAATCATTGAAATCTGGTGCAACCCACCTTTGTCGGAATGATAATCTGTTGAATACAAATGGCGCATATCTGGATCATCACTCATATCGAGTGTAATAGAGAGTTCATACTCTTTGCCCTCAGGGGATGTGCCATCAAAAACAAGATAATGTCGCCTGAATAAAGAGGTTGTATTGGTTTCTCCTGAAAATTCTTTAACTATAGACTGACCCGGATAAAAATTAAAACTATTACTGATCCATTTTTCATCATCATCTCCCACATTAAAAGAAATTACACCATTTCGTTCAATAGTGATTGTTTCAACATCTGAAGTACACCTGGTAAGCATAAACATCAGAACAAATAAAAGTGTGAGAAATCTGATCCCGTTAAATAACATAATTGATGACATATTAATAAATTGTTTTTCGGGTAATAAACCCCGCACAAAAAGTAACACATGAGAGGGCTAAAACGTTTAATTTAGTTGAAGAAACCTTTTAAGAAAACAATTACATTCTCCCTGAAATAGATAGTATAATAATCTATAATTCAGACTATATTGTCATGAAAATCTATCCCAGCCATTCCTTGAAAAAATACCATGAAAAGACACCTGAAACAATTAACTTCAACACAACCCCGGTTAACAGACCTAAAAACGATCCGAGAGCAGCTTTCATAGCCTTACCGGAATCTGAATGAGCTGCCAGTTCACCGAGATAGGCTCCCACAAAAGGACCTGTTATTATTCCTGCTGGACCAAGGAATAGTCCCACAACCAGTCCAATGGATGCACCCCATATTCCTCCTTTGGTACCACCAAATCGCTTGGTGCCCATCACAGGTACGATATTATCCAATACCGTAACAACTATTGCAATTGCAGCGGCAATCCATAAAAACCTGGCACTGAAATCTCCCCATCTCGTAAACTCAAGCATTAACAAAGCCAAAAAACTCAGGGGGGGGCCGGGCACAACAGGTAGCATACAGCCTACCAGACCTGTGAGCAAAAGCAAAAGACCTATTACAATTAGTACTATATCCATTTAATGAGAATGTTCGTAAGTAGTGAGCGATAGGTATAAAGCAGTATAACTGTTAACTCCCAAGCTTAATCATATCAGGATAGTCACTATTATAATGTAATCCCCGGCTTTCTTTGCGCTGGCGAGCCATTTTTATGATCAGATATCCCACCTGAATGGAATTTCTCAGTTCGCAAAGTCGTTGTGAAACGGTGGAACGTTGATACAGATCTTCGGTCTCATGATAGAGGATCTCCAGACGATCCAGCGCTCTTTTTAGACGCAGGTTGGAGCGTACAATACCAACATAATAACTCATTATTTGCTCGATTTCCTTTTGGCTCTGGGTAATTAATACCATCTCTTCGGGATGAGATGTTCCCTCATCGTTCCACTCAGGAATGTCTCTGCAAAAAGCATAATCTTCCACCTTCTTTATAGCATCTTTAGCGGCCGCATCAGCATAAACAATGCCCTCCAACAGAGAATTAGAGGCTAACCTGTTGGCTCCGTGCAATCCGGTACAACTGCATTCCCCGGCAGCATAAAGCCGCTCAATGGAGGTACAGGCATTCTCATCCACCTTTATTCCGCCACAGGAAAAATGAGCAGCAGGAACCACAGGGATATAATCCTTTGTTATGTCAATCCCCAGCGACAGGCATTTTTCATAGATGGCAGGATAATGCATTTTTATCTCTTCTGCCGGTTTATGAGTAACATCCAGATAAACATAGTCATCGCCTGTGGATTTTAATTCACTATCAATGGCACGGGCCACAATATCACGAGGAGCCAATGATTCACGTTCATCATATTTATGCATAAACTTTTTCCCGTCACGACGTTTCAAAATACCTCCAAAGCCGCGCATAGCCTCGGTAATGAGGAAGGAAGGACGTTCTTTCGGATTGTACAAAGAAGTGGGATGAAACTGAATAAACTCCATATTGTCCACAATTCCTTTGGCGCGGTAAACCATTGCAATCCCATCGCCGGTAGCAATTACCGGGTTAGTAGTAGTTTGATAGATACTGCCCACCCCACCAGTTGCCATCAGAGTAACTTTCGAGAGAATGGTTTCCACACTGTTGGTCCTCCGGTTCAGCACATAAGCACCATAGCATTGAATATCTCTTCTCCATCGATGAACCAATTCTCCCAAATGGTGCTGAGTAATTACTTCCACAGCAAAATGATCCTCCAGGACTTCAATATCGGGATGTTCACGAACCGCCTGAACCAAACCTCGTTGAATTTCATATCCGGTTTGATCTTTATGATGAAGAATTCTGTTCTCGGAGTGACCGCCTTCGCGGTGCAAATCAAACTGACCTTTATCATCCTTATCGAAACGAATCCCCCATTCTATCAGCTCTTCAATCTGTTTGGGAGCATTCTCCACTACTCTGCGAACCACTTTAGGGTCGCAAATACCGGCTCCTGCCGTCATAGTGTCTTCGATGTGTTTCTCAAAATTATCCGGTGCGTAAGTCACCGACGAAATACCACCTTGCGCATAGGAGGTATTGGTTTCATCGAGCTTTGTTTTACTGATAATGCATACTTTTCCTTTGCCGGCCACTTTGAGTGCAAAACTAAGGCCGGCCATTCCTGAACCAATGACCAGAAAATCAACTTTTTTTCGCTTGGAGATATCTGCTTTTCTCATATATCGACAGGGTTTGAAAAGACAAATTTACAACTTTAGACGGAATAACGGGAATGATGTGCTGAACAGCTCTGATATAAAAATAGTGAACACGAAAACGTACAAAAAATCCATGCTGTTTTGTAAACTCAGTGGTTAATTCTCTATTTACAACTGAGAAAATAGAAACACAAAGTGAAAAATGTCTCTGTGTCACTCTGTGAGCTCTGTGGTTCACTCTTTTTTAAACCACTGAGAACATAGAGATATGAAATTAAAACAAAAAAAACCCGGCAGTTGCCGGGTTAAATCATTTCTCAATAACAATTTAATTTAAAGCATGCTTTATATCAACGACTTAAGCAATTTTTTCATACTGATATGATCGGTCATAATCTTGTACAGCTCCGTAATCTTAACACGCTCCTGTTCCATACTGTCGCGGTAACGTATGGTTACGTTGTCATCCTCCATGGTCTGGTGGTCCACAGTGATACAAAAAGGAGTTCCTATTGCGTCCTGACGGCGGTAACGCTTGCCAATGGAATCTTTTTCCTCATAGCGGCAGTTAAAATCAAACTTGAACTGATCCATTATTTCCAGCGCCTTTTCAGGTAGTCCGTCTTTACGAACCAATGGCAAAACGGCCAATTTTACTGGGGCAAGTACAGGCGGCAATTTCAACACAACGCGTAATTCGCTCTTTCCGTCTTTTCCGGGAACTTCTTCCTCAGTATAGGCACCTGCCAGAATACTCAGGAACATCCGGTCAACACCAATTGAGGTCTCAATGACATAAGGCACATAACTTTTGTTCAGCTCAGGATCGAAATACTGCATTTTTTTACCAGAGAATTCCTGATGCTGTGAAAGATCAAAATCGGTACGTGAGTGAATCCCTTCCACCTCTTTAAACCCAAAGGGCATCTCAAATTCCACGTCGGTGGCAGCATTGGCATAGTGAGCCAGCTTGTCATGGTCGTGAAAACGATATTTGGCATCTCCCATTCCCAGAGACTTGTGCCACTTCATACGCATATCTTTCCAGTATTCGAACCATTTCATCTCTTCTCCTGGACGAACAAAAAACTGCATCTCCATCTGCTCAAACTCGCGCATACGGAAAATGAACTGACGGGCCACAATTTCATTCCGGAAAGCTTTTCCAATCTGTGCAATCCCGAAAGGCAGTTTCATACGCCCGGTTTTCTGTACATTCAGGAAATTCACAAAAATACCCTGAGCAGTTTCGGGACGCAGATAGATTTTTGATGCTCCCTCGGCAGTGGAACCCATTTCGGTGGAGAACATCAGATTGAACTGACGAACGTCCGTCCATTCTTTGGATCCCGACAGCGGACAAGCCACCTCATAATCCACAATTATCTGACGTAACTCATCCAGATTATTGTCATTAAGGGCTTTCACAAAACGGCCATGCACCTCATCCACCTTCTCCTGATTGGCTTTAACACGGGGATTGGTTTCACGAAACTGAGCCTCGTCAAAATCGTCCCCGAATTTTTTGCGGGCCTTTTCAATTTCCTTGTCAATTTTCCCCTCAAATTTGGCCATCAGGTCTTCGATCAGCACATCGGCACGGTATCGCTTCTTACTGTCTTTATTGTCAATCAACGGATCATTAAAAGCATCAACGTGTCCGGATGCTTTCCAGGTAGTGGGATGCATAAAAATTGCAGAATCCAGTCCAACGACATTCTCATGCAACAAAACCATCGAGTCCCACCAATATTTTTTGATGTTGTTTTTAAGCTCTACACCGTTTTGCCCGTAGTCGTAAACGGCACCAAGACCGTCATAAATTTCGCTCGACTGAAATACAAATCCGTACTCCTTACAATGGGCTACCAACTTTTTAAAAACGTCTTCCTGGGCCATACAATGAAATTTTATCTGATTTTTCTTATTTCTGTTCTTTTCTGTAAAACGCACAAAAATAAGGGAAAAAATGCTTATCGCGAATTATTTGAGGAAATCAATTTGTGAATTCGGAGGAAATTGGAGAGGGATCATATAAGAGATATAAACTGTTTAAAAAGAAAAATTGGGAAAATATAAACTTCAAGCCATGATAATGAAGGTGTTGTTTTTCAATTATTTACACAAAGAGCATAAAGGATATTATAGGTTGCATAGAGAAAAAAGAGACTTCTTTAGCAACTTGATAAATTCTTTTTATCTGTAGAGCTTTTATTGGAAAAAAACCGGCAAAGGAGATAATTTCAGTTCATTTGTATAGGTTCCACTCAAAATGAAATTCTCATCATAATAGATCGTTAATTTTTCTATTTTTTTAGATTCAAATGTCGTAAAGCAATGCCTCTTAATCAGGGCAAAAAAATACCGCAGCAATTAAAAAACTACTGCGGCATAATAATCTATTTGGATATAATTCATGTCAAACTTTCACCACCATTTTACCCTTGTTCTTTCCCTCAAACAGATCCAAAAAGGCCTGTGGAATATTTTCAAACCCTTCTTCAATGGTCTCCTCCGATTTTAATTTTCCCTGACTATACCATTCTGTCAATTGCCTTACCCCTTCGGAGTGTTTGTCTGCAAAATCGAAGATCACAAAGCCCTGCATTAAAGAACTCTTTTGTATCAAAAATGGGTGTACACTAATACTTCTGGGCATCTCGGTATTGTTATATACCGAAATAGCCCCGCAGTTAACCGTCCTGGAGAACTTATTGATATTAAAAAGTACTGCTTCAGAGATCTCTCCTCCCACATTGTCAAAATATATGTCAACTCCCTTGGGACAAGCTCTCCCTATAGCTTCAACCATATTCCCGGTAGTTTTGTAATTGATGCCTTCGTCAAAACCGAAATCCGACTTAAGCATTTCCACCTTTTCATCAGTTCCGGCAATCCCGACCACCCGTAATCCGAGTATTTTACCTATTTGTCCCACGACACTCCCGACAGCGCCGGCTGCACCTGACACAAGAAGGGTCTCTCCTTTTTGGGGCTTTCCAATTTCTTTTAACCCCAGGTAAGCAGTAAGCCCGGTCATCCCAAGAACTCCGAGATAAGCAGAAAGAGGTGCTTTCTCAGGATCCACTTTAATCAGACCATCAGTTTTTGCTACCTGTGTTTCTTTCCACTCTAAAAGACCGGACACATAATCGCCTTTACTAAAATTACTGTTCTTGGATTCTAATACTTCAGCCACTATGCCGGATGCAATAGGTTTGTTGAGTTCAAAAGGGGGTATATAAGACGGGGTATCCCTCATCCTACCTCTTAAGTAAGGATCTACGGAAACAAATTTAGCTGTTATCAGAATTTCTTGGTCATTTAACTCAGGGATTTCCGACGTAGTAAAATCAAAATCTGTCAGTTCGGGTTTTCCCACAGGCCTGTTTTTTAAGGTAATCGTTCTCGTTGCATTCATGGCTTCTCTTTTAAATTATTGTTTAATCTCTTCCTGTTATCTGATGTGGTTAACTTATTACACTCAAATCATAACCCTATTAAAATGTGCTGTTTTTATGACTATGTTAGTTCCTTTGGTATGTCGTTTTCAAAAATATCATTACTGCCTAATGGCTAAACTACTTTTATCTAAGAAAAAATACAATCAACTGAAAATGGGTTATTTGTACATTTTACTTAGTTATTTGGGGACGTCATAAAATGAACTTTGATTTTGCCCTAAAAATAATTGTTGGCCCCCATTCGGGGACCCGCTTTACGTGTTCGTTCTATCCGGGTTATGCACCCGGGGTTATTCAAATTGGCCCCTTCCAGGGACCTGCAATCTGCCTCCGTGCCCGAGGTACTTCCATTTAACCTCTGTTAATCCCCATTATGTGAGACACTATTGCAAGAACCTGTGAATCATCTTTTTGTTCAAATGAAATCTGTAGGACATAAACGGCTAATAAAAAGGTTAACAGATTATTTTTACTCCAAAAGCCAAAATTTATGAAAACGAGCCCCGATAATTTGGGGCGAGTTCCATTCAGCCAATAACTTAAGTAATAATTATACGAATGAAAGGATGTTTAAGCAGGTCAATCAAACAGGGTTAAGCTGATGGCAATAAAGTGTCAGGGAATCTGTATATTTGAGAATAATCAACATCAAAACATACTACTATGAACGAACCATTAGCTACAGCAAAAAACTGCCGTCATTATGCCATGTGCAAAATTGATTTTCTGGGAAGCGGGGTTTGTGCTTCAGGCCCTGAAAAACATTTTGTGGGTTTTTATCCCCAGGGTCGAATGGATCTATATTCCGCACTGGCAGAAGGAAAAATCCCGGTAACTGAAAAATGCCTGGAAATAGCCAACGCCTGCGATCTTTGCGGCAAATGTGATTACCAATGTTACTTTGTCACCGAATTGCGCCCCACCAAAGTGATGAAAGCTCTGAAAGACCATGTAGCTGCTCACCTTGAAAAAGGCGGCAAAGTGGTTCGGGAGGAAGTTGATGAAGTACTCGCGGGACTGAAAGAAATTACAGGAGACTACTGGGCAACCTCCGACAGAGCTATTGCCGTTACCTACTCGCATGATCCGTCACCGGTTGCAGTTCCGACCATGCCGGATTACGTAATTATGCCCAACACCAGAGAGGAAGTTTCCTCCATCGTAAAACTATTAAACCGATATGATATACCTTTTGCCATAAGAGGCAATGGTTCCAGTGTAATGGGATTTGTCATGAGCAAAGGAGCTGTGATTGACATGAACCGTATGAAATCCATCGAATTTGACGAGAAAAACTGGCTGGTAAAAGTGGGTGCCGGTGTGACGGCTTTCGATCTTCAGAAAGAAGCACAAAAAAGAGGCTTCCGGGTTAATGTGGCTGAACCTTCTGCCCTGGTGTGCGCCAACATCATGTGTTCCGGAATTTTTTCCACATTTTCGGCCTCTTACGGAACAGCTGCCGATAATTACATCGATGCAGAATTTGTTTCAAAAGATGGCGTGCCATTCAGCATGAGCGACAAAGATGCTCCCAATCTTTTTGCCTTTAATCCTTCCGATGCAGGCATCCCGGCTATCTGCACTTCAGCCGACATAAAACTGCATCCCGTCACTGGTGACGAAGAGGGCATTCTGGTTCCTTTTGCTTCAATGGAAGAAGCACTGGATTTCTCCAGAGAGTGCGCCACTCACCGCATAGGACTGGCGATTGGCGTTTTGGGCGGCGAGTATTTATCCACCTTTATGGCCCCCACCAAAAAGCTTGCAACTGAAATTAAAAATACTTTCAACAAAGAACTCGGAATACAATTTCTGGTGCTTGTAATTGGCGGAAAATATGACATCAGCACCATTCGAAACATGGATCTCCCGACCATCGATCAGAAGCTTTTTAAAGCGTTGAACCTGGGAATGCCTTCACTGCGATCAGCCAAATGGCTTTCTCTGTTAACGGAAATGTCGGATGATGAGCCATTCTCCTATCTGAAATTAAACGGGTTTACCGATCTTTCCGAAACAGCGCTCTCTCCTTCCCCCGAACTGCTGGCACAGGAAGTAGATCCTGAATTAAGGACTTTTTTCAAAAAGCTGCTTGCCAAACCTGAAATGACCGACCTGGTGTGGCTGAACACCTTCAGAATTATCAGTTCCCGCATGGGAAGAGAGAAACATGTGGTGGCACTAATCATCTACCTTCCCATAGACAACGCTTTGATTGTCGAAATAGACGGGGAGTTCAGAAGAATTGCCGAAAAATATCAGATTAAAAATGACTATGGATTCATCACTCCGCTGGACAACGGGAAAAGATGCGTTTTTGAGTACGATTATTATCTCGATCAAAACGATCCTGATGAAATTGCCCGCATGCAACAGGCCCTTCAGGATGCCGGGATGATGATTAATGAATACGTAAAAAAAACAGGTACGGTAAAATCCATTTTCCAACTATTTACCCAGGGATTCTGCAGAAAAGAGAATTTTCTTTACAGTTAGCTTAAAAAAAAGATCGTTAGACTGATAGATATAAGATTTAAGATAAATGCTATAAATTGATAACCTCTATTTTATTCATATATCCTTACCAAGGTTTAACGGAAATTGATTACCTAAAACAGGAACGCTTAAATTTGTTCTAATGCACAAAAAAAATATTACTTCCATAGCTCTCACCGGTGCCACCGGGTTTTTGGGAAGTCACCTGATGGCCGCCTTACTAAGGGAAGGCTATCGCGTCATTGCTCTTGGCCGGCCGTCAGGTAATGCAACGCTTTATCAAAGAATTGCCGGTATCCTGAAATGGTTCGACATGGAAGGATTTTCAGAGCAGTTAGAGGCGGTGGAAATTAACTTTTCCCAGCCTCTGCTTGGTTTGGATCAGTCGGGATACAACATCTTGTGCAAAGAGGTCAATCAAATGATTCATTGTGCCTCCGACACAAGTTTTGCGGAACGCAGGCGTCAACAGGTGTTTGATTCCAACGTCCACAGTTTAACGCATATTCTGAAGTTTGCTGCAGATGCCCGCCTTCAGTACTTTCACTACATCAGCACAGCCTATGCCTGCGGAATCAACGGGTCTGTTTGTAAAGAGGAGCTATCCGGCGCCACTGATTTTGTCAATGTTTACGAAGAGAGCAAAGCACAGGCCGAAAATAAAATTGCCACATTCTGCGACCAGAACACTATTCCTTACACCATTATCCGTCCTGCTATTGTTTACGGGGATTCACGAACCGGCCGTTCACTTAAATTTAATGCACTCTATTATCCCATACGTTCTCTCATGGCTATCAGAGATATTTACCTCAACGACATCAGGAATAATGCCGGAAAAAAATCAAAAGCACATGGTATATATCCGGATGACGACGGCTATTTGTTTTTACCGCTCAAAATAGTGCTACCTCAGTCCGGAGGTCTTAACCTCATCCCGGTAAATTATTTTGTAGAAGCCACCCTTCATATCATCGAAAATGCTCAACCCGGAGGCATTTATCACCTTTCCAACAAAACACCCGTACAACTGGGCGAAATTGTTTCCTACAATGAACCGTTTATGAAAATGAAAGGTGTAGAAATTGTATATGGGGATTCTCCCGGCAGAGGTGACCGTAACCCTGCAGAAGAACTGTTCGATCGCTACATAAAAGCTTATCTTCCCTATATGCATGACAGCCGGTACTTTGATCGGACAAACACGGATAAAGCAACTTCCAATCTGCAACCTCCCACTTTTACCCGTGTCATTTTTAAACGATGCATGGAATATGCGATAGAAATGGATTGGGGAGAGAAGTTTGGAATGATAATTAAGCAATAATGATAATCTAACATTTCATTATTTCAACAACCCTTAAATTCCACAGCGTAAACAAAAATCCCGATGCAAACTTAACCCAGAGCGACAGACCTTACATTTGCATCTTTCTTCTCCATTTTGCAGAAATTTTGCAAGTCCCTGATTTTTAATATAGGCAAGGATTTTGACCATGCTCATTCTGTATTTTGCCCGGTATCTGTTATCAAGGTATTTAAATCTGGTGCATGGATAATTTCCCCAGACAATATTGTTATTCCGAACAAAGCTTAAAAAACTCTTCTGTATCCTCAATGTCTTCCAGTCCAAGAATATAACAGACGGTGGAAAGATCCGAAAAATCTAATCCCCCGGCAGATATTGCTTCATTATCATAACGCCCGTCTTTTCCATTGTATTTATCTGCGATATCTGTGGCAAGTCGCCATA
>CAYOFH010000007.1:0-56128 GCA_964403175.1 uncultured Marinilabiliaceae bacterium
ATATAATGCAAAGATGATTTATTTTTGATTTAGACCCAACTTTTGGACGTGATCCGGAATATCTCTGTATTTTTTCCAATCCCGAGGAGGGTATCAAAGAAATAGTAGTTTATATCAGATCTTCTTACCAGCTCGGGGCGGCTGTATGGCATCAATTAGTATTATTACAAACTATCAGGCTTATTTGGTTTATTTAAATCTTATATCTAAAAATCATCTATTGTAATTGAGGATGGTTGGTTTTTGCAGATAGTTGGACTTCCGAATAAATTATTTATGAATTGAGCAGGTTAACGGTCAGCTTCTATTTAATCTTAGGCGAGTTTATGTCTTTGAAATGCTTTCCATGGTTGAGTGTTATTCAAAAGTTTTTTGTGATAAATTTGCAAACAAAATTTTTATGTCCTATTTTTGATGTCGGGTTAGGGTTAAGGTTTGAAAGGTCTGTTGGAATGCCAGCAGGCCTTTCTTTTTTTGAAGTTTGAATCAAAAAAAGGGAGCAATGTTTCCGGACTTATTCCTTATTATCCTATTAATCCTCTCTTCTTAATTTCCCCTGGTATTTTTAGATGGATTTTTTAAATAAATCTTTTGTAATTGGTTACTTTTGTACAAAATGGAAAGTGACAGTGAAATTTCTGTGCTTTTTCTTAACCTGATCAATTCATGAAAAACTTTAATGAGATGTTCAAACATCAGGAAATACTGATAACTTCAGATAAAAATAATGAAGGAAATAGTTAACTATTTTCGAATATACTTTTTTGAAGATATTCATGTTCGAGGATGGTTGTGCATAGTTAAAGGTAATTTATGAATAGTTCAGTTAAATTGAAAGAAGTTTTCGTTATATTATTTGTATAAATTGGGCCGGGAGAAAATACATTATATTAACAGGGAAGGAAGCAGAAACTTATCTGAAGAAAAGATTCTTCAAGGTATTGCTACAGGTGATGAGTCTGCTTTTCGCCAGGTTTTTGATCTTTATTATCAACTTCTTGTAACATTCGCTTATCGATATATCGGAGATCTCGATTCTTCCAGAAACGTAGTTCAGGATGTTTTTGTGGGTCTTTTCGATAAAAGAGAAACAATAGTTATTCATACTTCACTCAAAGCGCACTTATATCAATCAGTTCGTAACCGGGCGTTGAACTTTCTAAAGCGTGAAAAAATGCAACGGGATCATCATTATCGAATACTTGAGGAGAAAGGTGGAGAAGAAATATATGATGAACCATATGGTGTTGGAGAATTAGAAGCTCACATAGGAAGAGTAGTTAATAATTTGCCGGCCCAATGCCGGAAAATATTCCTTCTGAGTCGTCAGGAGGGTTTACCAAATGGTGAGATTGCAGAGCAACTATCGATTTCAAAGAGAACTGTTGAAACTCAGATAAGCAAAGCTCTCAAAAGAATCCGTGAGGAACTTTTGAAGAATGGACTTTTACCAATTTGGATATGTATTGCCTTGTTATTAGGGAGTTAAGGGGCATATTTTTTAGTTCATGAATAATTTTGAATTTTTTCGGCCGGGATTTGCTATAAATTCGAATTCGGAAATACAAACCGTGGTTTATTTCGATTAAAAACTTTTTATTGATATTTATTCTAAAATTAAAAAAATGATACGTGTAAGCGTTTGTTGAGTTGTCTTACTATACGAACAGGGAAACTCGGACATAACAAATAATTTTTAAAATTAGAGGATTATGGAATTTTTACTGCAGTTATTTGCTGATTTTCTAGGAACTCCCGTAGAAGAAGAGCGTGTTGAGGAAATAAAAAAGGCTGTCGGAGAAAGACAGGTTGAGAACGTTTCCCTGGCTGAAAACAAAAATGAAGAGGAACCAGTGTTATTCGAGCTTATGCAATTTCATTAATCTATTGTACAAGGAAGTATTTACACTGAAAATATCATTAGATCTTTGTTTCTAAAGATATTGAGTTGCTGAAATTTATTTTTCATGGAAACATTGAAAACCATAAATGCAGAATTGCTTGTCAGATTTTTCTCCGGCGATTGTTCATCTGAGGAAATCCGTCAAATTGAAATCTGGCGGACACAGACGGATGAGAATAATCAGACATTTGAAGACTTTAAAAAGGTCTGGAAGTCTGATTATAAAACTATTATGCCGGAAGAGGTGCTTCAGCAGGATTGGCAGAAAATCAGAACACGCCTTTTATTTCCGGAAAAAAAGAAAACTATTAGCATGGTGAGTGCTTTTTCCAGGGTTGCCGCTGTTTTTATTCTGATGCTAACAGTAGCAGGTGGTCTCTATATCTATTGGAATGTTCCGGGATATGGACGTTGGAAAGCATTTCAGACAGGAGAAACTGTTGATTCGCTTAGATTGCCTGATAATAGTATTGTCTATTTAAATAATTATTCTTCGCTGAAATATCTTAGGAATTTTGAGGACGGTAATCGTACAGTATCATTAAATGGTGAAGGCTTTTTTGATGTGGAGAAAGATGCGGATAATCCATTTTGGGTAAAAACTTCCGAAGGTATCGACGTAAGAGTAGTAGGTACAGCTTTTCATCTTCAAACCGGAGAGAGAATAGATGATGTTGAGTTAAATGTTACGGAAGGTTCTGTGGAAATACAATATCTCGGATTCGAAGGGGATGTGAGTGCTGGAAATTCAATGATTGTGAAAGACCGACAATTGGAAGTTTTTTCAACACCAGACAGAAACTTCCTCTCGTGGAAAACAGGAGAACTAAAGTTCGATCAGTCTTCTCTTTCCGATATAGCAGAAACCCTGAAGAATCATTTTAATGAAATTAAGCAGGTTCAAATCAATTCTCACAGCGATGTGCTGGTAACTACTTCCTTTAAGAATCAAGGGCTTCGTGAGGTTCTCGATGAACTGGAACTGCATTTTGATAAAAAATTTACTATAAACGCGGAAGTTTTAATAATCTCTGAGTAATTTCGGGAGTTAATTCATACTATTTGAATACTTTTGAAATTGGTGTCAGAAACAAATAAAATAATTCAATATTTTGTGATCGTTGTCATTTGGGCAACGACATTTGTTGTAAGTAATGCGCAAACTCCGGATACTCAAAAGTTTTCGGTTGATAAATTACGCGGATCTACCATTGAGCTTATTGATCACCTACAGGATAAGAGTGGTTACGTTATCAGTTTCAGTTCCCGGTTATGTCTTAAAGATCAGGTTTTACTTTCTACTTCGACCAATACCTTAATTGGGTTTTTAGATGAGATTTTCCTGGATTGTCCGTTTGATTATATCCAACGTGACAACAAAATTATTCTTCGTCCTTTAGAACTTTCAGAGCAATCCTTTACAGTAATAGGCTATGTAAGTGATTCAAAAACCGGAGAACGGCTATTAGGAGCAAATGTTTTTTGTGTTAACCGCAATGAAGGAACGGCTACTAATTACTATGGTTTCTATAGTCTCACACTGCCCGGAGGTGTGGTAGATTTATATTCTTCTTATGTTGGCTATAATTCTGAGAAGAGGAAATTTGTACTTGATTCTGATACGGTCCTTAATTTTTCTTTAAATCCTAATCTTGAGCTTCCTGAGGTTTCCGTTTTAGGGTCAACTCTGCCCAGTATTTTGCGTGGAAGCAGCTTTGGTTCCGCAAGGGTTTCTATGGAGAAGATTGTGGATGCGCCTGCTCTTTTTGGCGAGTCCGATCTGATGAGGGGAATTCAGATGCTTCCCGGAATACAAAGTGGATCTGAGGGTTTCTCCGGGCTGTTTGTCCGTGGAGGGGGGCCTGACCAGAATCTCGTTTTGCTGGATGATGTTCCTGTATACAATGTTGGTCACCTGCTGGGATTTTTTTCAATTTTTAATGCAGATGCAGTAAAGCAGGTTTCTGTTACTAAGGATGGATTTCCCGGGCGATATGGGGGCAGGCTTTCCTCTGTTGTGGACGTTCGTATGAAGGAGGGGCGTAATGACCGGATAGGAGGAAATGTTTCTCTGGGACTTCTTTCTTCGGGGGTTTCTCTTGATGGACCCGTTATTAAGGATAAAGCAACTTTTGCTGTATCTTTCAGGCGTACTTATCTGGATGCATTCGCAGCGATCTATCAGTTTGGAGAAGACGACAAAACCAATTATTATTTTTTTGATTTTAACGGAAAGCTCAGTTATAAACTTTCGGAAAGAAGCAAACTTTTTTTCAGCTCGTACTGGGGTAGAGATAAGTTATATACACTATATAATTATCGAGATTTTGACCTTAATCTCGGAGCCAATCAGGTGGAAGAGTCGGTTACTGTTAATGATGAAAGTAATGCTGGATGGGGTAACTTTACCGGTTCTTTAAGGTGGAATTATGTGGTTAATCCTCAGTTGTTTGCCAATTTTACCGCCACCTATTCCAATTACAGGTTTTTTATAGGCCTAAAACAAAGTGATGATTTTCAGCAGAATCTTAATATTTATGAACAACGGTATCTTAGTGGAATACAGGATTTCACTCTTAAGGTGGATTTTGAAAATTACCACAGCTCAGATTATACTTTAAGATTCGGTGGTAGTAGTGTGATACATCTTTTTAATCCTGGTATTGATGTGGTAAAAGAATCAGGAACATCCGGAAAAATTGCAGAGACCTCATTGGATGATTTATTAGTGTCGGGACAGGAATTCAGGACATATCTTGAGAATGAATTTACCTTAGGTGAGCGTTTTCTTGGTAACGCCGGGGTTCATTCCGCTTTGTTTATCGGAGAAGGTAAAACTTACTGGTCGCTTGAACCCAGGATTTCTCTTCGCTACAAACTAAACAGTTTGGCTGATTTTAAAGGGACCTTATCCAGAATGTCGCAATTTGTTCATATGGTAGGAACCGCAGGATATTCACTTCCCACAGATCTATGGTTACCTGTAAATGATAAGATTGAACCTATGCACTCTGATCAGGTTTCATTTGGGGTGGATTTTTATTTTGGAACCAATAAGGAGTTTATTCTTTCTCTGGAGGGATATGCAAAATCATTTGAAAATCTTTTGGCCTATAAAGAAAGTACAGGTTTTTTTGATTACAGTACAAGTTGGGAAGATAAGCTAACTACCGGAAATGGTGACTCTTTTGGTGGGGAGCTGCTTTTGCAAAAGAACAAAGGGGAACTGACCGGATGGTTTGGTTACACATATGCCCACACTAGTGCTCTTTTTCCTGATTTGAATGAAGGCAGACCTTTCTTTGCCAGGTTTGACCGCAGACATGATGCTAGTTTACTTATGAACTACCGGTTTACCGAACGAATCACTGGAAGTTTAACCTGGATGTTTGGTTCGGGTAATCCTATTACACTTCCCGAAGCGAAATATTATGCTCCGCCTGTTAAGTGGGGCAAAACATCGCAATTTGGGTATTCAGAAAGTATAGGTTCACTGAACAATTACAGGATGCCCTCTTTTCATCGATTGGATCTTGGTATTAATTTTAGTCAAAAGAAAAAAAGGGGTGAACGTACCTGGAGTTTAGGTGTTATTAATGCGTATGGACGGCAAAATCCATTTTTGTTGTATTTTAGTGAAAGTGAAAACAGAAATGAAGGTGATGCCATGCGCCAACTGAAGCAGTTGAGTCTTTTTCCTTTTCCGATACCTTATATAAAATATTCATTTAAGTTCTAATACTCTGGTGATACAAAAGAATTACATATTGATTTTATTCGCAATGCTTGTTTTGTCCTGTGAAAAGAATCTTGACCTTGAGATGAGAGAGAAAGGAGGCGATCTCGTTTTATATTCTTTCATAGCGCCTGATTCTCTTTTTCAAATGCATCTGAGCAAAAGCGTAAGTCATAATTCCGTAGATGATTTTGAACGTGTTTATGACGGAAGTGTTTCTGTTTACATAAACAGTAATATTGTGGATGATTTTATTTTTCCATTTGAGGAGGCATGGATCAGCCGTCAGGATGTTGACTTTTTTTCCGGAGATACTGTATTAGTCGAAGCTGCAGATGGATTGGGGCAAATAGCATGGGGTGAAACGGTGATTCCGCATGCAGTCCCGGTTACTATAGGTGATACCTCGGTTGTATTCATTGATGATAGAATAAACGGGGAAGAAGAGATGATGAATTGTGAGCTCGTTATCTCTGATCCTGACAATGAGGATAATTACTATCAGTTAATTGTTTTGGTTGAGTATTGCAGGTTTGAGGATAATCAAGCAATCTGTGAGCAAAGGCGGGTTGAATACAACAAAAGTGATCCTGTTTTTTTTGTGCAGGATAAAGAAGGTAGCCTGATAGGAGGAATTGATTTTGATGGTTGTTTTTCGGATGCCCTTTTTGATGGAGAGGATTATATTCTAGAAGTTGATCTTCCGGTTGAATATTCAAGAGTCCCCGAAAAATCAGATTCTTCTAGACGCATTATTTTTCATTTGTTGTCCCATACGAGAGATTTTTATGATTATTATCGGAGCAGGGTTGTAGCTGAGTATGGGTATGATTTGCCAATTATTGACCCTATAAGGATTTACAACAATATAAATGGAGGATTGGGATTGGTGTCAGGATATAATGTCGCTTCCGATACTCTGGTGTTTTCTAATTGAAAACAGACCGACTTGAAAATAAATTAATTTTACATAAAGGTTGTTGATAAATTAAAAAGGTTGCTGAAATTTTGGCAGACTTTTTTGACGCAACGGCAGATAATGATTTCTTTTTTTGATTAAATGTTTGAAGAATATTTTGGTATTCTTTTTGAAACATCTAAACATATGTATATTTACATATTAATTTTAAACTAATAAACAATTCTATAATTATGGCATTATTTGGAAAAATGGACAATTTAGAAGCTGGTTCTCCAGAGGACCAGGATAAGGAAAAAGAAATTACTGAAGTCGAAAAGACCAGAGTATTAATTATTGGATCAGGACCTGCCGGGTATACTGCAGCAATTTATGCTGCCCGTGCAAATCTTAAGCCTATGATGTATGAAGGGTTACAGCCCGGAGGTCAGCTTACAACTACTACTGAAGTAGAAAATTTTCCGGGATATCCAGAAGGCATAACAGGGCCTGAGATGATGGAAGATCTAAAAAAACAAGCAGAACGATTTGGCTCTGATATTCGTTTTGGAATGGCTACCAAAGCTGATTTGTCTGAGCTTCCTTTTAAAATTACTATTGACGACAAGAAGATTATTGAAGCAGATTCTTTGATTATTGCAACCGGTGCCACTGCGAAATATCTTGGAATCGAAGATGAGCAAAAATATGCAGGTTCAGGGGTTTCAGCATGTGCTACCTGTGATGGGTTCTTTTACAGAGGAAAAGATGTTGCCGTAGTAGGTGGTGGAGATACTGCTGCAGAAGAGGCAATTTATCTGGCCGGTTTAGCCAGAAAAGTTTACATGATTGTGCGTCGAAATGAATTGCGGGCCTCTAAAGTTATGCAGAAAAGAGTTTTCAAAACTCCAAACATTGAGATTCTTTGGGAACATCAAACGAAAGCACTCTTTGGTGACGGTGTGGTGGAAGGTGCGGTTTTGATCAAGAAGAAAGGCAATCCTGAGGAAGAAGAGGTTTTAATTAAGATTGACGGTTTTTTCCTGGCTATCGGTCATAAACCCAATTCGGAAATTTTCAGAGATTATCTGGAAACCGATCAGGTTGGATATATTCAAACTGTTCCTGGAACAACAAAAACAAATGTTCCGGGTGTATTTGCTTGTGGTGATGTTCAGGATTCGGTTTACCGTCAGGCTGTAACTGCAGCCGGTACCGGTTGTATGGCTGCCATGGATGTTGAGAAATGGCTGGCCGAGAATCAGTAAATTTTAATGTTTTTTATATTAAAAAGAGCCGTATTGTATTTTCAATGCGGCTCTTTTAGTGAGGTACAAATGGGTATTCTTACTGATTTTCGATTATGTGGTATTTATTTTTAGCCATCAGTCAGTTATTGTTCGTATAAATTCTTTGATTTGATATAGTTATATACCTCATGGGTTACCATATAAGGAAGTTGTTTTTTCTGAGCGAAGGCCTCCCGTATTAGTGTGGAAGATATATCCAGTAGAGGCGCATTTGTTAAACTAACTTTATTCAGGATGTGGGTTTTAGCTTTTTTGACCGGGTATCCGGGTCTAGGATAAACGATAACTGAATATTTCTGAAGAATTTCTTCTGCTGCATGCCACCTGGGAAAAGTTAGGAGATTATCACTACCGATGATCAATGAAAACTGGTGGTTGGGAAATTCTTCTTTCATTTTTTGCAGTGTGTTGCTTGTGTATGAGGGTATCGGCATTCCAAACTCTATAGCAGATACTTTAAAACGTTTCTCCCGGATTGTAGCCAGTTTTACCATTTCCAGACGATGGAGTGCATCAGCAAGTCCCTTTTCTTCTTTAAACGGATTTTGCGGGCTGACAATAAACCAAACTTCATCGAAAGGGGCAAATTCAAGAAGATAATTGGCTAATGTAAGGTGTCCGATATGTATTGGGTTGAATGATCCGAATAATAACCCCGTTTTTTGCATTGTTTTGCTGCTTTATTTTTGGGCAATGAATTGTTTGACAATTTCTCTTGATTCTTTAAGAGCAATATCCAAATTGTCGTTAATTATGATTTTGTCGAAGAATTGTGCGTATCCAAGTTCTTTTTCAGCTTTATCCAGCCTTTTCCTGATCACTTCTTCCTTATCCGTTTCCCTGTTTCTGAGTCTTTCTTCAAGAATTTCCAGTGTCGGTGCTTTAATAAAAATGGCAAGTGCATTATCTCCATAGTGTTTTTTTATGTTGGTAGCACCTACTACATCAATGTCAAAGACAGCTGTTTTTCCTGCATCGGAGATTCTTTTTACTTCACTCTTTAATGTGCCATAGTAAGTACCTTCATAAACCTCTTCCCATTCCAGGAATTCTCCCTTGTTGATCTTTTGTCTGAATGTATGACTATCCAGAAAGTAATAATCAACACCATTTTGTTCTTCTCCTCTTGGAGTTCTGCTGGTTGCCGAAATAGAAAATGCAAGATCGGGAATTTGTTGCATCAGGTGTTTTACAATTGTGGTTTTACCTGAGCCGGAAGGAGCAGAGAATATAATTACTTTTTCATTCATGTATTAAAGAATGTTGAGGATTTGTTCTTTGATTTTTTCCAAGTCATCTTTCATTTTCACAACAATATGTTGAATATCGGAGTCATTGGCTTTTGAGCCTAGGGTGTTTATTTCGCGACCCATCTCCTGAGTAATAAATCCGAGTTTCTTTCCAACAGATCCTTCTTCCTTCAGGGTTTCGTTGAAGTATTGTATATGATTGCTTAATCTAACCTTTTCTTCAGAAATATCCAGTTTTTCCAGATAATAAATCAACTCCTGTTCAAAGCGGTTCTCATCAACAGCTGAGTTGCCTTCATATTCGGATAGATTTTCCCTGATCCGATTTCTGATTTTTTCGGTTCTCTGTTTTTCAAAGGGAGTAATTTTTCCAAGAAGGGTTTTTATATTTTCACTTCTTGCCTGAACATCTCTTAGCATTGATGCTCCTTCCTGAGTTCGGAAACTATCAAGATGACTGATGGCTTCATTCAGACTTGATGCAACGGATGTCCATTCTTCATCATTGAGCTCTGCATGGGTGGTTTTCATAGTGTCAGGCAGGGGCATAATTATATTGAGAAAATCTGTGTTTTCTGCAATTTCCAGTTTGGTGGCAATGCTTATTAACTGACTGTGATAGGCCTTTATTACCTCCTCATTTACCTGTGGGATCTTATCAGGTACCATCGATTCCACATAGAAAGTGACATCTATCTTGCCGCGTTGGAGCCTTTGACTGATAGCACTACGTATGGCAAGGTCTTTTTCTCTGTAAAGATTAGGGATCCTGGCGTTTATGTCAAGTTGTTTGCTGTTTAGCGATTTAATTTCAATTATTACTCGTTTGGATTGGAGCTCACAAATCGATTTCCCAAATCCTGTCATTGATTTAATCATGAATTACTGTGTTTTATGTGTAGCTCCAAAGTTATACAATATTCCGATAAGGTACGAAATCGGGAGGAGTAATCTTTCTTTTCTCAGGCAATTAGTTTTTCCCGATAATAGATATAAAATAATATAATGAACTAGAATTATTTTAAATATTTTATGTGTTGTAAATCAATTAAATAGTGTAGAATAATGTCTAAAATCCACAAAGTGTTTAATAAAAATAAAAAAAAGATGAACAAAAAAGAGGTGGCCACTGTTCAATTACTAAATCAATAATTTTTAAGCAATCTAAATTAAAATGAAAGGTCATGAAAAAATTAAGTTTTAAAATGATGGCAGTTTTGCTGTTGGGAATGATTGTCGTTGCTTCATGTAGTGAAGATGACGATGATGACGATCAAATGGAGGAGCCGGTGGAAAGTAACACTATTGTGGATGTTGCTTCTGAAAATGATGATTTCTCTATTCTTGTTGATGCCTTGGTAATGACTGGGTTAGATGATGCTCTGGCTGATGAAAAAGCCTCTTTTACTGTTTTTGCTCCCACAAATAACGCATTTGCAGCTCTTTTGGATGAGCTAGGCGTCAATGCTTTAGAAGATGTACCATCAGAAACTCTTACCGACGTATTGCTTTATCATGTTTTAAATGTTGAAGCCTCCTCAGAAGCTGTTTCAACAGGATATTACAGTACTTTGTCACCAGGTCCTGCTGAAGGTTCTACCCTGTCATTATATGTGAATAAGGAAGATTTAATAATCAACAACAGGGCGGAGATTATTCAACCTGATGTTATGGCTGATAATGGAGTTATCCACGCTATTGATAAAGTTGTTTTACCCTTGTCTTTGACTGGTCATGCTTTGGCGAATGAGGATTTTTCATCGCTTGTTGCAGCTGTAAGTAAAGCTGAGCTTGTCGATGCACTTGATGATGAAAGTGTTGTGTATACCTTATTTGCACCTGTTAATTCAGCTTTTGAGCAGTTGTTTTCAGACTTAGATGTTAGCCTTAATGATCTTACAGGTGATGATTTATCCCCTATTTTGCTCTATCATGTGATTGATGCTTTTGTGCCGGCAGCTGATGTTTCTTCGGGGTATGTCCCAACAATGAGTCCTGCGCTGAGCCGAAATGCAAGTCTTCAGATAGCTGCTAACGGAGATGTTTCTCTTAATGGATCAAGTAATGTAGTGGTTACTGATGTAGTTGCAACAAATGGGATTATTCATGCTATTGATGGAGTTGTACTTCCTCCTACAGTGGTAGATATTGCAATCGACAATTCTGATTTTTCACATCTGGTGGAGGCTGTTGTTAAAGCGGATTTGGTTGATGAATTGAATGGTGAGGGGCCTTTTACTGTTTTTGCACCCGATAATTCTGCTTTCGAAGAATTGTTCAGTGAGCTAGGTGTTTCAGGAGTTGATGAAATTGATGTGGCCACATTAACAAGTGTTTTACTTGCTCATGTTGTTAACGGTAACGTAGTTTCCACAGATTTGTCCAATGGTTCAGTGCCAACACTCAACGAGGCCAGGAATCTGGAAATTAATGTGGATAATGGTGTAGTAATTGATGGAGAAGTAAATGTAGTGCTTGCAGATGTGCAGGGAACTAACGGAATCGTTCATGTGATCGACAAAGTGATTTTACCTTGAGGTTAGTTTTTCTTTTAATGACAGGGCCTTTGGTTGAAGTTTTTATTTCCACCTTAGGTTCTGTTTTGTAATTTAATTTTGTTCCTTATTTTTGCATTCTAAATGAACAAATTTATTTTTTTAGCCGTTACAGATACAAATTGTATGTGTCCAAGCTGAATGCATTGTATAATGTGTCTTCAAATTACGGGGAAAAATGGATATTAAGAAAGAAATTACGTCTGACAAATGACAGACAGGCTTTTATTGAACCAGAAATTTAAACAAGTTTTTACATAAATGCATCATGGCTGTTTATTCCATTAAAGATCTGGAGAAAATTTCCGGAATTAAAGCACATACTATAAGAATCTGGGAACGCAGATATGGTTTGGTTGAGCCTAAACGTACTTCAACCAATATTCGATATTACTCTGATGAGGATTTAAAAAAACTTTTGAATATTTCTATTTTAAATCAGAATGGATTTAAGATTTCCAAAATTGCCGATCTGGATGATAAACAGTTGCGTGACCGGGTTTTGGATTTAAGTATTAATGCCCGTAAGAATAATGTTCAGATTGAGAGTCTGATGGTTTCTATGCTCGAACTTGATGAAAGAAAATTTCTCAACGTTCTTTCCGGTACAATTATAAAATACGGTTTTGAAGATACTGTCGAAAATGTTCTTTTTCCATTTCTTGAGCGTATAGGTATTTTATGGCAGTCTGGCACTGTCAATCCTGCTCAGGAACATTTCATATCTAATTTGGTTCGCCAAAAGCTAATTGTGGCCATTGATAACGAAATGCAGAATATTTCTACCAGCGGACCAAGGATTATTTTCTTTCTTCCCGAAGGCGAACTGCATGAAATTGGGCTTTTGTTTTTTAATCTTATTGCAAGGAAAGAAGGCCTGGATGTTGTTTATCTGGGTATGTCTGTTCCCCTGGGAGACTTGAAACTTGTTAATCAGGTTCGTCCTGCCGATGCTTTTTTTACATCGTTTGTTTCTGCCCGTGATAAAAGTGAGATTGAATCAATACTCCAGCAATTGAGAGATTATTTTCCAACGACCCCTTTCCTGATAAATGGATTGCAGATTAAAGAGTTGAAACCAAGATTGCCGGAAGATTTCACTGTAGTATCCTCGATAAAAACATTTAAAGAGAGTGTCAGATTGTTGAAATATTCAGAATGATTTTCCTGTAACACCTTTGTTTTTCCATTTTCCTGAAAGATACCACAGGTAAGTGCCTGCCAAACCGATTATCCAGCCTAATGGAATAGACCACCAAATGCCTGAAGGTCCCCATTTTTCAGATAGTATGGCAGCAAGGGGAAGTCTGACAATCCATAAGGATATTAGCGTGATAAACATGGGCACAAGTGTGTCTCCGGCTCCGCGCAGTGTGCCATGCATTACGAACATAGTGGAAAAAACAGGATAAAAAGAGCTGATAATAATCAGATAATTGCGCCCGTGAGTTATTACATCAGGGTTATTGGAGAATAATTTGATTAAGAACTCTCCGTTAAGTATTACCAATGCCATTACTGCAAAACTTATAATCCACGACATTAATAGTGTTGCACGAAGTCCATTTTTTATTCTGTCAATTCGTCCCGCTCCGAGATTTTGACCTACAAAAGCTGCCAGTGCAGAAGCCAGATTCATGGCCGGTAACGCTGCCAGAGCATCAATTCTGCTAGCTGCTGTATATGCTGCCAATACAGGAGTTTCGAAGTTGTTGATGATTCTAATAAGAGCCATCATGCCTAATGCTACAAATGCTTGTTGAAATCCTGTGGGTAATCCGATTCTTGCACTTTTTTTGAATATGGCACGATCAAAAGTCAATGATTTCCAACTGAAATGGATCAGGTGCTCTCTGTGGTTTAAAATATAAATTGCAGTAATGAAAGCTCCTCCCTGAGCTACAATGGTCGCAAAAGCGGCTCCTTCAATTCCCCATTTAAAAACTAGAATAAATAGTAAGTCTAATCCAATGTTGGCCAGAGTGGAAATAGTGAAGAACAGCAGAGGGGTTTTGCTGTCTCCCATCCCTCGTAAAATGGATGCAGTGCTGTTGAAACCGAAGAAAACCACTAACCCTGATATGTAAATAGTGAAATAGCTAATTGCTTGTGGCATGACGTCTTCTCCTACTTTTAGCAGAGTAAATATTTCACGGCTAAAAACAATGCCAAGTGCAGTCAAAAGAATGGAAGCAAAAAAAATGAAAATATAGATGGTGCCAATAGCTTTTTTTACCTGTACATAATTTTTCGCTCCAAAATACTGGCTTATTACAACAGTAGCACCACTTCCAATGCCGATAACAAATGAAATGAGTGTGTAGAAAATTGGAAATGATGCACCAACTGCCGCTAATGCCTCATCGCCCAGAACTTTTCCCACGATGATGGAATCAACAACAGTATAGAGCTGTTGAAAAATATTCCCGATGACCATGGGAATGGCAAATCTTAATATGAGACCCCCTTCGGAACCATTGGTTAAATCTTTCATTTACGTACTTGTTTCCTGAAGCATGCAAAGCTACAATAGTTCTTTTGATTTGTCTTATGGCAGTTTTGATAAATTACAAAACTACAAGGTTAACCTGGCAATTAATTGTTCTGTTTACTTCGGTAAAAACCATTATTTTTGTAATTGAATTTTGAACAGTAATGGTTAAACGGGTTTCCTTTTTTATTTGTCTTTTTATCGCCTCGGCTATTGTGATGTCAGGGCAGGCAATTGTTGTGGATTCTATTGAAGTTTCTATAGTTATTCCGGATCATCATAAAAAAGAAATAGCTTCTACTCACGATTCCCTTGCAAAAGATGATTCACCAGGTGTTTTTCCTGATTTTTTGATGATGGATTCGCTGTTTTCAGAGACAAGTTTTGTCTCATCTGGTAGAATTAAAATTAAAACGGATAATTTTTTTAACCAGCTGACACGAAATCAGGTTTTTGAAAGGTGGATACGCAGTCGTCTTTTTTCATATTCTATTTCCGAACAATTATTTAATCCCTGGGATATTTCTCCGCTATGGGATAGCCCCGCAGAGTATAAACCTTTTGCGTTTTCTTTAAAATATAGATCCAAAGAGTTTGATGACCTGATTGATCTGGATTTCCTCGATAGTTTAACCAATCTTGATGAATATCATTCTTTTCTTCAGCATCCCCTTGGAGCAGATACCCTTATTGCTCCTTTAAGGGAGGCCCCTGTGAAAAAAATAATGAAGAGAATGGTGTTTAAAAACCCTTCTTTTACGGAAGAGATTTGGGATAGTATTCCTGAGGCTCCGGGTTTCGCCTCAGGTACCGGGTACATCCAAAAAAAATCCGCCAATGAGAGTATTGAAAGATTGTTGCAGTGGAAAAGCCCTGAAACTAAGCGTCAACTTGATAAAAAAGAGGAAATTAAAAGAGCATGGACCTACGGAGGTACTGAAAATATTCAGGTCTCTCAAGCTTTTCAGGAAAACTGGGTTAAAGGTGGAGAGAATTCAATATCCCTTTTAAGCGACCTTCGCCTCCAGGCCCGTTACAGAAAAAATAACGTTGAATGGGAAAGCTATATTATTCATAAGTTGGGTATTATTAATACTGAGAATCAGAAATCTCGTTTTAACGATGATGTTATAGAACTAAATACTAAATATGGTTTAAGCGCTGGAAAAAAGTGGTTTTATAGCGGTTTATTCAATTTCAAAACTCAACTTTTTAATGGGTATGAGAGAAGTGATAAAGAGAAGGAAAATCCTGTTTCAGGCTTTATGGCTCCTGCATATACGACAATGGCTATGGGAATGGATTATAAGAAAAAAAACTTTACTTTGATGCTTCTTCCGGTTACTTCCAAGATGACCATTGTTTCTGATACCTCGAGATTTGATCAAACACGGTATAAGATTGCGGAAGATAAAAAGATTGATAATATGGGAGGAGCTTCTCTGGTGAACAGTTTTCAGTGGGAAATTTCCAATGATTTCAACTTACAATCTAAAATGGATTTTTTTTATGAATATATGAGAAGAGATAACAAAATTCAGGCTGAATGGGAGTTGATTCTGGATATGCGAATTAATGTTTTTCTGAGTGCACGTGTTGGAACTTATCTCAGGTATTACAGCAACGAATCAGAATATGTCCAATTCAGGGAGAATCTTAGTATCTCCTTTAATTTTAGGTTTTGATGTTTGGACTTCTGGTGGTTTAACTTTGTTTAACTAACTTTTGTTATTTGGAATCTGTTATTCGTTATATATTTGTTAAATGAAAAGCAAAGGGGTTTTTCATAGGTTAGGTAAGGTTAGGTTAATTAGGTTAAGTAAAGAAAAAGAGAGCAGGATTTTGTCCTGCTCTTTTTGATCTTTTATCCGTGTAAATTGTTTCTTACAAGCAATGTGAACAAAAAATGATTTAATAAGTTTACTATTGACATACCAATGAGCTTTGTTTATCTTTATTAAAGTTTTCTCATAGTTTAGGGTTAGGTTTGGTTAATAGAGGGTCGTTTGCAGTTTTGTAAACGGCCCTCTTTTTATTTTATCTAAAAAAAACCGCGATATAATAGCGTATCACGGTTTTTTTGTTCTTGAGTTATCCTAGCGAAAAGGTTGAACAGTAAGGTTATTTCCTTTGTATCTTGCCTTTCTGAATGCTTTTACCAATTCTCGTTCATAGTTTCCATCTGCTTCAAAAACAGTATGTTTGTTTTGAATGTCGATTTTCCCAATTCTGATTTTGTGTTCCGGGGTATGACGATTTATGATGTTAATCAGCAGGTCGGGCCGCATATTATTATTTTCTCCAAGGTTAATGGAAAACCTTGACAGGCGATTTCCTTTTCTTGCGCCAGGTGCTTTTTTTATGCCTCTGGTTCTTTGAGGTGCAGAAGTTTTAGTGGAATTAAGATCAGTTGAGTTTTTGTACTCATCGTAAATACGGCCAAATTCCTTGGACATGAAACGGTAAAGTAATTCGTCCTTACTCAGATGTCCCAGTTTCTCGCTGATTACCTCTTCAAATTCATTTACCGGAAATTTTGTTTCATCAAATTCGGCAATAACATCCAGATAGTTCGATAGCCTTCGTTTAAAAACATCCTTCCCCTGAGGAATCATTTCACGGGTAAATGTTGATCTGGTTTGCTTTTCCAGCATCTTTATTTTTCGTTGTTCGCCAGGGGTTAAAATGGCCATTGAGATACCTGATTTTCCTGCGCGACCAGTTCTTCCGCTACGGTGTACATAATTCTCCGGATCGTCAGGTAGGTGATAATGGATTACGTGTGTTAGGTCGGTTACGTCCAGACCACGTGCAGCAACGTCTGTAGCTACAAGTATCTGCAGGTGTTTTTTTCTGAAACGTCCCATTACCTGATCTCTTTGTCCCTGCGAAAGATCTCCATGCAGAGAATCGGCATTGTATCCGTCAGCAATTAATTTGTCAGCAATATCTTTGGTTTCCTGTCGAGTGCGACAAAAAACAATACTGTATATATCGGGATGCATATCCGCAAAGCGGCGCAAAGCCTGATATAGAGTTGGGGGAGATGTGACCATATATTTATGGTCAATATTTTCAGCTGTTTTGTTTTGGCTAGTTACACTGATCTTGTGAGGGGTATTCATATACCTACCTGTCAGGGATGCAATATCTTTCGGCATGGTTGCTGAGAAAAGCAGTGTTTGCTTCATGGCAGGTGTTTGCGCAAGAATGGCGTCCATTTCATCTTTGAAGCCCATTTTCAGCATTTCATCTGCTTCGTCAAGAATCAAAAAACGAACTGAGGATAAATCAAGTTTTTGCCTGTTGATAAGGTCATTAACACGCCCGGGTGTACCTACTACCATGTGGCAACCTCTTTTAAGGGCTCCAAGTTGCTTAAAAATAGGTTCCCCGCCATATACAGGGACAATTGAGATGTCGCTGTTAGTGCTAAAACGATTCAGGTCACTGGTAATCTGAAGACATAGTTCCCGGGTGGGACAGAGAACAATGCTTTGAATATCTTTTCTCTCTGTTTCTATCTTGTTAAGAACAGGCAGACCGAAAGCAGCTGTTTTTCCTGTTCCCGTTTGTGCAAGGGCAATCAGGTCACTATTTGATTCCAGAATATACGGAATGGTTTGGGCCTGAATAGGTGTTGGTGTTTCAAATCCCATGGTTTCCAAGGATTGCAAAAATTCGGGTTTCAGCCCAATTTCTTTGAATGTATTCATAGATAAATTTTGTTGCAAACTGTTTTTAGTGTTGCACATTTTTTAAGATGGACAAAAAATTTTTTACCCTGCTGGAAAACGGCATAATAAAATTCCATGATATCTGGCTTGTGTTACAGATACCTGCCTGCCTGTCAGAATGAAGACCTGATAAGGCGTTTTAAATCCCCAAAATGTTTCTCTTGATAAAATGCAGAAAAGCGTAAAACCAAAAAAGAAACGTGTTCCCAATCATGAGTTTCACGTTTTCACAACCCGCCCATCTTTTTTGGTTGAATTAACGTGAAGTATTAAATTCTTTTGGACAATTTGATCTATTTAGATCAGGTGTCCCAATAATTTGCTGATTCTAGACTGACCACTCAATGTTATTATTCTATGAGTTTGACAGACAGGATGAATCGACTTTATTGTTTTGAACTTGGACTGAAAAGTATAATTTCTCAGAGCAAAGGGAGATGATAGCGGTGTCATTTCTCTTTTAGTTCGGTGCAAATGTAATGTCTTTATTTATTTTTGCTGCTCTTTACTAATATAATTAATGAATTTTAACCTCCGGTAGATTGCTTTCATTACTCTGATTAATGCAATAGATTGTTAGGTTTTTTATCCAAAAGAATTGTAATGCATCTTAATCATCTGAAAAAGTGGTGATTAGTATTGATTTGTCGAAGTTTTTATTTAGTTATAGACCAGATAGTTACTGCTATTTCATGAATTGCTGATATTAAAAAAAGAATTATGTAACAGTTAATATTGAATCGTAAATTTAAGAGACAGTGAAACAATATATTATGTATAAAAATGGCGTCTGTTAAGCTTTTTTTCATCAACAATTAATTATGGTTCTTATAAAAAAACTATATTTGCATTGATTACATACCAGAACAGAATGGCTGAAATAACAACAAAAACAAAGTTTAAATTTCTGATTGACAGTGCTTCAGATGTTCCTAAGTTTCGACAATTGGTTGAATCTGTTAATAATGCGATATCGGAAAAAAAACTAAGTATAGGAGATCATTTACCTTCCGTGAACCAGGTTTGCAAGGAATATAAGCTTTCCCGTGATACTGTTTTTAAAGCATATTCTCTGTTAAAAGAGCAGGGGGTGATAGAAAGTGTTCCTAACAAGGGATATTTTATTGCAAGAGAAATCAGACGAGTATTTTTGTTTCTTGATACTTTTAAAGCATATAAGGAAGTTCTTTATGATTCTTTTTTTAAAAATTTGCCCAAAAATGTTATCGCAGATGTGCATTTCCACCACTATAAGCCTGATGTTTTCAAAAAACAAATAGAAGAAAGTATTGGAAAATATGCCAAATATGTTGTAATGCCATTTGATCATTCCAATATGCAGGAAACACTCAGGCTTATACCTCAGGATAAGTTATTGCTGATTGACTGGAATATTTATTCTTCCGAGAATACAAATGTTTTATATCAGGATTTTGGGCGTCCATTATTTGATGAGTTGGAAAAGGCTTTACATCTAATAAAAAAGTATGAACGATTCCAATTTGTTTATCCTGAATATACCAACCATCCATATGAATCGGTTGAGTATTTTATTAAGTTTTGCAAAAAGCATCACATAAAATATGATGTTTTGAAGAACAGTAATTTATTTGAAGTTGAGAAGGGGGTTGCATATATTAGTGTAAGCGACAGGATTCTTGGACGTTTTCTGGAACAAACACGTGAAAAAAATCTTGAACCTGGTCAGGATGTAGGTTTTATTTCATATAATGAAACACCTATGAAAAAGTTCATATATAAGGGGATTACAGTTTTATCTACCGATTTTCATATGTTAGGAATGAAAGCTGCAGAATTTGTTGCGAATGATGCACCTATGCGACTTTGTGTGCCTACAACTTTGAGAATCAGAGAGTCACTTTAGGTTTGAAAAAAACGAAAAGCAATAAAACTTATAATAGCATAACCAGAACAGAACAAAGTAAGATATGAAGTACACACTTGGATTTGATATAGGAAGTTCTTCTGTAAAAGTAAGTCTTCTGGATATTGAAAAAGGAACAAGCGCAGGTAGCGCTTTTTTTCCCAAAAAGGAAATGGCCATTTCTGTCCCCCAGCCCGAATGGGCTGAGCAGGCACCCGAGGATTGGTGGGCCAATATTAAGAATGCTCTTAAGGAAGTGCTGGAAACAGCGAAAATTAATATTGCTGATATAAAGGCAATTGGAATTACTTATCAGATGCATGGCCTGGTTGCTCTTGATAAAGCAGGTAATGTGGTAAGACCATCTATTATCTGGTGTGACAGCCGTGCTGTTTCTTATGGAAAGGATGCCTTTAAAACTCTGGGAGAAGAGTGGTCGTTAAATCATTTGCTCAATTCACCCGGAAATTTCACTGCAGCTAAACTTAAATGGGTTAAAGAGAATGAACCTGATGTTTATGCACGAATTGATAAAATCATGCTTCCCGGTGATTACATTGCCTACCGTCTTACAGGTGAAAAAAATACCACTCTTTCAGGTCTTTCCGAAGGAATATTTATAGACTTTCAGACTGATAATATTTCTAAAGAATTATTGGAATATTTTGATTTTTCAGAGGATTTATTTCCCGAGAAAGTCGATACTTTTGCGCCTCAAGGCGAATTGAAAGAAGATGTGGCATCGGAATTGGGTTTACCTGCAGGAATTCCAGTTTCGTACAGAGCAGGGGATCAACCAAATAATGCTTTTTCTCTCAATGTTTTGGAGCCTGGGGAGGTAGCTGCTACTGCCGGTACTTCCGGGGTGGTTTACGGAGTAAGCGATCAACTGGCTCCGGACCCTAAATCCAGAGTAAATTCTTTTGCTCACGTTAACCATACGGCCAATCAACGACGTTTGGGAATTCTGCTTTGCGTTAACGGAACCGGAATTTTGAATGCCTGGTTACGTCAGAATACTGCCAAAGAACTGGATTATCCTGAGATAAATGAAATGGCTATGACTGCTCCTGCCGGTTCTGATGGCTTGCGATTTTTCCCTTTTGGTAACGGTGCTGAAAGAATTCTTGAAGATGCTAATCCCGGTGCTATGCTTAAAGGATTGAATTTTAATATTCATAGGCAATCGCATTTATTAAGGGCAGGACAGGAAGGTATTGCTTTTGGATTTAAGTATGGAATGGACATTATGGCCAAGATGGGAGTAGATACGAAAGTTATCCGGGCCGGAAAAGCTAATATGTTCCTAAGCCCGCTGTTCAGACAGACCTTGGCAAACCTTGCCAAGGCGACCATTGAGCTGTACGACACAGACGGTGCTCTTGGTGCAGCGCGAGGAGCTGCAGTTGGTGTTGGGATCTGGAAGAGTCCTAAAGACGCTTTCGATAATTTGACACGCTTGGAGGTTATCACCCCGGATTCCGAAAAAGAAAATATTACCGGGCATTATGAAGATTGGAAACAACAATTGAATAAACTGTTAAAATAGAGAACAATGGATGTATTAATTGGAAAACAAGAGTACTTTCCTGGTATAGGGAAAATTAAATTTGAAGGTAAGGATTCTAAAAATCCTTTGGCTTTTAAATGGTACAATGAAGAAGAAATGGTTGCAGGCAAGACCATGAAAGAGCATTTTCGTTTTGCACTTTCCTATTGGCATGCAATGACTGGTGATGGTGGTGACCCGTTTGGTGGTGGTACTATCCAATTCCCATGGGATGCTTCTTCTGATGTAGAAGAGCGTAATAAAAACCGCATGGATGCTGCTTTCGAATTCATGACTAAGTTGGGTATGCCTTTCTGGTGTTTCCACGATATCGATGTGGTTGAAGATGGTTCTGTAGGTGATATCGAAAAGCGTCTTCAGACAATGGTTGAATATGCCAAAGAAAAGCAAAAAGCGTCAGGTATCAAATTGTTGTGGGGTACTGCCAACGTATTCAGCAATCCACGATATATGAATGGTGCCGGTACAAATCCTGATTTTAATGTATTGGCTCATGCCGGAACCCAAATTAAAAACGCTATTGATGCAACTATTGCTCTTGGTGGCGAAAACTACGTTTTCTGGGGTGGTCGTGAAGGTTATATGTCTTTACTTAACACCGATACTAAACGTGAGAAAGAGCATTTGGCTCAGTTATTAACTATGGCTCGTGACTATGGACGCAAAAATGGATTCACAGGTACATTCCTGATTGAACCTAAGCCGATGGAGCCAACTAAGCACCAATATGATTTTGATGCAGAAACTGTAATCGGTTTTCTTCGTGAGCATGGACTGGACAAAGATTTTAAATTGAATATTGAAGTGAATCATGCTACACTTGCTCAGCATACATTCCAGCACGAGTTGCAGATGGCTGCAAATGCAGGTATGCTGGGAAGTATTGATGCCAACCGTGGTGATTATCAAAATGGATGGGATACTGACCAGTTCCCCATCAATATTTATGAAACCATTGAGGCTATGCTTGTAATTTTGGAATCTGGTGGTTTCCCAACTGGTGGTGTTAACTTTGATGCTAAGCTTCGCCGTAACTCCACTGATCGTGAAGACCTTTTTATTGCTCATATTGCTGCAATGGATGTTTTTGCACGGGCTTTAAAGTCAGCCGACAAAATTTTGTCAGATTCTGATTACATGAAAATGCGTGATGGTCGTTATGCTTCTTTTGACTCAGGTAAAGGTGCTGATTTTGAAAAGGGAAAATTGACGCTCGACGATCTTCGGAAGATTGCTCTTGACTCAGGTGAGCCAGCTATGACCAGTGGCAAGCAGGAACTCTTTGAGCAATTGATTAATCTGTATATCTAATAAATGTTTTAGATTTATAAAAAGTTAGGAAGCGGCACTATTCTTTTGAATTGTTGTCGCTTCTTTTTTTGAAGCTTGAATAATTGTTAATTATATACAGTTAATGAAAAATATTGTAGTTTCGCATTGTATTTTATAACTACATATTAAAAGATATTTTCATGGAAGGACAAAATAAGTTTTATGTTATTGCCATTACCCTTGTTGCTACCCTTGGAGGCTTATTGTTTGGTTATGACACTGCTGTTATTTCAGGGGCTGAGAAATCCGTTCAGGCTTATTTAATCGATAGTCAGGGTTTAAGTACACTGGTTCACGGGGTCACCACTTCGAGTGCTTTAATTGGGTGTATAATTGGAGGTTTGCTTTCAGGCGTTCTGGCTACTAATTTTGGGCGAAAGCGAACTTTACAATTTTCCGCAATTCTTTTCTTTATTTCCGCTCTTGGTTCCGCATTTCCTGAATTTTTATTCTTTGAGGAGGGGAATCCTACTACAGGCTTGCTGATAATGTTTAATTTCTACCGGGTTATTGGAGGTGTTGGTGTTGGTTTGGCTTCTGCCATAAGTCCTATGTATATCGGTGAGGTAGCTCCGGCCAAAATCAGGGGATCCCTTGTTTCACTAAACCAATTTGCTATTATCTTCGGTATGCTTGTGGTTTATTTTGTTAACTGGGGGATTTCTCACGGTCAGACACTGGAATGGATTAATGAGGTAGGATGGAGGAGGATGTTCCTCTCAGAAACCATACCTGCAGGCCTTTTTGGTATTCTTCTGTTTTTTGTTCCCGAAACACCTCGTTACCTTGCCTTAAATCATCAGGATGAAAAGGCCCTTAGTATTCTTAAGCGTATTAATGGTACCGAAAAGGCTAAAGCTATTATGAGTGATATAAAGCAAACTGTTGAGCACCATTCGGGAAAACTTTTTTCTTTTGGACGTATGGTAATTCTCATTGGAATATTGCTTTCTGTGTTTCAGCAGTTCGTCGGGATTAATGTGGCTCTTTATTATGCTCCCCGTATCTTTGAAAGCATGGGTGCGGCCAAGGATGCTTCAATGATGCAAACCGTTATCATGGGATTGGTGAATGTTATTTTTACTGTTATTGCTATCTTTACTGTTGATAAATGGGGCCGGAAGCCGCTTTTGATCATAGGCTCTACAGGGATGGCTATCGGTATGTTTGCTATTGCCGGACTGGCTTACTTCGATGTTATCGGCATCAGCACATTGGTATTCATGATCATTTATACAGCATCATTTATGATGTCATGGGGTCCCATTACCTGGGTTTTGATTTCTGAAATATTCCCCAATAAAATACGTGGTAAAGCTGTTGCAATTGCTGTTGCAGCACAATGGTCTGCCAATTATCTTATTTCATCAACTTATCCTGCTATGATGGAAACAAGTGGCGCAATGACTTACAGCATTTATGGGATTATGAGTGTATTATCACTTCTGTTTGTCTGGAAATTTGTTCCTGAAACGAAAGGGAGAACCCTTGAAGATATGGAAGCTATCTGGGAAAAGGAAAAATAAAGAACAAATTATATTTAATTTGTACCGGAACCTTTAATTTGAGGTTCCGGTTTTTTTATCCAGGTTGGTTTATGTCCTTTATTCCTGATGAATTGCAGTGGGTACATTTTTTTTGCGGGTTGGAAGCGGAGGTAAACTTTGAGCATTTATTACATCTGGTCCAGTAGTTCTCGGAAGTATAAGTACCACCTTCAATGAGCATTGCTTTTCCTTCCACCAGAGCTTTTGCAACGGTTTTTCTTGCTTTTTTATAGATCCGGGTGAAGGTGGGTCTGGAAACATCCATTCGCTCTGCGGCCTCTTCCTGGTTCAGGTCTTCATGATCAATCAGACGAATAGCTTCGTACTCTTCGAAAAGAAGGATTACTTTTTCAAGGCTTTTCATTCTTACCCCGTAAGGTTTGAATCCATCCATGATTGGAGGAGATTGTATTTTTCTGTTACGTCGTGTATTTGGCATTATAATTATTTTTTTCGAAAAAGCTTATTTATGATAGATAAATATCAATTGTTTCATAGGGATGTCAAATTGAACAAATATACGCAAATTGCTTTAATCCTATTGATCTGGTAGTGAATGAATATATCTGATTAAAGTTTTAATGATTATTTTTGCGGCTAAAAATTTTTAATTATGTCACATCAGAAATTATTTCAGAACGCAGAAACCAGGCAGTGTAAAATGGTTTTTCCCGGAACATTGAATGCCAATGAGACTTTGTTTGGAGGAGAATTAATGAAATGGATGGATGAGGTTGCATTTATATGTGCTACTCGTCTAACCAGACAAAAGATGTTTACAGCAAAAGTTGAGAATCTTGAGTTCATTTGTCCGGTAAAAGAAAATTCTATTGCAGAAATAATTGCCGGAGTAAAAAATGCCGGGCCAGTCAGGTTAGAAATTGAGGTTAAAATGTATACAGAATCATTATATTCTTCAGAGCGAAAATTAGCCTCTAAAGCGTTGTTTATGATGACGGCTTTGAATGATCAAAATAAGGTTACACGACTTTCTATTCCTCAGTTAATGCATTCTTTCGAATAAATAAGCAATAAAAAATTTGCTTTTTAAATGAACATTTGTTCACTTTGTGTGTGCTTTTTCTATCTTAAAAGAGCATTATGCCAAGTGGAGATAAAACTGGTCGGTCAGAACAAGGTTCACACAGATGACGAGGAAAAAGGTTTTGTAGTGAAAAAAATAACCAGGCTATTTCGACGACGATAACCACAGTAGAACAGGCAAACGATTTGAAGAAAGAGTTCATGTACGTGTTCGGGGCTGTGGGATGAGAGGAAGAGGTAATTTAGGTTTACAGATCTGTTTGGCCTCTGATTAATAATAATTTAACGATTAATTATTTATTTAGTATGGAGCAGAAAATTGCAATTCCCGTAGTCAATGGGCTTTTAAGCTCACATTTTGGTCACTGTCATTTTTTCTTTATTGCCGAAGTTGTTGATGGAGAAGTAAAACAAACTCAGGAAGTAATTCCTCCCCCTCACGAACCGGGAGTAATACCTCGCTGGTTGAGTGATTTAGGAGTGAATGTAGTATTAGTTGGTGGTATAGGCCAAAAAGCTATTAATTTATTCAAGCAATTTGGTGTTGATCTAATTGTTGGAGTTCCTGAGAAAACTCCGTTTAGGTTGGTTAAGGAATTTCTATCTGATGAGCTGGTTGGCGGTTCTAATCAATGTAGTCATTAATGGTTTTTTATGATTGATGTGAATGCATTCCTTGCTTGTATAACTATGCCTCGCGGTTGTTCGAAAATACAAAATAGCCTGATGCAGACAAGTTGAATTGAAGAATCTTTTTGAATTTTTTTTGCTTATGAGGGAATAAAATAAACCATCTCTGGTTGAAATAGGTTTTTTCATGGAGAGCCTCATTTTTTGATTCATTGTTTTAGCAACAAAACCATTAACTTTGCAGAACTAAACGAAGATTAATGACAAATCAAAAAAAACGTGTAGTTGTTGGACTTTCAGGGGGCGTGGATTCCAGTGTGGCAGCAAGGGTATTGTTGGATCAGGGCTATGAGGTTATTGGACTTTTTATGAAAAACTGGCACGACACCACCGGGGTTCTGGAGGCAGATTGTCCCTGGCTGGATGATAAATATGATGCAGAAGCTGTTGCGCGTAAATTAAATATTCCTTTTCATTTTGTCGATTTGAGCACTGAATACCGGGCCAGAGTTGTCGATTATATGTTTTCAGAGTATGAAAAGGGGCGTACTCCCAATCCTGATGTTCTGTGCAACAGAGAGATAAAATTTGATGTTTTTTTGGAAAAGGCATTTGAATTGGGAGCTGAATTTGTGGCTACAGGCCATTACTGCCGAAAGGATACTGTAAAAACTGAAAGTGGAGAGATGCATCGGTTGTTGGCCGGTGCCGACGGGAATAAAGATCAGAGCTATTTTCTTTGTCAACTGAATCAAAAACAGCTCTCAAAAGCGCTTTTCCCTATCGGTAATATGGTGAAGCCTGAAGTACGCAAAGTTGCTGGAGAATTAAAGTTGATTACTGCACATAAAAAGGATTCTCAGGGGATTTGTTTTGTGGGTAAAGTGGACCTTCCCGTTTTTTTACAACAAAAGCTCGAAGCAAAAAAGGGAAAGGTGTTTTTGGTGCCCCCGGATTGTGAGTTGTTCGATCGTAAGTGGAATATGGCAAACCAGAAGCCTGATAATGAAATTCTGGAAAAGTTATCCCTTGCATATCCATTTCATCCGTACTGTGGAGAAAAAGCAGGGGAACATTCCGGAGCTCACTTCTTTACCATCGGTCAACGTAAAGGTCTTGATATTGGTGGTTTTGCAGAGCCTCTTTTCGTTATTGGTATTAATGTGGAGTTTAATCAGGTGTTTGTGGGTATGGGTAAAGAGCATCCCGGGTTGTTCCGGAATGTACTGAAAGTAAAAAATGAAGAGATTCATTGGATCCGTCCCGATCTGGCCCTGAAAAATGGTGATTCACGTCGCCTCAAGGTTCGTATTCGTTATCGACAGCCCTTACAGGATGGTGTACTTCACAAGCGGGAAAACGGAATGTTTATTGTTTTTGACGAACCGCAACGGGGTATTACTCCAGGTCAGTTTGCTGCTTGGTATGAGAATGATGAATTAACCGGATCAGGGGTGATTTCATGAAAATGTATCATCTTCAAATTCATGAGACTTTGTTTTGGGTTCCGACTCAGGGGAAGGTTTAAATTAAAACGAACCGATTAAAAAATGGTGCAATTACCTTCAGGAATTTTTCTGAAGGTAATTGCTGAAATGTTAAGTTTTTATTTAGTTGGATGATACTGTCAGTTGTTTGTCAACCACTACTTTTATCGGGGTCTGATTAACCAGGTTGTCATTTACAGGACATCTTGCTTCCACTTCATTTAACCATTTTTCCAGAGCTTCCGGTCCTGCTGTACTTTCAGGTTTCAATTTAATTCTGATCTCCTGGTAGCCGGGGCGCGCATCTGTGGGTTTTCCAAATACTTTGTCCGGATCCAGATCTCCTTCCAATTCAATTTCCAGGCTCTTCAGATCAATTCTTTGTTCTTTAGCAACAATATGAGCTAAGACATTTAAACATCCTGCTTAAGCAGCAAGAACATATTCTACAGGATTGGGTGCTTCATCTGAACCACCCAAATCTTGTGGTTCATCTATTACAATTTTGAAATTTCTGGCTTTGGCCACAAATTTTGCCGGGCTTTCATTTTTACCCGAAACGGAAAAAGTTACTTTTGGCATAGAAATAAATTTTAAATTATAAAAAAAAAACTCTTCCGTTTTGGAAGAGCGATGTGTTGGTAATAAACTAATTTTTATGGGTAATTAAAACACATTCATCTCTTCCTTATAGAAAACCTTATACATACATATAAACATATTGGAAACAATATGTTGAGGGATATGTTGAGCTTTAATGATAGAGATATTTGTCATTTTCTGATTTTTGTTCAATACAAATGTAAAGATATATTTTATTAATCCAAGACAAAAAGGTCTTAATTAAAATAATAGAATGATTAAAATAGGCTTAATTTCTGATACACATGGTTTTTTTGATTCGCGCTTATTTGAATTATTTGCAGATGTTGATGAAATTTGGCATGCTGGCGATATAGGGGATGAAAATATCCTGACTGATTTGGAAACGTTTAAAACATGCAGAGCTGTGTACGGAAATATTGATAACTGGGAAATCCGTATCAGAACGAGTGAACATCAGCGGTTCGAATGTGAGGGTTTGAGAGTCTGGATGACGCACATAGGAGGATACCCAGGGAAATATGCACCTAAGGTAAAGGAAGACATATATAAGAATCCTCCCGGTTTATTTATTTCCGGGCACAGTCATATATTAAAAGTAATGTTCGATAAGAATTTGAAGTGTTTGCATATTAATCCGGGATCTGCCGGGAAATATGGTTTTCATCAGATCCGTACTGCAGTTCGGTTTGCTATTGACGAAGGAGAGATTAAGGATCTGGAAGTTATAGAGTTGGGTGAAAAGTAGATTTTTTTCAGAATAAACGAGCATAGAGCTTTTATTTCTTAAATCGGAATAAAAATGCATATATAAAAGAATGGCGACTTCCATCCGACCTTAAGAAATAAATTTTATATGGATGGTAACATGCTTCTGTATAAAGGAGTATTTATGATAAAATGCAAATTAATAGCATAATATTTATCGCTATCGTTTCTCCTAATAGAATTCAATTTACATTAAAAATTTTGTTAGAGTTTATAGTTTCCATCGATAAGCAATAAATATTTTAAAAGGTAAAAAAGTACCTAAATGATTTGCAGAATTATTCTATTTTGTAACTTTGCTAAATAAAATTGTATTAAATCGAAATTTGAAACAATTAAAAACTTAAAATTATGTCTGTATTAGTAGGAAAAAAAGCTCCTGAATTTTTAGCTCCGGCTGTGGTTAACGGAGATGAAATTGTAGAAAACTTTTCCCTCAAACAATATGAAGGTAAGAAATATGTTGTTTTTTTCTTTTATCCTGCCGACTTTACTTTTGTATGTCCAACAGAAATTATTGCCATGCAGGATAAAATGGTTGAATTTGAGAATCGTAACGTTGCAGTTGTTGGTGCTTCCACTGATCAGCAGTTTAGTCACTGGAAGTGGCTTCAGACTGATAAGAATGATGGAGGAATTAAAGGAGTTAAGTTTCCTTTAGTTGCTGATAGTGCCATGACCATATCAGAGAATTATGATGTTTTGGCCGGAGAATGGGATTATAATGAAGAAGGAAGAGCTGTATTTAATGGTAATCCTCAGGCCTATCGTGGCTTGTTTCTCATCGACAAAGAGGGAGTTGTGCGTCATCAGGTGGTAAATGATATGCCACTGGGACGAAGTGTGGATGAAGTACTGCGGATGGTAGATGCGCTTCAGTTTTTTGAAGAAAATGGTGAAGTATGCCCGGCCAATTGGCACAAAGGAGAAGAAGCTCTTATGGCAACTCCGGAAGGAATTGCCGACTATCTGGGCAGGAAATAAGTAGTTTGAGTTACCCAATATTTTTTTTGCATACATAGCTTTTTGAGAGACTGCCTGGTTTTGGGTAGTCTCTTTTTTTGTACTCTTTTGGATTAGCGAATTTTACGGTTAAATTTGTACTCATGCGCAAATGGTTTTCTTTTTCTCCGAGGGAATATTCCGGAAAATTTGAGCAGAGGCTTTACCGGATGGTTCATGAATTTGAGTATGCAGTTGTATTAACGGATAAATACCCGTTTTATAACGGTCATGTTCAGCAATATCATGAGTTTGATCTATTGGCAGGTTTTGATTCACTTAAGGTGTTTGAGGAAGATTTTAATGAATTAGGAAGTGCTGCCTCTTCAATGAATGATTGGCTGTTGGGTTATTTAGCCTATGATCTTAAAGATGAGTTTGAAACTGTTCTTTCATCAGAAAATTTTGACCCGGTTGGTTTTAAGAAATTTAGTTTCTTTCAACCACGTTTTCTAGTTCGTAAAAGCAATGATAGTTGGCAAATTGGATTTCAGACCGATAATGATTCCGAAAGAGAGGCAGAGTTGTTTGTGGAACAAATCCGGACAATTGACCTGAAGGATAAATCGGAAATGCCCGACTTTTCTTTCCAGCCGAATGTTTCAAAGGCTGAATATTTAAATAATATCACTGCTCTTAAAAAACATATCCGAAAAGGTGATGTTTACGAAATTAACTATTGCATAGATTTTTTTGCACAGGTAACAGACCTGGATCCTGCTCTTGTTTTTAAAGAATTGATGGACATAGCTCCCATGCCTTTTTCTGTTTTTTTGCGGCATAAAAATGCCTTTTTGATGGGGGCTTCTCCCGAACGCTATTTGAGAAAGCGCGGAGCTCGCATCCTGTCACAACCTATGAAAGGTACAGCAAGGAAAACTTCTGAAACGTATGATGATTACAAAGTGATGAAAAGTCTCGCTGAATCGGATAAAGAGCGGGCCGAGAATATTATGATCGCTGATCTGGTTCGCAATGATTTAGCGCGTGTGGCAGCCCGGGGAACCGTAAAAGTGGATGATCTCTGTTCTGTTTTTCCTTATCCTGGAGTTTATCAGATGGTTTCAACCATATCAGCACAGATGCATAGTGACAGCAATTGGCTGGATCCGGTGAGATGCAGTTTCCCTATGGGATCAATGACAGGTGCACCAAAAATCAGGGCCATGGAATTAATAGAGAAATACGAGAAGACAAGCCGAAGTCTTTATTCGGGAGCTGTTGGTTATGTTACACCTGAACTGGATTACGATTTCAATGTGGTAATTCGAAGTTTTCTGTACAATCAGGGTTCCGGACACCTTTCCTATACTGTAGGAAGTGCCATTACAGATGTTTGCAATCCTTTGGATGAATATAGTGAATGTTTTTTAAAGGCAGAAAGACTGCGTGCTGTTTTTAATAAAAGTATTGAATATGATTTCTTCCCGGGTTGAAAAATTTTTAAATAAGTATGAAGTAAGACCCCATGACCGTATCTTGGTTGCGGTAAGTGGTGGGGCCGATTCAATGACCCTGCTTCAGGTGCTTTCCGGGTTAGGATACAGCTGTCAGGCTGCGCATTGCAATTTTCATCTTCGAGATGAGGATTCTGATGAAGATGAGCGCTTTGTATTTGATTATTGCCTGGGTAACAATATTCCACTTCATGTAAAGCATTTTGATACTCGCAGGGAAGCTTTAAAAAGAGGGGTTTCTATCGAGATGGCTGCTCGCGATTTAAGATACAAGTGGTTTTGGCAGCTTGTAGAGAGGGAGAAATTTTCATGGTTGGCAACCGGACATCACGGCGATGATATGATTGAGACATTTTTTTTAAACCTGGCCCGTGGTACCGGGTTGCGCGGTTTGCGGGGGATGCGCGAATGTCAGGATGCTTTGATCAGACCATTACTCTCCTTTCAAAGAACGGAAATTGAATCATACTGTTATGAGAATGGAATCCCTTTCAGAACAGATATTTCTAATTTTGATACTGCCTACCAGCGAAACAACATCCGGCACAATATTTTACCTGTAATGCAAATGCTTAATCCTTCCTTTTTTCAGACAATGAGGAAGAATTTCAAGAATATTGATGATGTATGGCAGATATTTGAAAAAGAAGTGCATCAGATAAAAGCCCAAATATCAGCAAGTGAAGGTGATCACATGTTGATTCCCATAAAGCTGATAAAGGAGCATCCTCAGCGTGAAACTATGCTTTTTGAAATTTTAAGACCTTATGGTTTTAAAGGTGCCGTTATTTCAAAAATTATCAATAGTTTTGATGGAATCCCGGGTAAGCAGTTTTTTTCTCCGGATTACCGATTGGTCCGGGATCGTTTTAATCTTGTGCTGGTGCCCCTTGAAGAAAACAAAGAGGAAGTTTTTTATATTGATAGTAATCAGGAAGAAATCAGAGAACCCTTAAATCTCCGCATTAAAAGTTTTGAAGTTGTAGATGAATTTAAGTATTCACGTGACCCTGACTGTGTTCATGTGGATAATGATTCTGTTGAATTTCCATTGAAACTTCGTCATTGGCACAAAGGTGACCAGTTTCGACCGCTTGGCATGAAACATTTTAAAAAACTGAGCGATTTTTTTGTAGATGAGAAACTTTCGCGCGCTGAAAAAGATAAGGTTTGGTTGTTGTTGTCAGGAGAAGATATTGTATGGGTTTTAGGTCACAGGATTGATGATCGTTTTAAAGTAACTTCTTCAACCAGGACAGTTCTGGAATTTAGAATTTAAGAGACAATACCACCGCCAATAACAGAATCATTGATATAGAAGACAATACTTTGGCCGGGGGTAATTCCCCATGCTTCCTCTGTGAAATCAATCTCGAGCTTATCATTTTTAAGTGAAACTGTGCCGGGAAGTGACGGAACTTTGTCAATTCCTCTGACACGTATGTCGACAGCATATTTTTTGTTGAGAAACAGAGATGGGGTAAGGTAAAAAGAGGAAAGTGTCAGGCTTTTTGTTGACAGAGTTGCCGATTTTGAAACAATAATTTTGTTGGATTCTCTTTCCAAATGCTTGACAAAATAGTTCTTCTCTTCAAGTTTCAGACCTCTTTTTTGTCCAATTGTAAAGAAAGGAATACCAGGGTGTTGACCCAGTTTTTGTCCTGCTTCGTTTACAATTTCTCCATGGCTGATAATTAGTTCCTTTCTCTCAGCTTTTTTCCTGATAAAATCCCGGTAATTGGTTCCACTTAAAAAACAGACGCCCATACTTTCCTGCTTGTAGGCGGTTTCTTTAAAACCGTTTTCCACAGCCATTTTTCGGACTTCAACTTTGGTGAGTTCTCCTAAAGGAAATATGGCTCTCTCAAGAATATGCTGTTTTAGGTTCCACAAAAAATAGGATTGATCTTTCGACTGGTCGACACCTTTTTTAATGTACCATAAACCGTTTTTTTGTTCTTTTCGCACATAATGCCCTGTTGCAATGTGCCAGCAGTCCATCTCATTTGCTTTTTTGAGCAACCATGGCCATTTAATTTTTGGGTTACATTGGTTACATGGGTTGGGAGTGCGTCCTGACAGATACTCCTCACAAAAATAATCAACTACTTCCTTTTTGAACTCCTGGCTGATGTCAGTTATGGAATGCTCAATTTTCAGTTTTTTTGCAAGTTGGGACGCTTTTGCCAGTTCTTTCTCCTGTTTTTCCGGATGGAGATGCCAGATTTTCAATGTAAGTCCAACTACTTCAAAGCCTTGTTTTTTAAGAAAAAGGGCCGACATGGTACTGTCGAGCCCTCCACTCATGCCTAATAGTATTCGTTTTTTTCCAGACATTCAAGATTATTCTTCGATGTTTTTTCGCACTTTTTTCAAAAATGCTTGCAGGCCATCAGTATCCTTATTTTCAATAAGAGCCAGAAGTCCCTTTAATTCCTGCCTGATTTTTTCCACTTGCCCTACGGTAAAAGGGTTCATCAGAATTTCAGTCAGCAAATAATCATCTTCGGATAGCAGCCCTCTGGCAATTTCATGATGTTTTCGAAAAGTTGTTCCTGGGGCGTCCTGCTTTTTCATGCATGCAGCAAATACCAATGTTGATGAAAACGGTACCGATAAAGAGTAAGCAATTGTCTGGTCGTGTTCCTCAAAACTGTATTCATGGATGTTTAGTCCCAGAGAGCCGAAGAAATCCTTGAAAAAAGTTTTGCCCATGTGATCCGACTCTCTGATGATAATTGCATGATGTTGACGTAACTCTTTGAGGTTCCCGAATGTCGGACCAAACATCGGATGCGTGGAAACAAAACGTCTTCCGTTTTGTTTGTAAAAGTCTTCCAACCCTGTTTTTACCGATGCAATATCTGAAAGGATGCAACTTTCAGGTAGGTAATTAATTACAGATTCAAAGGCCGGTATGGTATATTTCAGGTTAGCTGCATTGATCAATAATTCAGGAGCAAATACTGTGATCTCCTCTTGCCTGGTTAGGCGTTGTGTGTTAAAAACAAATCGCAGACGCTCCATGTCCGGGTCGTAAATGGCTACTTCGTGTTGCAAACAAAGTGCATCGGTCAGCCATGTTCCCATTTTTCCTGCGCCCAGAATACATATTTTCATTCGTATAAATTCGTCTAAGTTATTGGTCTGATAGAACTCGCATGGATGTATTTTATATATGTCCTGTTGTGACAATCCTAGTCATGCTCGTTTCATCCGGATAAATTTATTTATTAAAGTAGGATAGAATTCGCATACAAGAACTTATTCATGTTCTTTTGTGTCAAACATTGCTATGCTCGTTTCATTCTATGTTTTCTTATTTTTTCCCCTGAGCCTTATTCATAATCTGGCTTTGGCGACTTATTGATTCTTCATGAATGGACTCAAAAATACGTGTAATAAATTCGTCGTCCAACCCACGCTGACTGCCACGTTCTCTTCTGTTGTTCATGATCTCATCATATCGGCGGGTCTGAAGAATGGTAATGTTATTCTCAAATTTATATTTCCCGATTGCTTCGGAAATGTTCATACGTTCTTTTAATAAATCCAATAGCTGGTCGTCAAGTTTGTCGATTTGCTTACGTAGTTCATCCAGAGTAACCCTGGGAGTGTCTTCACCGATTTTAGGACGCCGAAGTACCAGGTTGTCCAACATTTCTTTAAGCCGAGCGGGAGTTATTTGTTGTTTAGCATCACTCCAGGCTTTTTCCGGACAGGTATGTGATTCGATGATGAGTCCATCGAAGTTAAGATCCATTGCTTCCTGGGAAATGTTGGCCAGTAATTCCCGGTTTCCTGCAATATGACTTGGATCTGTAATGATTGGCAATTCCGGGATCCTGCGTCGCAGTTCAATAGGTATTTGCCATTGCGGATGATTCCGGAATTCCGATTGATCATAGGAACTAAATCCACGATGAATAGCAGCTATTTGTGTTATTCCGGCTCTGTTAATTCTTTCGATAGCACCAATCCATAATTCCAGGTCAGGATTTACCGGGTTTTTGATGAATACAGGAATATCCATACCTTTTATTGCATCGGCAACTTCCTGCACCGCGAAAGGATTAGCTGAAGTACGTGCACCAATCCAAACCAGGTCTATTCCAAATTTTACAGCTTCATAAACATGATGTGCCGTGGCCACTTCCACACCCACAAACATTCCGGTTTCTTCTTTTACCCTTTTAAGCCAGGGAAGACCTACGGTTCCAACTCCTTCGAAAGCCCCCGGACGTGTACGGGGTTTCCATATTCCTGCACGAAATATTTTCACGCCCTGAGCTGCCAGCTCTTTGGCTGTGGTAAGGGTTTGTTCTTCTGTTTCTGCGCTGCAGGGCCCCGAGATTATAATTGGTCGCTTCAGCTCTAATCCCGGAAGGGTAACTGGTTGAATATTCAAATTGTGCATGGTTAATTAGTTATAATGTTTTGAATTCTTTTTAATGATTCTTCTAATTTTTCTTCGGAGGTGCATAGTGAAATGCGGATATATTGTTCTCCATTATTTCCGAATATAAATCCAGGGGTAATAAAAACGTTTGCTTCATATAGAATTTTATCTGAGAGCTCTTTGCTTGAGGGATACATATCTGGAATTTTTGCCCAGATAAACATTCCCACCTGATTCTTTTGCCAGGTGCAGCCCAATGTTTTCATTATTCTCAGTACAAGTTCTTTTCTCTTTTTATAGACTTTGTTGACCTCTTCGTACCATTCTTTTTCTAAGGCCAGGGCCCTCGCTGCTGCTTCCTGCATGGGACGAAACATTCCCGAATCCATATTGCTTTTGATGCGAAGAATGTACTTTATAAATTCACAGTTCGATCCTGCCATTCCTATTCTCCAGCCTGCCATGTTATGTGACTTGCTGAGGGAGTTAAGTTCTATGGCCACCTCTTTGGCCCCGGGAATAGAAAGAATGCTTTGCGGTTCTTTGTTTAATATAAAACTATAGGGGTTATCGTTACAAATAAGAATGTTGTTTCTTTTGGCGAAACTGATCAGGTGTGTGAAAAACTCTGCGTTAGCTTTGGCACCTGTGGGCATGTTAGGATAATTGACCCACATCATTTTTACTTTTGATAAATCCTGTTTTTCCAATTCATCCAAGTCGGGCTGCCAGTTTTTCTCTTCCAATAAATCGTAGGAACGCTCTTTTGCACCTACAATTTGTGTTACCGCTGAGTAAGTGGGATATCCGGGATTGGGAACCAGAACTTCATCTCCTGGATTGAGGAAAGCCATGGAAATGTGCATAATTCCTTCTTTAGATCCCATCAAAGGAAGTACTTCTGAGTCAGGATTCAGCTTGACATCGTAAGATCTGCTATACCAATCAGAAAAGGCTTGCCGAAGTTCAGGAATACCAATATATCCCTGATATCCGTGGGTGTCTGGTCTTAAGGCAGCTTTGTTAAGCGTTTCAAGAACTTCAGGTGAGGGGGGTTGATCAGGATTCCCAATACCCAGATTGATGACAGGTTTGCCATTTTTGATCATCTCAGCAATTTCTTTGAGTTTGAGTGAAAAGTAATATTCTTTTACCTGACTTACTCTTTGGGCTGGTTTAATCATAATTCTGTATTTTTAAATCGAAATCAATGCTTGTTGAATTTTTTCCTGCTTAAATGCTTCCCCGTTGGTCGAAAGGGTGGTTTTGCATGCTTCATATTCTCCCAGAATTCTTAATTTCTGGCAAAGAGGACGAATGGCATCAAGTGATTGTTGATATCTTTCATAATTATTATACATCACATCAATGTAAAATAAATATTCCCATTCAATTCCAACTACAGGGAGAGACTGTATTTTTGTGAGGTTGATGTCATAAAAAGCAAGAATTGTCAGAACTTTGGATAGGCTGCCTTCTTCATGTGGTAGAGAGAAAACCAGGGATGATTTATTTATTCTGTTTTGTTCAAGTAATTCTATTTTTTCAGCTATATCTTTCTGCCCGATTATAAGGAACCGGGTGTAATTGTGTTTGTTGGTTTCAATTCCTCTTTCTATGATGTCGAGATTATAAAGATCTGCTGCCAGAGAGGAAGCAATTGCTCCGATACCTTTCAGGTTCCCGTCAGCAATTACTTTGGCACTATAGGCGGTGTCCTCACTTTCAATAAGTTTAATGTTAGGGTAGTTTTTAAAAAAGACTTCACACTGAGCGAGGGCCATAGGATGGGAGTGAACTTCCGTGATGTCGCTGATAGACTGACCCGGCAATGCCATGAGGTGATGTTTGATCCTTAACTTATGTTCGCCATGAATAAAGAATCCTGATTCTCGTAACATAGTGTAGTTTGGCAAAAGGCTTCCGACAAGAGTGTTCTCGATTGCCATTATTCCAAGTGTTTCCAGATCTTTTTGCATGACATCAAAGACCTCTTGAAAAGTATGACAAGGTATCGGCTCTACTTCATGGTTCTGAAACCATGCCCTTGCCGCAATTTCATGGTTGGCGCCCGATATCCCCTGAATGGCAACCTTTATGATTTGTTTTTTATTCATAGTTAAGATAAAAAAAATCCCGCCTTTTGGGGCGGGATGCATATTTTGAAATTTTCTTTTCGTTATTGATTATGCATGAGCCTGCCCCTTCTGGTTGAAAAACCAAAAAAATAGAAGAAGAAATAAAAGAAAGAATAGTCATGCATTAACATAATGAATTGGTCTTTGTTTTTTGTTGTCGGATGCAAAAATAGATATTTATTTGATTTCAAACAATAAAATTGCAAGAAAAATAGCTTGTTTACTTATAAAATTAAAGCAACTTTCACTTGTCGTTCTGATAAAAGCAATTTTTCAAAGTTACTTTGAAGAATTCTATTTAAAGCCAGATATCTTTTACTTATGGGAGTTTTGAACAAAATTCAGAATAAATATATGCCTCATAATCAATTGGTGTTAGAGGTTAAAGGTCTTTCAAGCTAAGTTTTGAAACTGATAAGCAAACTATTTTAAATACGTTTTAAGAAAAGGTTTGGTCTTCATCTTCATCATCTGAAGTTCCCAGTGCGTTAAATGAGGATGTTGCATTTAGAAGTTGGTGAGACATTCCCTGCAATTTATCCGATGTAATGTTGATTTCATCTGCACTGGACGCATTTTTTTGAGTAATTTGATTGAGTTCCTGCAGAGCAAGATTTATTTGTTGCACTCCGCTAACTTGCTCAGCCGAAGCCGCCGATATCTCACTTACCAGATCAGCCGTTCTTTCGATTTGTGGAGTAAGTTCATCAAGCATTTCTGTTGAAAGTCTTGAAGCTTCAATTGTTACTGCCGATACTTTGCTGATCTCCTGTGCTGCTGTCTGACTTCTTTCGGCCAGTTTACGAACTTCGGCGGCCACAACAGAGAATCCTCTTCCTTCCTGTCCTGCTCGTGCTGCTTCAACCGCTGCATTTAGGGCAAGTATGTTGGTCTGGAAAGCAATATCTTTAATAACCAGTATTTTATTGGTTATTTCTTCCAGTTGAAAGGCAGTTTCCTTACTTCGTTTGTTGCTTTCCCTCATTTGAGCAGCTGCTTTAGCTGAAATAGCTTCAGTTTCTTTAGAGTTATGTGTGTTTTGTTCAATAACACTATGCATTTCTTCCATAGAGGAAGACACCTCTTCTGCCGAGGATGCTTGTTGGCTGGCTCCTTCTGCCAGGTCCAGAGCTTTCTCATTAAGTTGCTCGCTGTAGTCTGCAACTGTTCTGGACGTTTTGATGATGTTTGATATTAATTTGTTCAGATTGGCAGTCATATTGTTTAGAGCATTCCCCAAACGGCCTATTTCATCCTTACGGTCTTCCTTCATTTTAACGGTAAGATCTCCTTTGGCTACTCTCTCAGCCAGTTCTATACCTCTGATTATTGGACGGCTTATGGAACTTGAAAGAGTGAAAATTAAGAAAAGACCTAATAAAAGAGACAGGATGAGGGTTGTTATTTGAATGATTTGTTGTTTATTGGTTATGTCATTACTTGTATTTCCTACAATCTGGATTTGATCCATTCCGATATCAGATGATGCCCGAATTTCCCACATTACATTTTTTGATGCTTCGTAATTGTTTAATTCAGCAATACGCATTTGCCTGTAGCTGGAAAGTAAACTTTCGGCATTGTTGAACAAATTCGAAGTAACTGTTTTTATATTAGTTCTTGCAGGCATGGCCAAAAGGCTGTTTCTTAAAGAGGATAACTCTTCTGCCAGTTTTATTAATTCTATTCCGTTACGGTTAAGAAGATGATTATTAATGCGGGCGGCCAGTTGATTTGCCTCTGCTATTATGCGTGTTTCATTATGTGAATTGATGTTTACTAGTTCATTAAGCTCATTTAATGTTTGATTAAAAAGAAGTTGGATATTTTCAAATCTGGTGGACAAATCAAGATAGTTTTCCCTTGTTTCTTTATATTGTATCAGATATTTATTGAGAAGATCCAGAAAGACACCGTTTTTTATTAATTCTTCTTTTCTGTCAGTCGTTAGTTCATTCAGATTTCCAAAGGCTGTTGTAGCTCGTTCAAAAGTGATGTCAGCCTGATTATTGAAATACGGATTTTTGGAAAAGTCATAAGACCTGGCGTATTTACTGGTTTCCTGCCAATAACGCATCAGATAATTTACTTCATAGACAGTTGGGATATGGGTTTCTGAGAGATTTTTTGTTTGTTTCGAGATTTTACTGAGATTGCTCAGCAAAATAAGTCCTGTAATTATGGATATTGCAATAATAACAGAAAAACTTAGTCCAATTTTATGACGGATACTGATATCACGCCAACTCCAATTGATGTTTTTCATCATAGTAAAAGTTTTTGGTCGCGTAAAAATATATATATTTTCCTATATTTTAGCATTTGTTTATATTTTTTTTGATATTTGTACTCGAATAAAAAATCTCATACAATATGAAGATTACCAGATTTTCTGCATCATTTTTTTTCTTATTGTTCTTAATTTCATGCTCTGAGGTGTCAGAGTATACCGTTGGTTATTTGAATCCTGCCCAAAATCGGGAACGATTTGTGAAGGAAGGTAATTTCATGGCTGAAAAACTAAAAGAGCATGATATTACTACTTTAATCAGGCATGCCGAAGACAATGATATTACTCAATTGGAGCAGGGATATGAATTGCTTGCTGAAGGTGTTGATTTACTGGTGATAGCAGCCGTTAACGGAAATACTATTGCTCCTCTGGTGCGCGATGCTATGGCTCAGGGGGTTAAAGTGATTGCTTACAACCGATTAATAAATAACTCTGCCTACGATATGTTTGTGACGGGTGATAATGAGACAATCGCCCAAATTTTTTGTGAAGGGGCACTGGCAGAAGTTCCTTCTGGTAATTACGTGGTTTTTGGAGGAGACAGATTTGATCGAAATGGTTTCGAACTTAAAACTCATATTGATTCCATCTTGAAACCTCATGTGGAAGCAGGTGAAATCAATTTGATTTACGAAACTTTTGTTGAAGGGTGGAGTAGAGAAAGGGCAGCCTATGAATTCGAAAACCTGCTGAATTCATATGGTCTTGAAGTAGGTGCTGTAATTAGTTGCAACGATCCTATGGGATTAGGTGTTGTAGACATACTGAATAAGTTTGGTATCGCTGACCAGGTTTTTGTGACAGGACAGGATGCCATCTTAGATGCTGTCAGAAGTATTGAAGACGGAGAAATGAATCTTACAGTTTATCACCCGCATAAAGAATTAGGGTACAAAACAGGTGATTTAATTGTAAAAATACTTCATGGAAAAGAGGACCCTGAAGACTTAGCTAATGCAAATACATTTAACGGAACTCAGACCATTCCGACTTTTAGTGTGAAGTCTATTGGTATTACAAGAGATAACTTAAATGACCTGGTTGATTTGGGAGAATATTCCTGGGATCAAATCAGATAAAAAACAATGTAGAAGCTAAAAAATCTTATTGTCTACTTTTTGCATAAGTTATGTAAAAGCGGGCTAAGGAGCTAACGATCTATAATATGATGAAGTGGTTAAGAATTATTCCTTTTTTACTGGCTTTGGTATTTATTACGTCATGTTCTTCTGTTCAACCCTTGACTGTGGGTTATCTTAATCCTGCCGAAAACAGAATAAGATTTGTTAAGGAGGGTGAGTATATGATTGAAAGACTGGAAGAACAGAATGTAAAAACCATGATTGCCCATGCCGAAGATGATGATGTTGTACAGTTAATGCAGGGATATGAAATGCTTGAAAATGGCGTGGATGCGCTGGTGATTGTGCCGGTGAACGGGAACACCATTGCACCGCTTGTGCGGGATGCAATAGATCAGGGAGTAGTGGTTGTGGCCTACAATCGATTGATTAATAATACAGTTTTTGATTTGTTTATTGCAGGCGATAATGCAGATTATGCCAGAATGTTCTGTGATGAAGCATTGAAACATAAACCACAAGGGAATTATGTTATTTTGGGTGGAGACAGATTTGATATGAACGGTTTTGAACTTATGCAACATTTAATAACCAATTTGCAACCGCATATTGAAGAAGGGGAAATAAATTTACTGTATCATTCTTTTATTGAAGGATGGAGCGCTGAACGTGCCGGATTTGATATGGAGAAAGTTCTGGATGCTTACGGTACAGATATAGACGTGGTAATTGCCTGTAACGATCCAATGGGGTACCGGGCCTATGAGGTTTTAAATAAATATGAGGCTGGCAATGATGTAATTATTACCGGTCAGGGAGCTTATCCCGATGTAGTAAAAAGTATCCATGATGGCGGAATGCATATGACTATATATCATCCTCATAAGGAGCTTGGTTACAAAACAGCAGATTTAATTCTTGAGGTTTTGAAAGAGGGTATTAAGCCTGTAGATATATCCAATGCAAGTACTTTTAATGGAAATGCAGAAATTCCGACTTACCGGATGAAATCAAGGATTATTACCAAAGAAAATATAGATGAACTAGTTAAAGATGGCGTGTATACATGGGATGAAATAAGAAATTAACCTTCTTTTTCACTTAATTCGAGCCATCGCATTTCATATTCATCTAATGTTTTCATTATTTTACCATGATCCGATGAAGCCGCAATTAGTTCATCCCCGGATAAATTCCCGGAATTGAGCTGGTCTTCTATTTCTTTCTTTTTTGCTTCTAATGTCTCAATCTTTTGCTCAAGCTCGTCCATCTCTTTCTTTTCTTTGAAGGAGAGCTTGTTTTTATCAGCTTTTCTTGTTGGTTTTTGTTTTTTGGGTTCCTTGTTGGCTGAAGGATCTGCTTTTTGATTTTTTAATTCTTGTTTTTTTTGTGTGTAATAATCGGTGTAATTTCCGGGAAAGTCTTTGATTTGACCATCTCCTTTGAATACAAAAAGATGGTCTGTGACCTTGTCGAGGAAGTAACGGTCGTGTGATACGACCATTACACATCCGTCAAACTGGAGAAGGTAATCCTCCAGAATGTTAAGTGTTAGGATATCCAGATCGTTTGTAGGCTCATCCAGAATGAGAAAATTTGGATTTTTCATTATAACCGTCATCAGATAAAGCCGTTTTTTCTCGCCTCCACTAAGTTTTTCAACCAATACATTATGCATCTCATTAGGAAACAGAAAGTATCTTAAAAATTGTGATGCCGACATGGATTGATCCCTGCTCAGTTGTATGTGGTCCGCAATATCGGTAATTACATCCAGAACTCTTTTATTGTTATCCAGATTTAATCCTTCCTGGCGGTAGTATCCAAAGACCAGTGTTTCTCCGCGTTCCACTTCCCCCCTGTCGGGCTGAAGTTTGCCGGTAAGAATATTTAGAAAAGTGGATTTTCCACTTCCGTTTTTTCCAATTATCCCTACTTTTTCTCCCTTTACAAATTTGTAGGAAAAATTTTTGATAAGATTGAGGTCATTAAAACTTTTGCTGATATAGTGCAAGTTGACCACTTTCTTTCCGAGACGGGAAGATTTAATGTTTATTTCAAGGTTTTGCTCCCCGGTAGATTGACTGGCTGTTTTTTTTAGGTCGTGGAAAGCATTAATACGATATTTAGCTTTGGTGCCCCGTGCCTGAGGCTGGCGGCTCATCCAGTCCTGCTCTTTTTTCAAAAGGTTTTTTGCCCGTTCTACCTCCTGGTTTTTTTGGCTGATACGTTCGGCCCTTTTTTCCAGGTAATAGGTGTAATTTCCTTTGTATTGATATAGGGTTTTGTCTTGCAGTTCATATATTTCGTTGCATACATTATCCAGGAAATAACGGTCATGCGTTACCATCAGAAGTGTCATTCGGCTTCTTTTCAGATAATCTTCCAGCCATTCAATCATATCCAGGTCCAGATGGTTTGTTGGCTCATCCAGGATTAGAAAGTCCGGATTTGTTATTAAAACTCTTGCCAGTGCAACCCGTTTGATCTGTCCTCCTGACAATTGCGCCATGGGCTGATCGAACATATCAATTTTTAATTGGGAAAGAATTTGTTTGGCCCGTTCTTCGTAGTCCCAAGCACCCAGTTGTTCCATTCGGGGAAGCAAATCCTGAAGAGTGTCATGATCGTTTTCAGCCAATGCTCTTTCGTACTGACGAACAACAACTGCTGTTTCATTTTCTGAGTGGAAAAGGGATTCCAGAACTGTGAGTTTGGGTTCATATTCCGGATTCTGTGCCAGATAACCCATGATAATGTCTTTTCGCCATGTTACAGTTCCTGAATCCGGGGAGATAAGTCCGCCAAGTACATTAAGAAGTGTTGTTTTTCCTGTTCCGTTCCGGGCAATCAGGGCTGCTTTGTCTCCCTCTTCCAGCCCAAAAGTCAGATTATCGAATAAACGGATATCTCCCCAGCTGTGTGTTAGGTTTTCTACTGAAAGTATATTGGCCATGTGATTTTTTGCTTATGGCAACAAAGATAATAAGATTCGGGCAATACGAGAGGGTTGGATTTGAGGTCCCCTAAAAATCAGTCCAAAGAAGGACTTTGGAGCAGACGTAGAGGTTTATAATAAAATTTATTTGCATAAATTCACTCTCAATCTTAATCTCAGTCATTTATAAGATTGAGAGGGATTCTGATGATTTTGGGTTTTTTACTTCAAGATTTTCTCAATACTTTTTAACTCTTCATCACTAAACGTAGTATTGTTGAGTGCATCCAGATTATTTATGAGTTGACCCACGCTGCTTGCTCCGATTAAAACAGAAGTAATTCTCGTATCTTTAAGGAGCCATGCAATAGCCATTTGGGCAAGAGATTGACCTCTGTCGGATGCAAGTTCATTCAATTGATTTAGACGATTCTGCAATTCAGGTGTCAGCGCATCTTTTTGAAGAAAACCGTTGGGATTAGCCATTCTCGAATCGGAGGGGATATCCTTTAGATATTTGTTCGTCAGCAGTCCCTGGGCTAATGGGGAAAAGGCTATGGATCCGATCCCCCTTTTACCAAGAACATCAAGTAATCCGTCGTCTTCTACCCATCTGTCAAGCATATTGTATCGGGGCTGATGAATAAGCAAAGGGACTCCCATTTCACGCAGAATAGTTTCTGCTTGTTGTGTTTGATCAGCAGGATAATTGGAAATCCCGGCATATAATGCTTTTCCTTGTTTTACGGCATGTGCCAATGCCCCCATGGTTTCTTCCAATGGCGTATCCGGATCGGGTCGATGAGAATAAAAAATATCCACATAATCCAGTCTCAGACGCTTCAGACTCTGGTCTAAACTGGCCAGTAAATATTTTCTGGAGCCCCATTCCCCGTATGGCCCCGGCCACATTAGGTATCCTGCTTTTGTGGAAATAATGAGTTCGTCTCGATAGGATTTGAAATCGGAAGCCATAATACGACCAAAATTTTCTTCTGAACTTCCAGGGACCGGACCGTAATTGTTAGCCAGATCGAAATGAGTGATTCCATTGTCGAATGCATGGTGAAGAATTTTTCTTCCATTTTCGAAGACATCCACCGATCCGAAGTTGTGCCACAAGCCAAGAGAAAGAACAGGTAATTTAATTCCGCTTTTCCCACATTGGCGATAAGTCATTGTTTCATAGCCGTTATTGTTTGCTAAGTACCTCATCAAATATACTGGTTTTTATTGTATGTTGATAGTTTATCGTGTTTTAAAAAGTTTTATTGTTGGGTTGTTATCTTTGCAGGGATGAAACGAGCATGAAACTTTTTATTCTTCAAACTTGCCACAAAAGTGCATTTTTTAAAAGAATTGCGAGTTCCATCTGACATTAAGAAATAAATTTTGTACGGATGAAACGAGCATGACAAAGATTGTCACAAAGAAATATGTATAACCTTCAATCATGCGAGTTCCATTCAGCCAATAACTTAAGCAATAATTATACGAATGAATTTTTAATTCAGAATTGCTGGTGTCCGGTTAAAGAAAAAACTTTTGAATTCATTATCGGATATGGATTTAAACTATGAAACTTCTTTTGGTAAATATTAAGAAAACTAATAATTCTAATATTAATAATCCTAACAATCTTTCGATGGTTTATTTGGTATAAAATATAACTGTATTTTCAATTGAATTGTAGCATACTTCACAAAATCCTTCTGCTTCATTAGCCTTCATTCTGCAGTTAATGGCAGGTCTGAAAATGCCTTTTGCAGCGTAACCTGCTCCTTCAAACAGTCCGGTTACTCTCATGTATTTATTTTCGGCAGGAGTAGGTATGGGAGTTGTTGAATCGATGAGGTTTTTCCATTTATTTTCGAAATTGACCAAGGTTGTAATGTTGGGATGCCAGGGTTCTGTTTTTAAGTCGAAAAAATCAGAGTAACTGACATCGGGAGAATAGTATTCGTCTCCCAGACCTGCAAGACCATGACCCAATTCATGAATCAGAACTCTTGGCGATTCCGGGTGGCCGGCAGATGTAATAGAAAAGTGATTGTAAACCCCTCCGCCGCCATATTTGTCACTGTTTACCAGTATTATGATGTGATCACGGGGCTGAGATGCTGCATAATCCCATATTCTCCATGTTGCCATACTTTCCAGATATCTGTCGGTGTTGAAGGTGTTAAAAGAACTGTTCATGGCAGTGTTTTTCCATATTCCTTTTCGTGGATCATCTGTTCCCGACTGGTTGGAAGGAACTGCAAGAGCTCTTATTGTTATTTTTTCCGAAAGTTTGTCGAATGGAGGAGTTTTTAATAGTTCTGAGGAAAGTCTTTGAGCATCTTCAAAGAAAGTATTTGTTTCAGATTGTGTGTATCCCTCTGCCAGGATCAGCAAATCCAGCTGGGCAGATGGAAAGTCAGCTCCATTTAGGATTTTTACAGGATATACAGCAGGTTGTAGTTTGGTAATGTTTTGGGTGGGTGAGAATTTTTCCGATAGTAATGGTTGAAATTTCCCGGTGGAATTACGACGTTCTATTTTTACTATTACATCTTTTTTGGGCCAGGGGGTTTCAACCGTTTGTTTGAATGCTCGATTATTTTGAATAGCTTCATTTGTGCTTTGCCATTCTTCGAAAAGGGTGCAAAAGCTTTTGAGAAAAAGAGTGTCTTTTTGATCCTCATCAAGCAGCAGTACACGATATGAGCCATAGTCGAAATCGGGAATTAATTGTGAGGTACTGGTGATGAAATTGGGTGTTTTCAGGTAATTGACGATGGTTGCATCCTGAAATTTGTGATTTCCGGAAAGAATAAAATCTATTCTTAAAGCGTTACCTGTATCAAGTTTTTCTAAGGCGTTAACATGTCCGGGAAATGAAATTCCAAGTATCAGTACTGTCAGAAAGATTTTTATTATGTGCATAGGTAATTGGAAAATAGGTTTCATTCTTTTGGTTACTTTATTTTTGCAATATGCACACCGAAATGTCCTGACCATATGAAGCATTAGGGTTAGCAAAAAACAATTTTGTCATTTGCTGGATGCATCGCACGTAACAATATACAAAAACTTTGAAAATAAAAAAAAGGACGAGATAAACGCTAATGTTGATTGGCCTGAAAAATGACTGACAATCAATGTCTTAAAAGAATGTGTTTAAGTTCTTCATGCGAGTAGTTGGGCAATCTGTTTAAAAATTGAAAGTGAGTTTATAATACGGTAAATTATTAGTGCTATTTTAGGGCTTGATTTGTTGGATTATTGGATAAATACCTGTAAATTCGAAGAGAATCATTAAAAAAAGAGCAGAAATTCTTTTAATTTATAACATTTGTCATTTTTTTATATGGAGAGCAATTTACAAATTGATAGTCTTGACAAAAAGATTTTGTCAATGATTACACATAATGCCCGAATTCCGTTTCTTGAGGTTGCCAGGGAATGTAAGGTGTCCGGGGCTGCCATTCATCAACGTATTCAGCGTTTGATGAATATGGGGGTGATAAAAGGTTCTGAGTTTATTATTAATCCTGCTAAAATTGGATATCACACCTGTGCTTTTATGGGAATTTTTCTCAAAAAGGCAAGTCTTTTTGATAATGTTGTTAAGATGCTGGAAGAAATTCCTGAAGTGGTTGAATGTCATTACACTACAGGCGAATATGCAATGTTTATTAAAATATTTGCCAAAAGCAATGAGCATTTGAAGCGTATTCTTCATGATCGCCTCCAAAATATTCCAGGCATTTCATCCACAGAAACAATTATCTCCCTGGATGAGTCGTTTAAAAGACAACTGCCAATTGATTAAATGGTAAACAGAAATAAAAGACGCGCTAAAGCTGTTGTTTATGAAATTTTAGCGCGTCTTTTGATGTAAGAATTCATGCTTGGAGAAAAAGGTGATAAACAGAATCTTAAGTTTATGTTATTACTTAAAGTGATAATAGCTGTTTCTCGAATATCACTGCCGGATTTTACTTTAATTATTTCTTCATATTTTATCCTTTTTTCTATCTCTACAAACTGGAATACTCCTATCTGATTAGGTGTTGTGTTGCCAGAAAAGTGGATTTTCCCTTATTTAAAGTAATATCCAACTGACCCAGAATTACTCCTCCCCAACCTACCTGGTTAATAATAACTGTTTTTCCTTCTTTATTTTTTATTTCTTGAGGTTCATCCAGAAATGTATGTGAGTGACCTCCGATTATAATGTCTATAGAGGATGTTTCGACAGCAACTCTCTGGTCAGAATCAGGTCTTTCGGAAGTACTTTTAATGCCCAGGTGAGAAATTGCTATGATAAGATTACACTTTTCCTCATTTCTGAGAAATAATGCTGTTTCCTCCCCAGTTTTTATCGGGTTTTGCCATTCCATTCCTTCGTAGTTCACAGGCGATATTAGTCCTGCCGGATTAATCCCCAGTCCAATGATGCCAATCCGGAAAGGCCCTTTTTCGATAATTTTCCATGGCTGAGTTTTTCCTTCCATGATGGTTCCTTCAAAATTGTAATTACTGCAAATAAAAGGGAAGTCCGCATATTGTAATTGTTCTGCGAGATGCTGCATTCCATTGTCAAATTCGTGATTTCCAATGGTTGCTGCATCATATTGCATTTTGGACATTAATTCCAGTTCCGGTTTCCCTCCGAAAAAGTTAAAATAGGGAGTTCCCTGAAAGATGTCACCTGCATCCAGTAATAAAACGTTGTCTTTCTTTTTACGAAGTTGTTGTATCAGATTCGCTCTTCTGGCAAATCCACCCATATTTGCAAATCTTGGATGATTGGACTCAAATGGTTCCAGATGGCTGTGAACATCATTGGTATGAAGAATAGTTAGGGTGTTTGCTGTGGAGAACTCTCCTCTTGTGTGAAAAGGCATAAATGCAGCCATACTCCCTACAGCCAGGGTTTTTAGAAATTGTCGTCTATTTGTGTGCATGTCAAATTTTTTGATAGATGGCAAAATGACTTTTACTTCATTTCTATTCGTGTATTGGCAGGTACCGGAATGGAGGTGCCATTTTCGTGAAGTTCTCTGATATGTAGAATTATCAGATCTCTGATTTTGTGAGATGATTCATGTTGTTCTATTGCTTTGGCAAATATTGTATAATGGTCACCTCCTGTGGCAAGGTAATCGGAGGTAACCACATAATATAGTGAATCGCCTTTGACCGGTTGGCCATTAATTTGTGGATTTTTAACCGTTTTATTTGCAAAGGTAAAAGAGCCACCACTAAGCCCGTCGCCGTTGGATTCTCCCATGTGTTGATATAACTTTTTTATATCTTCTCCTTTCATTTTCAATATGACCATTTGATTCTCAAACGGCATGAGCGCATAGATATGCTTTACCTGTATACGGCCATTGGGAAGGGGGGCTCTCAATCCACGGATATTAATTACTGTGATAATTGGAAGCTGTTCTTTTTTAAGATTTTTTATTTCTTGCCTGGCGGTTTCCTGAAGAAGATCTGCAACAAAACTGGATAATGGTGATTCCGGCTTTTCAGGAAACATTTTTTTTGGCGAGGTTCCAATTACTTCATTCATTATGGCTTCCACAGAATCGCGAAGCGGCACTATATATGCAGATATGGTGGAATCGGATTTAATTGTACTATCGATGGAATTTTGCCTGGAGTTTGTTAGTGTTGGTCTTCCTGGTGACTGACAACTAAATACTGTTGTTGTTAACAAGATTATAATAAAAAGGTGTTGTCGCATTTTTTTGTCTTTTAGTTTTCAAAGCTAATGAATTGTTGGTTATTAAGGTTGATAGATTGTTATAAAATTGTTTATTTGTAATCCGTGTTGTATGAAAAACTCATTTTATGGACTTTAAAACCTGCTTTGCTTTTGTTTGTATTGGTGATTGTTCGTAGGCATACAGGAGAGCGTAGATTTAAGATATTGTCTGAAATTAATCGCCTCCATTAAATAATTCCTGAAACTCCTGTCATTATCAAAAACAATGAAGCAATTTTAAGCCTTTAGCCGGACATCAATGATCTGTAATCAAGAAATTAATGGTTTGGATAAAATGTCATATAAGGTCATAATTCAAGATTAATTATCTTTGGCAATTCAGAATAATTGTAATAAACAATCCTGATGATTTTACCCTCTAAAATACATCCCTCATGGAAACCGTTTTTTACAGGTGAGGTTTTAACTATTATCGGTGAAATAACGAACAAAATCAGACTTGAAGATGAAAAAGAAATTACTCCGCTTTCTGAAAATATACTTCGCTTTTTGAATATTGATCTGTCAAAAGCCAAAATAATTATACTTGGACAAGATCCTTATCCGCAGAAAGGCATTGCCACTGGCCGTGCCTTCGAAGTGGGACCGTTGCAAAGCTGGACTGAAAGTTTTCGGAATACGAGTTTGCGAAACATTGTACGGGCTCTTTATTATTCCGAAACCAAGGAACTTAAAAATTTTCAGGAAATCAAAAAGGAACTGGCAATAGGGAGTTTTTCACTTCTTTCACCCTCCCGACTGTTTACGCATTGGGAACAACAGGGAGTTTTGTTGTTGAATACTTCTTTTTCATGTACTGTTGGTAAGCCAGGCAGTCATTCCAGGTATTGGAAACCGTTTACTGACAGGTTGTTGGAGTATGTTAATAAAATTCACCCGGAAATTATTTGGTTTTTGTGGGGAAATCATGCTCAGAAGGCAGTTGAACATATTGACATCAGGAAAAGTATTTTTACAACTCATCCGATGATATGTCATAAACGGGAAAATGATTTTTTGTTTGGAAAAACGAATGTGTTTGAGGTAACCAAAGATTTGATCGATTGGACAGGTAGAAATGAAAAAGCCTCTTCAGAAAATATGCAGAAGAGGCTTTGGTAAATAGTATCCTACTTAATTCGATCCAGATATTTTTTTCTTACTTCACGGAGATAATCCAGACTCATTTCAGGATAGTAAATCCGAATCATGTCCTGAATTCCAAATTTTATGTGGAAATGTCCAATGGCAGCATCAAAAAAAGGCTTATCCCAATTGAACTTTACTTTACGGGTAATGTCCTCAAAATGCTTATATCTTAATTGATCCGGAATTAGGAAATAGCCATGGTCTTTTTCAATAACATCAAAGAATAAACCCTGTTCCGGCTCATCAAGGATAAAGAATTTTTTAATTCGTATCACTGCCGGGCCTTCTACTTTTCTGTTAGGTTTACTTTTAAATTCAATTCCCTGATCCATATAACCAGCCTGTAAATCGATAATTTGGGAAAAACTTTCCAGATGACGTACCCTGATGACATGAAGCTGACGATTGTAGATGTTCACCACTCCCGGAGTGGCATTGAATTCAGTTTTGAAATATTTTTGGATGTTTTGGGAAGCCCGGGTGATTTCTTCAAGGGTATATAATCTTTTTAGTACCAGGTATATGTAAAGTGGCTTACTGTCAACCGGATGATCGGAATAATAATTAAAAAATCCGGGGAATGGCTCCGGGGCTTCTAATACAAATGTATTTGGCCAGATTTTATCTTCCAGGGTTCTCAGGTTTTCCTGTTTTAGAAGATTTCCATAACGTTCAATATATTGTGTATCGCTCATAATAACTTATGTTTTGTTTTTACAAAAGGTAAGAAAAAATCATCGATTTATCACAAAACCGGGCGAAAAAAATATACTGAGATTAATGACGGGTAAATACCATTTCGGTGTCTCCAGAGAGTTGGTTATTGAAATGATATCCATCTTCATCAAAAGCTTTCAGGTCTTCAGGTTCTGTCAGATTATTCTGAATGATAAACCGAACCATCATTCCGCGAGCTTTTTTGGCATAGATGCTTATGACTTTGTATTCGCCATTTTTGTTTTCTTTGAAAACCGGAGAGATGATTGGTTTCTCAATTTTTTCTGCATCAATGGCTTTAAAGTATTCCTTGCTCGCTAGGTTCACAAGGGCTTTGTGGTTGCCTTGCTTTAAATCCCTATTCAATTGGTTGGTCAGTTTCTGTCCCCAGAATTCGTAAAGGTTTTTCCATTCGTTATCGAACAACTTTGTTCCCATTTCCAGTCGGTACGGCATGATTCGATCCAGGGGACGGAGAATGCCGTACATCCCCGAAAGGATTCTTAGCTGATGCTGAGCAGTATCGGTCTCCTTTGCGCTTAAAGAATAGGCATCCAGTCCGTTGTATGCTTCCCCGTTGAAGGCATAAATAGCCTGCCGTGATTCTTTAGTATCATAAGGGCAGTGCCACTTATTAAAACGTTCGGCATTAAGTTCGCCCAGTTGACGACTGATTTTCATTAACTTCATCAGTTCATCGGGTGAAAACTTTTTTAATTTGTCTGCTAACGTGGAAGCTTCATCAGAAAAGATTATTTCTGAGCTTTTTCTTGTTGGTACTTCTTTTTTGAAATCCAGTTTTTTCGCTGGGGATAATATTGCTATCATATTTTTTTACAGAAAAACGCAACTCCTCATTAAAAAGTTCAACTACATGCTATTTCCTTTCCAATAATACTACATTTTCAACATGGTGTGTATGTGGAAACATATCTACCGGCTGAATGGCAGTAACACGGTATCTTTCATCCAGGATATTTATGTCTCTGGCCTGGGTGGCAGAGTTACAACTTACATAAACAATTTTTTCAGGTGCTGCATTAAGTATGGTACGTACTACATCTTCATGCATGCCTGCGCGCGGGGGATCGGTAATGATGACATCTGGAAATCCTTCTTTTTCAAAAAGGTCATGATTTAAAAGGTCTTTAATGTCGCCGGCAAAAAACCGGGTGTTTTCAATGTTATTGATTTCCGAGTTGATATGGGCATCTTCAATAGCATCGGGTACATATTCAATTCCCACGACTTTTTTGGCATTTTTTGCCACAAAATTGGCAATTGTGCCGGTTCCGGTATAAAGATCATATACAGTTTCCTTGCCGGTAAGTCCTGCGAAATTCCGGGCTACTTTATACAGATTGTAAGCTTGTGTGGAATTGGTCTGGTAAAAAGATTTGGGGCCGATTTTAAATTTCAGCCCTTCCATTTCTTCAAAAATGTGGTCGCGTCCGTGCTGAAGAATGACTTCCTGATCAGTTATGGTATCGTTCTTTTTTTCGTTGATTACGTACATCCATGATGTTACTTCCGGAAAATTTTCCTGAAGGTGGTCGAACAGACTGTTGCGTTTTTCTTCATCTTCATGAAAGAATACCACAATAACCATGGTTTCTCCGGTGGAACTGGTTCGAATGATTAATGTTCGTAAAAAGCCTTCCTGTTCTCTCAGGTCGAAAAACGACCAGTTATTTTGAAGGGCGAAATTCCGGATGGCCATTCTGATATCGTTGGAGGGTTGTCGTTGCAGATGACATTCACGGATGTCAATGACTTTATCGAACATGCCTGGAATATGAAAACCCAGGCCGCTTTTGTTTTCAATTACTTCATCGGATTCCATCTCTTCAACCGAGAGCCATCGTTTATTGGAAAAAGTATATTCCAGTTTGTTGCGATAAAAACGCTCTTCGGGAGAGGCCAGTATGGGACTGATGGCGGGTAGTTCTACCTTCCCGATTCGCTGAAGGTTGTTGAAAACTTCACGTTGCTTATATTTTATCTGTTCCGAATAGGGGAGATGTTGCCATTTGCATCCTCCGCAGGTTCCAAAGTGTTCGCAAAAAGGTTCGGCGCGCATTTCGGAGAGATGATGGAACCTGACAGGTCTTCCTTCAAAATATTTTTTTCTCTTTTTTGTAACCTGAACATCCACCACATCTCCGGGTGCGGCAAATGGCACAAATACTACCGTATCATTAATTCTGCCCAGGGCTTTTCCTTCGGCTGCTACATCGCTAATTACCAATCGCTCGAGCAATGGTTTATTTCTTCTTGAACGTCCCACTTAGATTTTTTTCTGGTTTTCGCGCAAAGATATAGGAATCCGGCAAGATTCACTAATCTTTTTGTTTCTGTTAAATTATTAACTTTACCAAAATTTTACAGTCGCTTTTTTATCTCAAAAGTTCTTTACGTTTTGGGATTTGTCTAATGTTTAATTGCTTAGAGATTGCAAGGCATTTGTCTGAATAAGCAATTTGTCAGCGTTATGGATTTTTCTAACATCTAATTTCAGAATATCTGGTGGTTTTCTTTAATTTGATTTTATGTTAACTGTAACTGATATTTACCGGCACATAGAAGCAGGTTTTTCACTGAATAAGTATTTTATAAACAGCAAAATAAATTATTACCATGGCAGAAAAAGTTTTAACCTACAAGGACATCGATAAAAACCTTCTAAAATCTTTGCCTAACCCAACAAACCATGCCTATGAAATTAAAGTGAAGATTCCCGAGTTTACTTTTCTGGGAGTAAAAGATCAGCCCGATTTTGCTGATGTGTATATTACTTTTTATCCCATGGGTCGTATTATTGAACTCAAATCATTGAAAATGTATGTTCAGGCACTTCGGAATATCACTGTTTCGTACGAACGATTGATAAATGTTTTTTATGATCATCTGATAGAAGTATACAGTCCCGACAGGTTGCGGATTGTGATGGTTTGTAATCCACGTGGAGGAATCAGTTCCCGATTAACCATAGATAGTGACTGGAAAGTACGGGGTGGACAGGAAAAATATAGTGATTGGAAAAATCATATAAATGACACATGGAGCGTTACCCTATAGGAGTTAACGGGTTTTGAGTTCTACTTTTTTGTGTTTTCATTTGTTGTAAAGCGGTTGGCTTTCTTTAGCGGCTTAGAGTTTTGTGATTGAGTTCGGAGTGGAATAACCCAAGGAGGGTTTCCAGAGCCATACCAATCAAAGATACATTGTTTTAATAAGAGCTGCTGGCCTGCGACTGATCAGTTAATTTTAACGAACTATTATTGTGAATAATATTATTTCCGAACACTTCATTATTGAAAAAGAGCAGGAACCTTCAGTTCTCTCTCCGGCGATTTTTCTGAAAGAATCGGAAAGATATCCTGTCATTGACGTTCGAACGCCTGCAGAGTATGGTAAGGGGCATATTCCTGGAGCTGTCAATATCCCCTTATTTTCAAATGAAGAAAGGGCGGTTGTTGGAACACTTTATAAAACAGAGGGACGGAACAGTGCGGTATTAAAAGGACTAGAATTTGTTGGCCCCAAAATGGCAGATTTTGCGCGGAAAGCCAGAGATCTTGCTTTAGATAATAAAGTGCTGGTACATTGCTGGCGGGGAGGAATGCGAAGTGGTAGTATGGCCTGGCTTTTTCGGACAACCGGATTGCGGGCTGCTGTTCTGGAGGGTGGTTACAAAACCTACCGGGCATCTTTTCGACACATGTTGCAGGAGACAAAGTGGCATTTCGTAATTATTGGAGGCCCTACCGGTAGTGGAAAAACCGAGGTGCTGTCAGAACTGGAAAAGCAGGGAGAGCAGGTTCTTGATTTGGAAGGACTGGCCAGTCATAAAGGATCAGCTTTTGGAGCACTGGGGCAGTCAGTACAACCTTCATCAGAGCAGTTTGAGAATGATATTCATGCGCAGTTTCTTCGTTTTCAATCCGAAAAAATTATTTGGGTGGAAGGTGAGAGTCATAGTATCGGAAGGGTCTATATTCCGGAGATTCTTTTTGAATTACTGATGAAAGCCCCCCTGGTAATGTATAATATAGATCGAAGCCTGAGGGTTGAAAGACTTGTCAGGGATTACGGTTGTTTTGATAAGGAATTACTGGCTCAAGCTGTGTTAAAAATACAGAAACGACTTGGGGGGGTGCGCACACAAGAAGCATTGGATGCCCTGGAAATTAATAATTTCCATTTAGTTGCTGATATTACTTTGCAATATTACGATAAAGGGTATTCCAAATCACTGGCTAAAAGAAATGAACCGGTTCTGATTTTGGATGAAACCAACGATGATCCTGCAACAGTGGCTCAAAAATTAATTAATCAATTTAAGAATGCACACAATAGATACTAAAGGACGTCTCTGTCCCGAACCCTTAATTATGGCTCGCAATGGACTAAGAGAGATTCAGGAGGGAGAGAAAATGCTGG
>CAYOFH010000008.1:0-30652 GCA_964403175.1 uncultured Marinilabiliaceae bacterium
CCCGTATAAAATTTATTTTTTAGGTCGGATATAACTCGCAATTTTTTTATACATGTACTTTTGTGCAAATTTCTTTACAAACAAAGCGGCAAGGCCGAAAGAGAAATCAAAGCTCCATGCTCGTTTCAGTCAGGAAAGAAGGAATTTATTCAAACAAAATACCACAATTACCACCACAAAGGGCAGACTCATTTTAAAGGCCCTTTGTTTTTTTGTATATCTGAGCGGCTAAACTCTTAATGATTTAGATTAATTTCCTGACCAAATGTTGCAAAAAATCTCTTTCAAAAAAATCCTTATCAACAACCTCCCCGTTCCAGACAATGACATCCAGATCAATTTCACGGGGACCAAATCTGGGACGGGAACGGTCACGTCCCATGTCATTTTCCGTTTTTTTTAGAAAAGCAATTAATTCATCCAATGTTCGATTTGTACGAAGAAAAAGTGCAGCATTAAAAAAATCCGGTTGGTTGATTATTCCTATAGGAGATGTCCTGACCGGTCCTGTCTTTTTCAGAACTTCAAACTCCTTTTGCAGAAAAGAAAAAGCGGTGGAAAGGTTTTTCTTAGGTTTAATATTCGAGCCTATCCCAACAATAGCTTCATTAATCATTTCTTTGATTTTTTTTTGTAAGACTAAATGAAACACTCTTTGCAAATCGTAAAGCATGCGGCTTATCCACCTCAACGGCCACTTCTTTCACACGATTCATCTTCAGAATTAAATCGGCCACATCATTGGCCACTTTTTCTAGTAAATTAAACTTTCCCCGTTCTACCAGATCAATAACTTCTTTACAAATATCCCGGTAATTCAGGGCATTCTGTGGATTATCATTTATCTCCTCCCCCTGAGTATCATATTGGATGGAAATATTCAAAAGCAGATCCTGTTTCTTTCCAAGTTCATGAGCGTTAAAACCAACTTCAGTACGTAACAAAAGATTTTTTATAAAAATAGTAGCCATAATTAAATAAGGTGAGATCCGCTATCACAAAACAGAATTTGTCCGGTAACAGAAGGATTATTCAACAAAAAGGAAACAGATACAGCAATATCATGAACAAAAACCCGCTTTTTTAAGGGAGTTTCTTCAATTACGCTATCAAGATAATTATCCTGCTTGCCAGGGGGAGGTAAAACAGGTCCCGGAGCAACTCCGTTAACCCGGATCTCAGGGGCAAAATCCAAAGCAGCCATACGTGTTAATTCAGCAAGACTCTTTTTTGCCAATAAATAGACAGCATGCTCTCCCTTATTCTTTACCACATTAGTATCAAGCATATTCACAACAGACCCTCTTCGGAATTTCTTTTTAAAAGCTTGCATAAGAAAGAATGATGCCTCAAAATTGACGGCCATTTCTTTTCGGAAAAATGCCAGAGAAGTTTCAATTATCTTACCGGGATTGAAAGTGCTGGCATTGTTAACCAGAGCATCAACCTGAATAATGGAATCAGGCAATCTGCTGAATACAGACAAAACAGCATCATGATTAGATAGGTCGCACTGTATTACTGGGAATTGCCGGTCCGGATATTTCTTTTGTAAATCGCCAGACAACATCAAAGCTTCCTCCCGGCTATGGTTGTAGTGAATAATTACTTCCCAACCCTCGAGGGCAAGAAAACGTGCAATGCCTGCCCCCACTCTTCTGGCTGCACCTGTTATCATCACAGTTCGTTTCATTCGTTTAAAATCTTGTAATTACCTGATAAAAAAAATAATTAAAAATTTGAGAACGAATGGAACCGCTTCGCTCTCGCATAATATTTTTTAATCATATTCTTGTGTTAATACTCCGTTAAACTTTTATAAGAATCTTTGAATCAATTATTTATATTTAAAAGGTGTTTTACATTAAAGCACAGACATTCAATGTCTTACGATTCATCTTTATTATTATATCTAAAAATCTAACTGACTATTGTTTTGTGATATTATGCCTAAAAAATATCATGCTCGTTTCATCCGAATAAAACTAGCCATAAATCAGTGAAACTATTTTCTCCAGCTCCACACGATCTGTTTCATCAAAGGTGTTAAGTTTTTTACTATCAATATCAAGTACGGCAACGGTTTTCCCTGATTTATCAGACACGGGAATTACGATTTCAGATTTACTTAGGGCAGAACAGGCAATATGACCGGGAAATTCTTCAACATTTCCAACGACTACACTTCTACCTGTATTGATCCCGGCCCAGCAAACACCAGTATCCTTTTTTAATTTCAAACATGCAACAGGTCCCTGATAAGGTCCCACAATCAAATTACCAGCTTCATCGATAAAATAAAAGCCTGTCCAAAAATAATCAGGCATTTTATGGTGAAGTAAAGCCGCTATTGTACTCATTCTCGACCAAGGATTTTCAGTGGCCTGAATCAACTTTTCAATTTGATCAAAAACTCTTTGGTATCTGCCTGTTTTACCTTTATTCTTCATTTAATAAAAATTTACCTGACTAACGAATAGAAAAAAATAACAGCGAATTAAGGATTTGTCTCATCCTGTCATACGGAGACACCCACAACGCTATCGCGATAGTAAATGTAAATATAAATGAATATCTATAAAACACCTCAGACCTCTATTAAAAAAACTAAATTCAGGTTGAATATTTTCTATTTAAGAAAATACAGTTCGAAAAGATCAAAATTTTAGTTTCCAACCAGTATGTCCAGTTATTGACTGAAACTGAAAAGCATCGTAAATTTATCAAAATTATTCATCTGCTGCCTTTTAACAATTGCAGATTGAACAGGTCTAAATTTTAAAATATCTGGTTTTAAGACCATAATTAACTAAAAAAATGTCCTATTAATCTTTTACATTTCAACCCAAAAAACCATTTAAGCAAAACAACTGATCCCTAACCACAATTTGACAAATTCGGCCATTCTTAAAGAGATGACTGCTAATCATTCACAACACCAACCAAATTATCTCATAATAAAATGCTTACAAAAATATTGAGATTATTCGTTTTAACTGCTCTATTATCTATCGGATGTTCCCCCGGTTCAGAGGAAATTAACTCTGCTCAGGCAAACTTAACCGAAAACACAGATGGAAATGAAACGTCCGGAGAAAATGAAGAAAATGTTTCATCACAATCCTCTTTTATTGCCAATCATGAAACAGCTCATGAAAATGTATTGCGCAGTATATCTAAAACTTATATAAATAAAGCCAGGGAAACATTTCATGTGGCATATCAACATACATCTCACGGCACGCATGTATCCCGTGGTGTATTCGGACTTCCGGATTATAAGGACGGCGATGAATTACTTTTTGCAGTTTCCCTAAACAAACAGGTCAGCGGCAAACTTACTTTCTACGATTATGCATTGGAAGACTATGCAGCCAGCGGAGAAACTGCAAAAGATCTTAGTTCAAATGAAAAAGGATTCATACAAGCAACCAGAAATTTCCTGAATGCTCCTGAAAATGCTCATGTAAATGTCATTATGTGGTCCTGGTGTAATATTGCCGGACATGATGTTGCCGGGATCTATCTGCCGGGCATGTCCCAACTCATTTCTGAATATGGAGAAAATGGATCTGAAATTGGCAACGAAGCAGGAAAAAGAAAAAACCCGGTACACTTCATATTTATGACGGGCCACGCTAATGGCAATAATAACACAGGGGAAGGAAGACCAAAGAATCAGGCAGAACTGATAAATAGTTTTTGCATGGATAACAAACAATATTGCCTTGATTATTACAGTATTGACACCCATGATATGGAAGATCGATATTGGGAAGACTCCAACGATGACGGATATTCCGACAGCTACGGAGGAAACTTCTATGTCGATTGGCAGAAAAATAAGTCACCCGGAAGGCATTATTGGCATAACAGGTTATCACCTGGTGGTAAAGAGGCATATGGAGCTCATAACACGCAACACATCACGGCTAATCGCAAAGCCATAGCTTTTTGGTGGATCCTGGCCCGGATGGCAGGATGGGATGGTACATCGGAATAAAACAAAAAACAACCGACCACTGCCTAAACAGTAGGCCGGTTGCCTACTCATCCACTAAACCCAAACCTTAATATTATTTAGGTACTCCATTGCTTTATAGTCAGCCAAAAATATCAGACCGCATAACTACCTTCACGATCCTTTAGCATATCCTGTAACTTCTTACGGGTGAAAAAGATACGGCTTTTCACAGTTCCTATAGGAAGATCAAGATCTTCGGCAATTTCTTTATATTTGTAACCATCTGTATGCATACGGAACGGAATCCTGAAATCATCATCCAATTGCTCAATGTACCTGTTCATTTCAGTCACGGAATGAACCATTTCTGGTGTTTCTGATGCATAATTTTTTCTGAAAGCATGTTTAAATGCATCTTCAGAACCATCAAAGGTATTCCGGGTTTTTTGATTACGACGATAATTATTTATAAAAGTGTTCTTCATTATAGTAAACACCCAGGCCTTAAAATTTGTATTGGCCACAAACTGGTTACGATAAGTAAGCGCTTTCAGAATTGTTTCCTGTAACAAGTCATGTGCATCATCATCATTTGCCGTTAAACTCAAAGCAAAATACAAAAGCTTATCCTGAAGCCCCAGTAGTCTGTTGTTAAATTGAATTGATGTCATGGTATATATGTTTTAATTGTTTTCTGTCTAACAAAAATAAGAAATAGATAAACGATTGCAAATGAATTAACAAATAAATTTTTTGTTATTTAAACTTTTTCTAAATAACAAAATCACTATACTTCTGATTATCTGCATTTTTCATTTTAAAACTTGCTTTAAATCTAAATTACAAAAAAAAGATTAAATAGTCAAGAGCTTAAAAAGTTAAACAACAAAACATTCAAAAACATTAACAAATTAATACACTTTTAAAAAACATTAAAGCAGGTATTAAAGACGATCAGCATTAAAAAAGTTTAGGGCCTGAATAGCTCAAAAAACAGCATTTAAATAAAATAAACGGAACTGACCAGCAAAATAAGGAACATAACGATTAAGAAAAGGAATATAATTCCTTTCTGCAGGATTTTTACCTGGGGATAAATTCATTGTTACTTAAATATAAATAAAAAAAATAATGTATCCAAATTCATGCAAGGAAAAGGCAGAGCTTATCGAAGCGATACTGCTCAACTGGATATCTACATTTATGTGGAAATTAAGAAAATGTAAGGCTTGCACAGAAACGTTGGTGAAGCCTATATTTATTAACCTGATTAATTAATCGCTCGATCCCTATTTTCGTTTTTAAATTTATTTCCAGGATTAACATCACCAATTAAACCATTTATGTACCTTTCAGGCTCAAAAACCCTCAAATAAAATCATTTTGTCAATTATGATTCCTTTTAAGTCCAAAACAGCAAATCTGGTTTTTAAATTAGTTTCCCTTCAAAAACATCATACTAAAAGCAAACAACTTAGCGAAGAAGAAGCCAATGATGCTTTTGTTTTTTCGGCAAGGAATGGTTTGGCCCCATGGATTTTTTCCCAATCAAACAAAGAAGAATACAATATGATTCAATGGCCAGAAAATATAAAACAGTTATTGAGAATGCAATACCTTCAAACTCTGATAATGAATCAGCAAAAATGGAAGGTATTCAGGGAATTATTCGAGATTGCCGCATCAAAAAATATACCCGTTATCCCACTAAAAGGGACTGCTCTGGCCTTTAGTCTGTATCCGGAAGAAGCTCTAAGGCCCATGGGAGATCTGGATATTTTAGTCCCTGAACTCCAAGTACTGGAACTAAGAAATTTACTCCTCTCAAAAGGTGCAAAACTACTACACATGCCTCTTTCCGAACTCCATGAAAAAGTTCATGCACACATTTCAGCCGTTACCTGGCAAAATGTTATGATAGAACCTCATCAAAGGTTATTTGCTATGGGGAACGCTATGAATTTGCAAAACATCGACCTTTTCCAACATACACAGCCCCTTAAAAACTATCCGGATATAAAAATATTCAACGACCGCATGCAAGCCTATCACCTTGCCACCCATGCATTTAAAGGATACAAAATGGGTGGTATGCGACTTGGATGGCTACTCGACATTGCCTTAATTCTGCAGCGAAATGAGAACAATAAAAATTTCGTTCCCAGCATCATTGCTCTGAATCCGCGAGCCAAAAAGCAAATAGTGGCCCCAATTCAATGGGCATCACTTCTACTTAATCAAACTCCTGCGAATCAATTTGAAATACCCTTCCCTGATGAAATAATGTTTCATCAGGAACAAAACCCGAAAAGAAAGCACAAAATCATGGTTGTCGAGGAAATTGCATCTCTTCCGGGATTCCGGAACAAGACAAAAATGCTTTTCAGAGAATTTTTCCCGGAACCAGCTTATATGAAACATCAATACGGCACGTATAAAGGCCTTTCTTTATTCAAGTTATATCTAAAAAGAATTGCTGGTTTCAGGTTGCCAAGAAATCAATAATCTTAAACACTCCGTTTCTCAGATTTTCTGTAGCCACCTGTAAATTCTTCTTAAATTCTTCATGAGACGGAATACCTGAATCCATAAGATCAGTAACCGCCTTAACACAAAAAAGAGGAATCCCGTGAAGTTTGCAGATCCAGGCAACAGCAGCGGCTTCCATCTCTTTTATCTCTCCTCCTATCTTGCGGATATTCTCCTCGTCATGCTCAGGCATATCAAGGGAATTTCCTGTTGTCACAATCCCTGACTTAAACCCCAGAGGTAAAAGTGATGCCACATCCCAAACGGGAAAATATCCAATACTTTGTTTATCCCATCCGGCGACTGGCACTCTTCGATCATGAAAAACTATGTAATCTCGGCTTAAATAAACATCCCCAATCTGTGCACCTTTTGTTCCAAATGCACCGGCAGTTCCTGCGTTAATTATTAATTGAGGAGAATATTTCTCTACAGCAAACTGCGTGGCAAGAGTTGCCGCCTGGGTTCCTATAAGATCAAGCCCAGTATCTTTGTCTTTTCCATTGACAACCAGCGAAAGTTGCATCCCTCTGTAATTTCCAACAAAACCTCTCATGGGAAGTTCTCCGGCAAATCCGGAATCCTCGGTCAGACCAAATGCATCAATTAAAGGCATGGCCTCAGCACTCATGGCTACAACAAAACATATCTTCTTAAATATCATATTTTAAAATAAATCTTTAAATTATTTTTTGTAAATTACTTAAAATCACTTGACTCCCGATATTAAGTGTTTATTATTTCAACATACTGAAATAAAAAACAGCTTTTTACAGAAAAAAAACAGACTTTATTCCTGCAGAAACAACATTAGTCAAAATCAATAGTTAATTGCAATGGACCACTATTCTCCGGCTGGGCAAAATTGGATACCGAGAGCCCCAATAACCTTACAGGTTTTCCGGGATTAGCCGTATTTAATAAAACTTTTACAGCTGGTTTTAATTGTCCGTAGTTTAAAATCGGATCGGGAAAAGTCTGAGATCTGGTTATCTGTTCAAAATCATTATATTTTACTTTCAAAGTGAGGGTTTTTCCGTAAACGCTATGTTTCTTAAGACGCTCCCAAAGCTCTTTCTCCAATATGTCAAGTCGGGAAAGCATTTCATCTCTTGTGGAAATATCGTCATGAAAGGTATTTTCGACACCTACAGATTTTCTTTCTCTGTGCGAAACTACAGGTCGATCATCAATTCCATTGGCAATCTGATGAAAAAATAATCCTGCTTTCCCAAAATTCCGAATTAGCATGGGAAGGCCGGCATTCCGCAAATCTTCTCCTTTAAAAAGCCCCAAGTCATGCATTTTACGGGCAGTCCGGGGCCCCACTCCAAAAAAATCGTCAACAGAAAGTCTCCCAATAAAGTCATCAACCTCATCAGGCTTGATGACAAACAAACCATTAGGTTTATCCTGGTCAGAAGCAATTTTTGCCAAAAATTTATTAACACTAATCCCGGCGGAGGCTGTAAGACAGGTAACCTCGTTAATTCTGCGCTTGATTTCGCGTGCAATCAACGTAGCAGAGGGCATCCCTTTTTTGTTCCTTGTAACATCCAGAAAGGCTTCATCAATGGAGAGAGGCTCAACCAGATCAGTATAATCCCGGAAAACATCCATTATCTTAGCAGATTCGGCCCGGTAAACATCAAACCTGGATTTGGCAAATATCAATCCAGGACATTTTCGTGCAGCAATTTTTGAGGGCATAGCAGAATGCACTCCGTATACACGAGCTTCATAACTTGCTGCCGCCACCACTCCCCGGTCGCTACTACCTCCTACAGCAACTGGTTTTCCCCGCAATTCGGGATTATCCCGTTGTTCAATAGAAGCAAAAAAGGCGTCCATATCGATATGGATTATTTTCCTAACCACGGTGCAAGTTTAATAAATATCAGCGACAGAAAACTCAATACACCGGTTTCCATCCATTTCATTATATATTTTCATTCGAATAATTGTCACCTAAGTTATTGGCTGAATGGAACTCGCATGCCAGGACATTATACATGTTCTATTGTGGTAATCGTTGCAATGCTCGTTTCATCAATATAAAATTATTATTTAACGTTGGACAAAACTAACCAGCAAGATCTTATACATTTTTTTGAGGCAAACATTGCCATGCTCGTTTCACCAGAATAATATCATGTACAAATGACGCATAAGGTGAAATTGATTTTTGTTTTTTCTATGAGAAAAAAATGAAAATAACCATAGCTACGGGAGCTTTTTATCATAAGAGAAAACATAAAACGGTAATATTTGGTGCGATATTTTATGTTTGACACTACGCTTTCAAAAAATATTTTCAGGTATTTCATGTGTAATACCACACGATCAAGAGAGGTTTAGCGGCGAGAATTGAAGCAATCAAACCAGTCAAAGAATACTTCTCTTACAATAGTAATTTCATTTCTGTTGAGAAAGAAAAGAACTTACACAGACTATTATATCTTTGCATTTATAATAAAATTACTTCATGAAAGCACAAAACAATCCAATAATAGAAATACGCACTACCGAGGATGGTTCTTCCACTCTTTTCAGGCCGGACCTTAATGAACATTATCATTCTATCCACGGGGCTATTCAGGAATCCATGCACGTATTCATTGAAGCCGGCCTTAAGTACCAACACAAAACCTCACTTAATATTCTGGAGATTGGTTTTGGAACAGGACTGAATGCATTACTGACAGTGATCCACAAAGGAGAAAAAAAAATATTTTATCACTCCCTTGAACCTTATCCTATCGATTCTGCCACCGTCAGCCAAATCAATTATGCCGACATCATTAACACCAGCTGTTCTCAAAGTATTTATTCTTTATTACATCAAAGCCAGTGGAATAAAGACCTGAAAATTTCAACAGGATTTATCCTCCACAAAGATTCCTCAGATTTAATTGATTTCCAGGCTCTGACAAAGTATGACCTTATTTATTTTGATGCTTTCGCTCCTGACAAGCAACCGGAATTGTGGACACCGGATATATTTCAGAAATTATCGGACGTAATGAATACCGGAGGAATTCTGGTCACCTATAGTTGTAAAGGAATCGTAAAAAGAGCCCTGAAAAAAGCTAATTTAAAAATTGAAAAAATCCCTGGACCACCCGGAAAAAGAGAAATACTAAGAGCAATAAAACTGCAATCCTAAAAGGAATATGTTGACATTTTTTTTGTAATTTTCAGCGCCAAAAAAAATTATTATCATAATCGCAAGGATAATTCAAATTTAAATCCGACGATTAATCAAAACAAGATAAAAAAATCACTAAACCATAAAACAAATTCTAAAGTTATGAACGTAAAACAACTGTTTATTGGCATTTTTGCCATCGCTTTAGTCATGCCTTCTTGCAATAATGTTCCTCATACGGGTAAAGCCAACATGCGGACAGAGCTGGACAGTCTTAGCTACGCACTGGGTTTTTATGAAGCATCTGAATGGAAAAAAAACATTCAACAAACTCCTTTTGATACCATTGATTACAAAAAAATTGCCCAGGGGTTTAACGATTCAAAGCTTGCCGACAGCTACCTCGACTTCAGAAAAGGACAGTTTGACACCATTGATATTGATATGTTTAACAAAGGTTTCTTCAACGAGTTAGCTTATGACAAATCCTACTTTACCGAAATAACCGCTGATATTTACATTCGAAAAATTTTTGAACGAGTAAAGGACAGAAAGGACAGTCTGTTACAGATAAAAGCGCAGGCTAATCTGGAAAAAGGGCAGGCTTTTCTTGAAGAAAATGCAAAAAAAGAAGACGTAGTCGTGCTCGACAATGGCCTTCAGTACCAGGTAATTGAAGAAGGAACAGGGAAAAGTCCATCGGCAAAAGACCAGGTAAGGTGCATCTATCATGGAACCCTTATTGATGGAACTGTTTTTGACAGCACTGCAGAAAAAGGTGACACGGCAACCATTCCGGTTAACCGCGTCATAAAGGGGTGGCAGTTAATTTTACCTATGATGAAAGAAGGGGCAAAATGGAAAATATTTGTTCCCGGAGACCTGGGTTACGGGAATACTGAAAGAGGCGAATTAATCGGCCCCAACGAAACGCTTATTTTTGATCTGGAACTTATTGAGGTTATTGAAAAAAACTAGTTTCTACATCTCATCATGATTTGTCATGAATAGATAGGCTAGACAGGCAGGATAAGAAATAAAAAGCAAAGGTCATTCTTCTATAAAGGGTGGCCTTTTTTATTAAATTTTCAAAGAACTGAGATATCCAATTCAACCGTTCTTAATCTAACCTATCTTATCAATAAACCAATTAAATATCTTTAATTTCAATTCGTTATTTTATGTATTTCTTAATAGGAAAAAACCTGGTTAGGAAGATTGATTTATTCTTAAAGATTCAAAGTCTCTTTTGTAAACAAGGCCTTTACGAAAAGACAAAAAAAGAGTGAAACCGTCATTTCGGACAGCCCCACTCCTTTCACACACAACTAATAAAACCTATATAAAAACAGTCGCAATATAATCAAAGTTCTTTATTCTTTGAAAAAATAGTACCAATTTTTGTCATAAAATAAGAATGCTTTTTTTAAAAAACAGGAAAATTCAGTTTATCTCCCACTTTTTCAAAAATCCTTCTTTCACACAAAGAAATTAGTTAGCCAGTTTCACTGTAGCCTTTTCAATTTCTTCTTCAAAAAACTCAAGAGTTTTGAATCCTTCATTTTGATATTCCCACCCACTGAAGAAATAATACTCTGCAGATTGACCTTCATTTAGTTCCAGAGCAACCATGTGGGTTTCAACAATGCCCTCCCCTTCTTCGGGCGCAGGCCAGGTTTCGATAAAATCCTCCTGAGGAACAATAATTGCCATTCCAAGTATTTCATCCATATAACCTTGATTTCCATGAGAAGCAACAACCTGATATCCGTTACTTTCAAATGGCAAAGCTTCTGTTTTTTTCATATTTACAATCCCGGTAACTAACTGCTCATCGCCCCGGAGTCCATCCACATTTACCTGACTACGATAAAAATGATCGCCTGCATAAATTGAAATCTGATGTGTAATATCGTAAATTCTTTCTCCTACAGGAACACCAAAATAGTTAAGTTTCAGAATAGACCTTACAGGACCTTCCGTAATTAACTCATAGGTTCCGCGTTCGAATTCTCCTACTCTGGTAACATCTTCACCAATTCGGATTCCAATAGCCCCGGCTCCTAAAGAATTTCCGACTTTGAGAATATCCATTCCCCAATCATCCATTTCACGGTAGTTTTGCCCCTTAACACCAACGGAATCAAGAACCATATCATTAACCGTTTTTCCAAAAATATCTATGCCGTTACGGGAGTCATAATAATTGCGGAATGCAACTAAATCATTTTCCCAGGCGGGTCCTTCCAACTGGAAAAGATCTGATGTAGTAGAACTGTCAGCGGTTTTCAAACGATCTTCTGTAGTTACTTCTACGAAAGGCTCCTCCGCATATCCGAAACGTACATTTGTCCTTCGGGGATAATCAGGTACCTCCTCCTCAGGGACTGCATTGAAAAAAAGTGTTTTGGACTCTCCAGCGTTCAAATCCACAAGAAATACCAACTCATCCCATTTACCGTCATTATCCAAATCATCGCATTGCGATGGTAAATGGTCACCATTTCCATCCACAACAACAATGTGATTATCTCCCAATTCTTCAGGTAGATAGGAATTAACCTCATCATAAGATAAAACAATTGCTTTATCAACAAGTACTACCTCAGAGGATATTTCATATCCTTCCTGAGGAGGATTGCAACCTGCAAAAAGCAATGAAATAATAATTAAACTAAAAATTGTTTTTGTCTTCATAACTTGTTGTTTTTAGGGATTAATATCATTTTATTCTTTAACATAACCAAAGTTAAAAAATACCTCCGTCAACATAAAGCACATGACAATTCACAAAGTCATTCGCCTTGCTTGCCAGAAAAAGAGCGGCATTCCCAACATCTTCAGGTTCTCCCCAACTACCAGCGAGTGGGCGTGTCATCACCAGATCATTAAAAAGATGGTTGCCTTCCCGAATGGGTGCAGACTGTTCAGTCGCAATATATCCCGGACCTGTTCTATTAATCATCAAAGGCGATTGCATAAAAATCTAATCTATCTTTCTCAAATTCTTTCTGTATTATATCAAGATTTTCTGAGATCGATCACTAATAACAACTTTAGCTTCTGCCTTGTTCAACACTTGTCCGATAGCCATCCCAATTCCTTGACTTCCTCCTGTAACCAAAGTCACCTGACCGGATAAATCAATAAATTATTTACAAAATTCATTACATCAATAATTTAATCATGAATTATTAAAAATCCAAATATTCCATGAAATAAGAATTAATTTATCAGAAACAGTAACTACCCCACCTACTGCTGAGTGAAATGATCCTTGTCGCTAAAGTCCTCATTTTCTCCGGCCATACCCCAAATAAATGAGTAGCTACCAGTTCCTGATGCACTGAGAATACTCCAAAAAGGAAAATAACTGCCTGTTCGTTTCTCATCAGTCATTTGACCATACTAAAAGAATATCATATCTTCGTGTTCGTTAACGTAAATAAAAAACATCATGCCAAACATGAAAAAATTTATTCATCCGGATTTTCTTTTAGAAGGCAAAACAGCCCGTGAAATCTACCATGAATTTTCGGAAGACCTACCAATCATTGACTTTCATTGTCATCTCTCTGCTCAACTGATTGCTGAAGATCATAATTTCGACAACTTGGGACAAGTATGGCTGGAAGGTGACCATTATAAATGGAGGGCTATGCGCACCAATGGTGTTGATGAAGAATTTTGCACCGGGACTCCCGACTTTTACCGAAAATTTATCAAATGGGCAGAAACAGTACCCCATACTGTTGGAAACCCTCTATATCATTGGACACATCTGGAACTGGCACGATACTTCAATATTTTTGATTTATTGAATCCTAAAACTGCAGACACCATTTATCACGATGCTTCAGAGATGCTACGTCAGAAAGACTTCTCCATAAAGAACATCCTCAAAAAGATGAATGTGGAAGTGGTTGGGACTACCGATGACCCGGTGGATGATCTGGAACATCATGCCAGCTTAAAGGACTTTCACGTAAAAGTGCGTCCGACCTGGCGCCCCGATAACATTATCAAGACAGATGATCCATCGGTTTTCAATGAGTACATACAAAAACTGGAAAAAGCTGCAGGTAAAAACATCAATACCTATGCAGATCTTCTTACAGTGCTGGATGAACGTCATGCCTATTTCGATAAAATAGGCTGTCGTGCTTCCGATCATGGACTGGATCGTATGTACTGGACCGACGAGCAAGGCATAGATCCCGAAAAAGCATTTAAAAAGCTCCGTTCAGGAGAGGTCCTCACAGAAACTGAAACTGAAGGGTACCGATTCTCTGTCATGCAGGAACTTTGCAAACTTAATCACAAACGAGGCTGGGTTCAGCAATTCCACTTAGGTGCCATGCGAAACAATAATACCAGATTATTCAATAAACTGGGCCCCGATACCGGATTCGACTCAATCGGACAGCCTCAGAACAGTTTTAAAATATCCCGCTTCCTGGATAGCCTGGACACCAGTAACCAGCTGGCAAAAACCATCCTGTACAATTTGAATCCGGCAGACAATGAGACATTTGCAACTATGATTGGTAATTTCCAGGATGGTTCAGTACCCGGAAAAATGCAGTGGGGGGCTGCCTGGTGGTTTTTGGATCAGAAAATTGGGATGGAAAAACACCTCAATGACCTTTCGGTTCTGGGATTGCTGTCACGATTTGTAGGAATGGTTACTGACTCCAGAAGCTTTCTTTCGTTCCCTCGTCATGAGTACTTCCGAAGAATTGCATGTAACCACATTGGGAATGAAGTGGACAAAGGAGTGATTCCCAATGACAAGGAAATCCTCAAGAGTCTGGTGGAAGGAATTTCTTATAAAAATGCAAAAGAATACTTCGGATTTTAAAATTTAACCAATCTGCTAAACACAAAATATCAGAACAATGAGTAAAAGAGTTGTCACTTTCGGAGAAATAATGCTCAGGCTTTCAACTCCTGGCTACCAAAGGTTTGCGCAAGCCACTTCATTTGACGTAAACTATGGAGGGGGCGAAGCCAATGTTGCTGTTTCACTGGCCAATTATGGTCTGAATTCAAGTTTTATCACCCGTCTGCCAAATAATGACATAGGACGAGCCTGCAGAATGGACCTTGATAAATATGGTGTTGACACGGGTCACATCCAATATGGTGGTGAACGTCTCGGAATATATTTTCTGGAAACAGGAGCAGTTGCACGCGCCAGCAAAGTGGTATATGACAGAGCACATTCCTCTTTTTCATCAGTGCAACCGGGATCATTCGATTGGGATGAGATTTTCGATGGGGCCGACTGGTTCCACTGGACAGGCATTACCCCTGCTGTTTCTCAGGAAGCTGCTGACGTGTGTTTAGAAGCCATTGAGGCAGCCAACGCAAAAGGCGTCACGGTATCGTGCGATCTGAACTATCGTAAAAATCTGTGGAAATACGGAAAGAAAGCCGGTGATATAATGCCCGGGTTGGTAGCAGGATGTGATGTTGTACTGGGAAATGAAGAAGATGCAGAGATGGTACTGGGCATAAAACCTGAAGGGGTGGATATAACCGGAGGACATGTGGAAGCCGAAGCCTACCGTAGTGTTTCGCAGCAAATCATGAAGCAATACCCCCGGGTTAAAAAAGTAATTACCACATTGAGAGGTTCCATCAATGCCAATCACAACAGTTGGTCAGGAGTACTTTACGACGGTAGAAACCTTTATACCGCCCCCACTTATCAAATCACGCATATTGTGGACAGAGTGGGCGGAGGTGACTCTTTCATGGGAGGACTGATTTACGGCCTTCTGACATACGATAATGATGAAAAAGCATTGCAGTTTGGAACTGCCGCCTCCTGTCTGAAACATACCATCCCCGGTGATTTCAACCAGGTGACCGTTGAAGAGGTGGAGAAACTGATGGGGGGGGATGCTTCCGGTCGTGTTTCGAGATAAAAGTTGGAGGTAAGTGGCTGATGGCTAGTGTGAATTTTTATAAATAAAGCTGACACACACTCCACGCATCAAATCTAAAAATCCCAAAAGCAAAAACCTTATAAGTATTATTGCGGAAGCACTGATAATTAAATTCATAAGCAAAACTAAAATGGCAAAATATACAAGGATAGAAGTATTTCAAAAGATGCAGGAAACCGGCGTGGTTCCGGTATTCTACCATGCCGACATAGATGTGGCAAAAAAAGTAGTTAAAGCCTGTTACGAAGGAGGCATCAGAACATTTGAATGGGTCAACAGGGGCGACTTTGCCCATGAAATCTTCAGCGAATTAAACAAATATGCCCTCAAAGAGCTGCCTGGAATGATCCTGGGGGCCGGCTCAGTGGTGGAGGAAGGCACCGCAGCCATCTACATTCAGGCCGGAGCCAATTTCATTGTATCTCCCCTTCTGAATGAAAATATGGCCCGCATTTGCAACCGCCGTAAAGTTATGTGGGCACCGGGTTGCGGATCTGTTTCAGAAATAGGTAAAGCAGAAGAGCTGGGTGCCGAACTGGTCAAAATATTCCCGGCATCAGAAGTTGGGGGCCCGTCCTTCGTAAAGGGTGTAAAAGGCCCCTGTCCCTGGACCAACATCATGCCCACGGGCGGAGTGGATACCTCCAAAGAAAATCTTCAGAAATGGTTTGATGCAGGTGTAACCTGTGTGGGAATGGGATCTAAACTTTTCCCGAAAGAGATTATGGAAAAAGGAGACTTTGCAGCATTAACTGACAAAGTCACCGAATTAATCAACACCATAAAAGAAATAAAAACTGCTTAATTATGGACACACCTATCAAAGAACTCAATATTGAAGGAAAAGTGGCCGTGGTCACCGGCGGGGGTGGCGTCATTTGTTCTGTAATGGCCAAAGCACTGGCTATGAAGGGCGTTAAAACTGCTATTATTGATCGTGATAAAGAATCAGCAGATAAAGTTGCCGCCGAAATAACCGAAACTTACGGGACTGAAAGTATTGGTCTGGCTGCCGATGTGCTGAACAAAAGTTTACTGGAGGCTGCCAAAAAAAAGATCAATGAAAAACTGGGAAAAATTGATTTCCTGATCAATGGAGCCGGAGGAAATGCTGCAACCGCAACCTCAAAGGCAGAACAAATAGAAAAATCACATATAGACAACCTCGAAGACACTTTTTTCGGACTGGAACTGGAAGGTTTTGATAAAACCTTTGCACTTAACTTCCAGGGAACACTGCTGCCTTCCATGGTCTTTGCCACTGATATGGTAAAAAAGGGGAAAGGCGGAATTGTGAATATTTCCTCCATGAATTCTTATCGCCCGTTGACAAGAATCCCGGCTTATTCGGCATCTAAGGCTGCCATCAACAATTTCACCCAATGGCTGGCAGTGCACTTTGCCAAGACCGGAGTGCGTGTCAATGCCATTGCTCCCGGATTTTTGCTTACCAATCAAAATCGTTTTCTGCTGGTGGATGAAAAAACAGGCCAATCCACACCGAGAGGACAAAAAATCATGAATGGAACCCCCATGGCGCGCTACGGCACCCCGGAAGAACTCACGGGAGCACTCACTTTCCTTTTGTCCGACTGGTCGGAGTTTATCACCGGCATAGTCATTCCTGTTGATGGTGGATTCAGTGCCTACAGCGGTGTTTAATCAGTTAAAAACAACGATTTAACTATCAGAACAATGAAGCAAACGTGGAGATGGTATGGACCCGGTGACCCGGTATCACTGACTGATATCAGGCAGGCAGGGGCAACAGGAATTGTAACAGCTTTGCATAATATCCCTGTTGGTGAAGTATGGAAATTAGAAGCCATTGAAGAACGAAAACGAATTATTGAATGGAACGATAATATTACACCTCCACAACCCAGGGGATTAGAATGGACAGTTATTGAAAGTATTCCGGTTCATGAGCACATAAAGCAAGGTAAAACGAACCGGGACGAATGGATCGAAAAATACAAACAGAGCATTCGTAACGCGGGCAAAGCAGGAATCCAGGTTGTAACCTATAACTGGATGCCTGTGGTGGACTGGACCCGTACAAACCTCGAAATGAAACTCGATGACGGCGCCCTGGCTCTGGCTTTTGACTACATTGACTTTGCAGCTTTCGATATGTTTATTCTTAGCCGGGATAAGGCAAAGAAAGATTATCAGGAAGAAATAATCGAAAAAGCAAAGAACCGCTTCAGTTCCATGAGCGAAGAAGAAAAATATACTCTTCAGAAAAACATCATCGCCGGTCTGCCGGGTGGACAGGAAGGATATGACATCGAAACATTCAGAAATAAACTCAGAGAATATGATGCTATCGATGCAAACCAATACCGGAAAAATCTAAAATACTTTCTGGAACAAATCGTTCCTGTAGCCATAGAATCAGGTGTGCGGCTCGCAATTCATCCGGATGATCCCCCAATCCCTCTCTTCGGCCTGCCACGTGTGGTAAGTACTGAATCCGATCTTCAATATATCACAAGCATTGTTGATTCCATATATAATGGTCTTTGTATATGTACCGGGTCACTGGGGGTACTGCCAGACAATGACTTGCCCGGCATTATAAAGCGAATGGGTTCCAGAATAAATTTTCTTCACTTAAGAAGCACCCAACGTAACGGCTTCAATAGTTTCCACGAAGCCAGTCATCTTCGGGGCAATGTAGATATGTACAGTGTAGTGCACAATGTCCTCAAAGAAGAAGAAAAAAGACATGCACAGAATCGACGGGATGAGATTATTCCAATGAGGGCAGACCATGGACATACGATTCTTGATGATTTGAATAAAAAAACCAATCCCGGATATTCCGCCATAGGCCTGTTAAGGGGAATGGCTGAACTCAGAGGTCTGGAAATGGGTATCAGAAAGAGTGGTGTGATATACAATGAAAACAACCAATAGACTTTCAATAAAATCTGCTGAAATGAATCTACAATTAAAAGAAAATTACAAATACTCCATGGTGGTTCCCACCAGCATGGGCTTACGAATTACACCGGAAAACGGACAGCCGGTGCATTGCAGTGACACCTTTAAAATGCAGGCTACAAGCGCTGAGACCAATGTCGCAAGTATTTCATCCTACCTGGGACTCCCCGTAAAAGTGCTTACCACTTTTGTAAAAGGAAGTCCGCTGGCAAGTTTCATCAAAAGCAATCTGCGCAACCGGCACATGGACTTTGAAGGTCCGGAAGTAGAACAGGGAAACCCCTGGGGATATCGACACCAGTTTAATATTGCAGATAGTGGCTATGGCGGCCGTGGCCCTCGTGTTCACAACGATCGCGCGGGCGAGGTTGGCCAAACACTCAACGCAAAAGATTTTGATCTGGACAGAATTTTTGGAACTGAAGGTGTACAAATCGTTCATATGTCAGGATTAATTGCAGCACTTTCACCTGAAACGAGTAATTTCTGCCTGGAAGTTGCACGATCAGCAAAAAAACACGGCACGCTGATCTCTTTTGACCTCAATTACAGAGCATCCTTCTGGGAAGGACGGGCATCAGAACTGCATGAAACATTTAATGAAATTGCTTCGGTAGCTGATGTTCTTATCGGAAATGAAGAAGATTTTCAGTTATGTCTGGGAATTGAAGGTCCCGAAGCCGGTGGAATAGCCATCTCAGATAAAATTGACAGTTTTAAAGAAATGATCATGCGTGTAAAAAAGGCATTCCCAAATGCCTCAGTTTTTGCCACTACCCTGCGGGAAGTTGTTAGTTCCAATGAGCACCTGTGGGGAGCCATCATGCTTGAAAACGAAAACTGGCAGGTGATTGAACCACGACCCATTCGTGTAATCGACAGAATTGGCGGAGGTGATGGTTTTGTTGGAGGGATGCTTTACGGAATTCTTAAACAATGGGAACCTGAAAAATGGATCCGGTTTGGATGGGCCACAGGAGCATTGGCTACCACATTCCTGACCGATTATGCCCAACCGGCTGATGAAGAAATGGTATGGAGCTTGTGGAGCGGAAATGCCAGAGTAAAAAGATAATTCTTGATTATTTGATACATAAAAAAAGAAGCTGTCTAAAAAGGCATAAGTTTAGAGTCTTTTATCATTTTGAACATAGTTGAAGAATCATATAATTAAGTAAATGATCTTCAAAATATAAAAACAAAGATTATAAAGACTTTTTGGACAGCCCCTTTGGCATACTTAGCGGAGAAAAATATTCCTTTTGAATGGATTTTTTGGGAATTCAGGTTGTTAAGAAATTAACAAAGAGGATTATCCTCGCTGAAATAAAGGGATGAACAGGAATTTATTTCTCTTAAAGAAGGAAATTATGGTATTATATCAAAAAGGATCAGAAACTGAAACATTGAGTCAGGAAGACTTAAAAAATGCACTTTTTTCTGCATTGGGAAATATAAGCCCAAAGAAAAAAGTTTTAGCTGTCCCCCCCGACTACACAAGATATCACTCCAAAGCCGGAGAACTTACAACTTATGCTTATGACTACTACAGGGAAAATCTGACCGATATTCTGCCTGCACTGGGAACCCACAGTCCCATGACAGATCAACAAATCGATCATATGTTTCCCGGAGTTCCCAAAGATCTTTTCAGGATACACGACTGGCGCAATGACATTGTAACACTTGGTGTGGTTCCCGGAAGTTACATCTCGGAAATAACCGACGGACGAATTGATTATGATTGGCCGGCACAGGTAAACAAACTGCTTAATGAAGGCGGACACGACCTGATTCTTTCCATCGGTCAGGTGGTTCCTCATGAAGTGATTGGGATGGCTAACTACAATAAGAATATCTTTGTGGGAACAGGCGGATCTGAAGGCATCAACAAAAGTCATTTTATCGGAGCGGCCTACGGGATGGAAAGAATAATGGGACGCGCCAACAATCCGGTAAGACGTGTACTTAATTATGCATCAGAACAATTTGCAGCTCACCTTCCGGTTATCTATGTACAAACCGTTATAGGACGCAATAATGAGGGAAATCTTGTACCTCGGGGCATTTTTATCGGCGATGATGAAGAAGTATTCGAGATGGCTGCTGATTTATCCATCAAAGTCAATTTCGAAATGGTTGATAAACCCCTGAAAAAAGTGGTGGTTTATCTTGATCCGTCAGAATTTAAGAGCACCTGGCTGGGAAACAAAAGTATCTACCGCACACGCATGGCGCTGGCTGATGGTGGAGAGTTGATTGTACTGGCTCCCGGCCTCAAAGAGTTCGGTGAAGACAAAACCATTGATGAGTTAATAAGAAAATATGGCTATTTTGGCACACCTGCCACCCTTAAAGCAACCGAAGAAAATCAGGAACTTAGAGACAACCTCGGAGCCGCTGCACACCTGATCCACGGAAGTTCTGAGGATCGTTTCTCCATCACCTATTGCCCTGGGAATTTGTCCAAAAAAGAAATCGAATCAGTCAATTTTAATTATGCTGATTTGAAAGAAATGATCCAAAAATACAACCCGGGGACATTGAAAGACGGCAAAAACATTATGCCTGACGGTGAAGAGATCTTTTACATTTCCAACCCGGCAGTTGGACTCTGGGCTCATAAGGACAGGTTTACTGATTAGCAGATTGGAGCAGAGAGAATGGAACATGAAATATGACTTATACTAAAGATAAATTGGGTACTCAGCAATAACAATATTAGAAAAAACATAAATCATGAAAGAATTATCAGACATAGGATTGATTGGGTTGGCCGTAATGGGCGAAAACCTGGTTCTCAACATGGAAAGTAAAGGTTTTCAGGTGTCGGTATATAACCGTACTACTGAAAAAGTAGACAATTTCGTTGAAGGACGGGCCAAAGACAAAAACATTAAAGGAACACATACCCTTGAAGAGCTTGTCAGGTCACTGGAACGTCCCCGTAAGGTAATGATGATGGTCAAAGCTGGCCCAGCAGTTGATAAATTAATTGACAGTCTCATTCCTCTGCTGGAACCAGGCGATATCCTTATTGACGGGGGCAACACTCACTTTCCTGACACCACACGTCGCACCGAATACGTGGAAAGCAAAGGGCTTCTTTATATTGGCACAGGAGTTTCCGGAGGGGAAGAGGGCGCACTTCTGGGGCCTTCTATCATGCCTGGAGGATCTCCCAAAGCATGGGAAGCTGTAAAACCCATTTTCCAGTCTGTTGCCGCTAAAGTTGAAGACGGAATCCCCTGCTGTGACTGGGTTGGAGAGAAAGGAGCCGGACATTTTGTAAAAATGGTACACAACGGTATTGAATATGGCGATATGCAGATCATCAACGAGGCCTACCACATCATGAAAGAACTGCTGGGTATGTCGGCAGACGAGATGCATGAAGTTTTCAAAGAGTGGAACAAAGGCCCGCTGGACTCCTATCTTATCGAAATTACCCGCGACATTCTGGCTTACAAAGATGAAGACGGAGAAGCTTTGGTAGAAAAAATCCTGGACACTGCCGGACAGAAAGGAACCGGAAAATGGACAGGTATTTCCGCACTGGAACTTGGAATTCCACTTACACTTATTGGAGAAGCAGTATTTTCCAGATGTCTTTCAGCTATAAAAGAAGAGCGCGTCCAGGCATCTAAAATGTTATCAGGTCCAACCCCTGAATTTCAAGGAGACAAAAAAGCATTTCTGCAGGATTTGCATAATGCAGTTTACGCTTCGAAAATCATATCTTATGCTCAGGGTTATGCATTAATGGGTGCGGCAGCAGAGGAATATGGCTGGAATCTCAATTACGGTGGCATAGCTTTAATGTGGCGGGGTGGATGTATAATCCGTTCCGTTTTCCTTAGCAAAATCAAAGAAGCTTATGATGCTAATCCCAATCTCACCAATCTCCTGCTGGCACCCTTCTTCAAAGAAGTGGTGGATAAAGCTCAGGCAGGATGGCGCCGGGTGGTTTCAAAGGCCATAGAAAACGGAATTCCCACTCCTGCTTTTGCCACTGCACTGAATTATTACGACGGATATCGCAGCGATCGTCTTCCGGCAAACCTGCTCCAGGCACAAAGAGACTATTTTGGAGCTCACACTTACGAAAGAATCGATAAGCCAAGAGGCGAATTTTTCCATACCAACTGGACCGGGCGCGGCGGCACCACTGCCTCGTCAACTTATAATGTGTAAGCACCAGCCCCGTTGACTTCAAAGGAAGCCGGCGGGGATTTTACCTGTTCATTTCAACAACCTTAAATTTGATACCTTCAAAGAACTGACTGTTATCGTAAAATCGGTTTTTTTACAGGTATCAATACATAGAAATTAATCGAATGAGGACAATACAAATCATTTTTTCATTACTTGCCGTATTATTTTTAGCCGGCGGATGTGGCTTAAAATCAGATGTAAGAGTACTGAAGCTGGGACACTCTCTGGACACCAAGCACTCAGTACATATTGCTATGGAGTCTATGGCCCGGCGAGTGGAAGAGCTTTCGGACGGAAAGATAAAAATAGATATTTATCCCAGTGGAGTTCTGGGGTCAGAACGTGAAAGTCTCGAACTTCTGCAGTTAGGAAGTCTCGACATCACCAAAGTTTCTGCAGCTTCACTAGAGGGGTTTGTAGAAGAATATAAAGTATTTGGATTACCCTATATCTTTAAGAACCAAAAACATGCTTTCTCTGTCATGGATGGGCCGGTGGGTAAAGAAATTCTTTCCAAAGGAGAAAGATTCTGGCTACAGGGCCTCTGCTTTTACGATGCCGGTGCGCGCAGTTTCTATTCTTCTATCCCCATTCGAAAACCAGAAAATTTATCGGGACTAAAAATGAGGGTTATGCCCAGTATTACCTCCTTCTCAATGATCAGAGCGATGGGAGGCTCCCCCACTCCTATTTCCTGGGGTGAGCTATACACGGCACTTCAGGGGAAAGTTGTTGACGGAGCAGAAAACAACCCACCAAGTTTCTACCTGTCACATCATTACGAGGTTTGCAATTACTATACTCTTAATGAGCACACCAGAATACCTGATGTGTTACTCATAAGTACACATGCCTTAAATAAAATGAATGATCAGGAAAAAAACTGGCTGATGCAGGCAGTTCGGGAATCTGTTGAGGTGCAAAGAAAAGAGTGGATGAAGTCTGAAAAAGAGGCATTGGAATCTCTAAAGGAAGAAGGAGTGGAAATCATCATACCCGACAAAGAACCATTCAGGGAAGCAGTTCAAAGCGTATATGATCTTTACGACGAAAATGAAGAACTCTCTGCGCTGATTAAACGCATCAGAGCAGCCGAATTTGAAGTTGACAGTACATATATGAACGAAGAAAAAGTTGATAATTAAAAGTTTAAAAATATGCATCTGAGAGCAAAAATTGATAAAGTTCTGGAGGTTTTTCTTGTTGTATTGACAAGCACCTTAGTGCTTGATGTTATCTGGCAGGTGGCCAGCCGATACATTTTTTCCAATCCAAGTTCGTTTACCGATGAACTGGCCGTATTCCTTCTCATTTGGGTTGGCATGGCCGGAGCTGCTTATGTAAAAGGAAAAAATGAACATCTTGCCATTGACATCCTGCCTGACAAATTACAACCCAAAAATAAAAACAGGCTGCTGATATTCATCAATTTTCTGATCATCATATTCAGCCTGACCATTATGGTTATCGGAGGAGCCTGGCTTGTATATACCCGTTTCCAATTGGGGCAGGTTTCCTCAGCGCTCCAGATACCTCTGGGGCTCGTTTATTCCATTGTGCCAGCTAGCGGTTTACTGATGATCTATTATTCAATTGATGACATGCTGAATTTGATCAGCGAAAACAAAAAATTAAAACAATAATATCATGGAACTAGATATGTTGGGCATTATAGTCCTTGTTTCCACATTTGTCTTTTTTCTGGTGATTGGTACACCCATCGCCTATAGTATCGGACTCTCAGCTATGGCCACCATGCTTGTGAGTTTCGATGTTTTACCGGCCTTTTCAACCATGGCACAGCGTATGGCCACAGGATTGGAGAGTTTTTCGCTTCTTGCCATTCCTTTCTTTATACTTGCCGGACAATTAATGAACTCCGGAGGAATTGCAATCCGGCTCATTGAGTTTGCCAAAGTTTTAGTAGGTCGCCTTCCCGGAGGATTAGCTCTGGTAAATGTCACGGCCAATATGCTGTTCGGAGCCATTTCCGGATCTGCCGCAGCCTCGGCCTCAGCCATTGGAACTATTATGGGGCCCCGCATGGAAAAAGAAGGATATGACAAAAATTTTTCTGCGGCAATCAATGTAACATCTGCGACTACCGGATTATCCATTCCACCCAGTAACATTCTCATTGTATATGCTCTGGCCAGCGGAGGAACCTCCATCGCTGCGTTGTTTCTTGCCGGATATATTCCGGGTATTTTAACGGGTCTGGCCATTATGTTGGTAGGGTCAGCTTATGCTTACCGAAAAAAATATCCGGTGGCTGATAAAACTCCCTTCAAACAGGGAGTTAAGAAGTTTCTGGATGCCATTCCCAGTCTGATGATGCTTGTGGTAGTTATCGGAGGTATCATTGCCGGAATTTTCACAGCCACCGAAGCCGCAGCAATTGCAGTGGTTTACAGTCTTGTTCTGGCGCTCATCTATAAAGAAATCACCTTAAAACATTTACCTGTCATTATTCTTAATACTGTACGAACGGCAGGTATGGTATTGTTGCTTATCGCCGCATCAATTGGTCTTTCCTGGGTAATGTCGTTCGAGAACATCCCGGCAACGGTAAGTAATACGTTACTGTCACTTTCCTCCGATCCTTTCGTAATTCTGTTGATTATCAACCTGGCATTACTTGCTGTGGGAATTTTCATGGATATGACACCCGCTGTATTAATATTCACACCCATATTCCTGCCTATTGTTACCACACAGTTGGGTCTGGATCCCATTCATTTCGGTATTATTATGATTTTAAACCTGAATGTGGGACTGGTAACACCGCCGGTAGGAGCAGTACTGTTTATTGGATGTAGTGTTGCCAAACTGAAAATTCAGAATCTGGTAATACCTCTGATTCCTTTTTACATTGCCATGTTTGTAGTATTGCTTTTGGTTACTTTTATCCCTGAGATCTCTCTTTGGGTTCCGGAATTCTTTGGATATTAATTCACCTGATATAGCAACAAATGCCTTCGTGGCATTTGTTGCTGCTTATGAATGAAGGTTGAAAAATTAGATTAGAGGCCGGAGATTATTTGGAGGTGTACTTAAACAATAGATCGTTAGACTTTTAGATATAAGATTTAAGCTACATCATATAACATTGAAAATCTGTACTTTAAAGCAAAAACTTATTCGCTTGCAAACGCTTGAACCTTAAGTTTTTATAAAAGTTTAACGAAGTATTGCTTAAACATACGGCTAAAATGATATGCAAAAAAGTTAACTGCCATTATTCCTCCGGAAACAGGGCCCATTAAGAGCAACCCGGAGTTAACAAATGATATTTCAAGTAAATGAAACAAGTTCGAATAAAAGATATAGCCAGTAAAGCAAATGTATCTATTGGTACTGTTGACAGAGTTTTACACAACCGGGGAGAAGTAGCAAAAAAAACCAGAGAAAAAGTACTGGCCATTGCCAGAGAAATGAATTATCAGCCAAATATCGTTGCTCAGGCACTTACGACCCGGAAAACATACAAATTTTCGGTGTTGATTCCCAGAGGAGGGGATGATAACGTATACTGGCTTGCCCATCCCAAAGGTATAGAAAAGGCAATCCATGATCTTCACCCGTTTTCCATAGAAATTAAATATTGTCTGTTCGAACTGCACAATGAAGCAGATTTCCTCTTAAAAACCAATGAAATACTGGCTAGCCCACCCGACGGGGTAATTATGGCCCCCATCCTGAAAAAAGAATCCATCCGATTCTGCCAGAATCTTGACAAAAACAAAATTCCATACATATTTATCGACACTTTTATTGACAATACCAATTGTATTGCTTTCATTGGAGAAGATGCCTTTCAGGGTGGACGTGTGGCAGCAAGTCTTATTGATTTCGGACTTGCCCCCGAAAAGGATATTTTAATTGTAAACCTGGCCAAAGATCTGGAAAACACACAGCATCTGAATCGCAGAAATCAAGGTTTTCTGAGCTACTTCCTGGATGCAGGAAAAAATACCGGAATTAAAATAACAGTAGAAATTCCTACTACCGATCAGGATTCTGTAAGAAGTAAAATGGATCAAATCTTACAACAAAATCCAAACATCGGAGCATTTTTAGTTTCAAGTGCCAAAACTCATATTGTTGCAAGATACCTTGAGAAAAAAAGAATTAATGCCATTCTTGTGGGCTACGAAATCACAAAGAAAAATGCAGATTTCCTGAAAAGAGGAATCATACATTTCCTCATCGGTCAGAAACCCATGGAACAATCAGAGAAAGCCGTAAAACGGCTTTTCGAATACCTTACAACCAATACCATAGCCATGAAACACGAGTTTCAACCTGTTGAAATTATCAATACAGAGACACTTACCATTAACAGATAGGGACCGAAAAATGATGCCGGAAGATAAATCTTGAGAAATATAATTGTGTTGATTTTCTAATCCTTACACAGAACCTTTTCATACATCCAAAAAACGCTCTGACAAGCGCCTGATAAAATCTAAAAGATATTAACTCACAATAAAAAAACTTAGTCATGAAAAAACTATCGAAGTATTCATTTGGCATGGGCGACCGTTTTGCCCATCAGGCCCAATGGCAATTAAAAACCATACTTGAAGCAGAAAAACATGGCGTAGACATCACACCGGTCTGGAACAAATCCAACCGTGAACATACTACTATCGGCAGCGAACCACATGACACGAGGGCTGCGGCGGAAGAAAGCATCAAGAAAGCCGGGTATGAAAAAGAATGGTTCATTGATGCAGATCACGTCAACCTGGACACAGTGGATCGATTTCTTGGCAGTTCCAACTTCTTTACAATCGATGTGGCTTCATACATTGGTCAAAAAAGTGAATCCATGGAAGAAGAAGAATTCATCAATAAAATGAGAGATTACATCGGTAATATTGAAATACCGGGCATTGCCCCACCCATCAACATTACGGAAGATATGCTGAGGGAGACTACTGACCAATATCTGTATGCAGCTTTTATGGCCAGTGAGACCTACAAACGCATAGAATCAGTTAAAGGCAAAGGAAACTTCATCACAGAGGTATCAATGGATGAAGTACCCAAACCACAAACTCCTGTGGAACTTCTATTCATCCTTGCTATGCTTGCTCACTACAATGTACCGGTACAAACCATTGCACCAAAATTTACCGGAAGATTCAATAAAGGAGTGGACTATGTGGGAGACCTTATTGTCTTCAACAGTGAATATGAAACCAATTTGATGATTATTGACTATGCCATTCAGCAATTTGGACTTCCCGAAGAACTGAAACTGAGTATTCATTCCGGCTCCGACAAGTTTTCCATCTATCCAATCATAAAAGAACTGTCGAAAGAACACAATAAGGGATTTCATTTAAAAACTGCCGGCACCACGTGGCTGGAGGAGGTTATAGGTCTTGCTCTGGCCGGTGGCGAAGCGCTGGTATTCGTGAAGCACCTCTATTCCCGTGCGCTCACCAATGTGGAAGGGCTTTGCGCTCCTTATGCTGATGTAATTGATATTGACAAAAGTAAGTTACCCACAGCTCTTGAAGTAAATGGATGGACCGGAGAGGAATTTGCCAATGCATTGCGGCATATCCCCGATCATCCTGGATACAATTCTAACCTGCGTCAGTTAATCCATGTAGCATATAAGCTGGCAGCAGACAGAATTAACCAGTTCAATGCTCTGCTGGAGCAACATTCGGATATTGTGGGAAAATGTGTATTTGAGAATCTTTATGAACGACATGCGAAAAGATTGTTTGTGGATTAGTTGTTGCTCTTTGTTTTTATCGCGGATCCGGAAAAAATAAAGAGGGTTTTAAACTGATCTGTTACGTAATATCTTCGTAGCAGCTACAAATCAAACAAAAAAAATATACATTATTGAGTCATAGTAAAGTCATATTAAATTCAATTATAATCGAATTTAATATGACTTTACTATGACTTTATATTGAGTTTAAAATGACTTTAAAACAAACCAAAGATGAACCTGTTACGAATCAGAAACAAAGCAGACTTTTACAAAGCCTTATAAAAGGAGCATGGCAGGGTTTGCTACAAAAGACAAAACAATTAAATTTTCTATATTGCATAAAAACCGGATTAATTTAACACCGATAGGACAGACCAGCATATTTTACATTTGTTAATATTACAACTACAATCATCAGTTTTCCAATCTAAAAGGATTCTATGTCACCCGACAAAAGAAAACACAGAGGGCCGGGGCCGAAAGACCATCAGCTTTTTTCTGAAGAGCAAATTCCCGTCTTTAAAGCCGCCGCCAATGATTATTGCTGGTTACTGGACAAAGATTATTCGGCCAAAGCAGCACTCAAAATTGTAGGTGATCACTTCAAACTAACTGAACGTCAGCGAAAAGCCCTGGATCGTTGCTGCCAGCCATCCGAACTTGTCAGAAAAATTAAAGACAGAGAGTTAACCTCCAAAAAAGAATTGATTAATTACCCAGTCATTATTGACGGGTTTAATTTACTTATCATTCTCGAAGCTGCACTCAGCGGTGCTCCTCTGTTTAAAGGCAGAGATTCATTGATTCGCGACATTTCAGGCCTCCATGGGTCTTATCACAAAATAAGTGAAACTCCTTCAGCCATTCGCTTAGTAGCCGATTTTTTAAAAGAATATTCTCCTTCTCATATTTTATGGATATTCGATAAGCCGGTTAGCAACAGCGGAAGACTGGCAGCACTGGTAACAGAAACCGGAAAAGAGGCCGGAATTCAATGGCATACAAAGCTGGAAAATAATACAGACAATAAAGTAACCCAGGCTAACAGGATAGTAATATCCTCTGACTCACAAATACTTGCAAAATGCGCAAATTGGTTCAACCTTTCATCATGTATCGTTGATGAACATCTGAAAGAGAAATGGCTCATCGATATTTGGAAACACTGACAAACCGCTGCTAAGTCACAAAAACCAAAAGATAAAGTTTATTACAGGGTATGTATCTTTAGTGTATCTGGAATCCCCACTACTGACTATTAACTCGTCTTTGCAAGAAAACTCCAACTACTTCGTCATTCTTGTTTTTGAATCAGTCATTAACAAAAGTAAACTCCTTGGATTCAAAAACTTCGAGAGCCTCGTATTTGGCGCTTTCTAATCAAAGACTAAAAACCCTTAGTTTTCTTCCTGGCACTAACTACCAACTATAACACTTTTATCTAACAAAAATCGTAAACCTTTTAAAATGTGATTTTTATATGATTTCGTTAGTCCTTTTGGTATGCCTCTATTAAAAGGAATCACTACTCCCTACTGACTACTGCCTAACGACTAAATTACTTTCATCCAAACAAGACCAACATTCATCCGCAAAACGAACCTGTTCGCCATATTTTTCTGTATATCAGCATCTTTAAAGGCCGAAACAGGTAACATATTTTTTATCTTTGACGTTCAAATAACAAGAGTGACCGAACTTCGTCCGATCCAAATCTTCCAGGTAAGTATTACTTCGGTTCCACTTCTTTGACTTTACAATTTTTAAGGGCCATAAATGCGTACCCCGGTATTTTACCGGCAAGTGCATTGGATTGTCATACTCTGAAGAGTTAAAACCAAAAACGACAATATTATGAAAAGGGCCCCAAAACATTCCGATTACAGAGATTCCTCTCGTTTTTTAAATATTCCCAATATTATCCGAAGTAAACCCCTATGGCATCTCATAATAATTTTGTTTTTGTGAGTAAAGAAAGGCAATGGCACTTTACTCTGTAACCCGGCACCACTAATTTGAAACCAATTCCCAAAAAGACCACATATCATGAAAAAACTTCTACCCCTGATCATTTTCCTGACAACATTTTCTTCAACCTTTGCCCAGGAAGGCACCAAACAGCTGATGCCCAATTCCAATGACCGATTATTTAT
>CAYOFH010000008.1:30752-53599 GCA_964403175.1 uncultured Marinilabiliaceae bacterium
AACAAGGTCAACTTCCGGATGTATCCATACTCCTTCGTTTTTGTGGCCAACCGATACGGAATTACGCCTTACTCAGAAGAAAACTACATCAAGCGTGTGCAGAGTATGGAAGGCGACCAGGTAAGTGGAGAAAATCTGGCGGAGTACAAGGTTTTTCTGAACGACCCGGATCGCAGTGTGTGGCCCAACACCCGACTGGCACCTCCTACCGTACAGGTGAAAGCCGAGGATCAGCTTTACATGGATTATCAGTATAACAGATACCCACCCTACAGCGACATCGACCGGGGAACCATCCTCCTGGAAAAAAACGCCCCGGAGTGCGAGGATGAAGACATCACCTTTTTTAGCATCGAAACCAACATAGAGGGTTATACTGCCATCATGCTCGATCTGGATGGCGATGGTGAATATTCGGCCGAAGGCAGCGACCGTGTCATTTACCGGGAGCTAAAAAAAGGGCTCAATTATGTACTCTGGGATTTCAAAACAGATAATGGTGCAGAAGTGGCAGATGGAGAGTATTCTGCATCCGCAACATTCTTCGGACGAGGCCCCGCCCATTTCCCCATGTACGATGTGGAACAAATGGATGGGATCACCACTTCATCCATACGACCTTTCAACCGCCTGAATACTACCATTTACTGGGATGATAGCCAGATTACAGAATGGGGAGACATCGAAGGTCTTGGGAGAATGGATGCAACCAGTCAAAAACAACTCAAAATAGGGCAAAACACTCCCAGAACATGGATTTACGAAGGAGATGATCACGTAAATATCCCACACAACGGTGAAGTAAATACTCTAAACACCTGGTTTAACGCCATCGACCTCGGATACAACGACATCGTTTTCGAGGTGGCACAAAGCGATACCAAATGCCTGGATGGGGAAGCGCCATGGGTAGGCGACGTGTACAAAGAAGGCCCTAAGAACAATAACCTTGTGTTTGATGAAGCAGATTTTGACCCTAAATTCTCTCATCCGGAGGGCACTCAGTTCCAATCCATCAGAATCACCTCTACTCCTGAAACCGGAGAGCTTCGCTACAATGGAAGTGCCATTTCTGTACCACTGGAGATTTCGCGGGAAAATCTTACAAATCTTACCTATACCCCTCCCTCCGACTGGATTGGCAAAACTCCTTTTAACTGGGAAGCCTTTGATGGCACCCGTTGGAGCAACAATGATGAGGCTGTTTATTGCATCATCAACTCAGCCCCAGCCATTACAGAAATTGACGATCAGGTACTCTGTACCAACAGCGAAACTCAACCTTTAAACTTTACAGTAAGCGACGATGATACAGCTCCTGACGACCTCATCATTACCGGATTCTCGGCCAACCCGTCTGTGGTACCTCACAACGGTATTGAAATCGAGGGAACAGGAAGCAACCGCACAGTTACCATCAAGCCTGTACCATACGAATCGGGACATGCCATCATTTACCTGATGGTAGAAGACGGTCTCAGTCAGAGCATAGAAGAATTTGCCGTAACCATCGCCCCAAGTCTGCAGTTTTCGGGCGACACCTCTCTTTGTGTAAATGATCCGCTACAACTGACCGCCGAAGAATTTGGTGCCGACAGTTACTCCTGGCAGTTCGATGGGACAGAAGTATCCAACGATCCCACGGTAGCACAAGCCTCAGGCCACGTAAACTATGGAGAATGGGCACTCTCCATCGAAAAATACATCGAGGAGCACAATATTACCTGTACCTCTACCCGTAATTTCAACGTCACCTACTCGCCGAACACCAATTTTACGGGAGATCAGGAGGTATGCGTTGGAGAAGAAATTTCCCTTATTGCAGACGAAGTAAATGCCACCTACCAGTGGCGCAGAGGCGGAACCGGCATCGAATCACAGAACACCGGAACATTTTCCAAAGAAGCTGCGCTGGCCGACGACGGAGATGACTACACGCTTTGGGTGAACAAAGACGGCTGCCAGTGGGAATCCGATCCGTTTGCCATTTCTGTTGTTTTGATGCCGTCAACAGGGCTTACCATCACTCCCGGAACTGTTGACCCGGGTCGTGACGGTGAATTTGTCATTAACAGCACTCAAAACGGTTTTATTTACAGGACTTATTCTGAAGGGTCGGTAATTGCATCAGCAACCTCAACCGGAGGCGAACTCAACATGACCATCCCGGCCCAATACCTGCAACCAGGCGAAAATGCCTTCGAACTGACGGTGGACAACATCAATTGTGAAGTTCCGCTGAACAATCCGGGAATTGTTAACGTCAACCAACCGGGAATCACTGTCCTGCCCACCTCACTCACCACATCAGAGGATGGGGAAGCTCAGTTATTTTCTGTTGAGCTTCACACATCCCCTCTCAATACTGTAAACATTGATCTTTACTCTGATGACGAAACAGAGGGAGAAATTACTCCGGAAACACTTACGTTCGACGCGGGAAACTGGGACACTCCGCAAACTGTCACAGTTACACCTGTCAGAGACCGGAAAGTAGATGAAGACATCAATTATTCAATTATCCTGGAGCCTGTTGTTAGTGACGATCCCTATTATAACGAAATGGATCCGGAGGATGTGGCCGTAACAAATGCCAATGTGGATGTTGCAGAGGTCAATATCTCCCACTCAGAACTGACAACCTCTGAATCCGGATCTACAGCCGATTTCACGGTTGTGCTGAAGTCAATACCTTCAACAGCAGTTAGGATTGAATTTTCAGGACTTGACGCTTCTGAAGGAAGCATAAGTGCCGATGAATTGATTTTCGATGCAATCAACTGGGATGAGCCACAAACAATTACTATTACAGGACTGGATGATGACATTGATGACGGTTTGCAATCTTATACACTTCAGGGAACGGTTATCAGTGGGGATAATGATTATGATGATATTACCATAAGCAGCGTCAATGTTAATAACGAGGACGATGACACTGCAGGACTCAACATCAGCGAAACAGCCATAACAACTTACGAAGATCAGACTCAACCTTCGGCTACGCTGGAGATTTTCTTAAACAGTGAACCCGAATCTACCGTTACTGTCAGTATTTCATCAAACAACTCAGATGAAGGTCAGTTGCCCACAGCATCTCAGACACTGACCTTTAACAACTCTAACTGGAGAACAACAAAAACAGTAACCATCAACGGCGTGAATGATAACATTGCTGATGGGAATCAAACATACTCCATCAATATTTCAACATCATCCACCGATGTCAATTACAACGGCCTTTCTGCCAATGTAAATGCCACCAATGTAGATGATGACCAGGAAGGCATCAGCGTTTCTGAGAATTCTATTGTTACCTCCGAGGATGAAACTACTGCTGATTTTTCGGTTGCTTTAGATTCCGAACCGGTTAGTGACGTAGTCATCGATATAACCTCCTCCGATACAGAAGCGGCCGAAAGCACCATTTCGGCTTCACAACTGACCTTCACATCAGCCAATTGGAATATCGCACAGGAAGTAACCGTTACAGGTGTGGACGACCATCTTATTGACGGTGACCAAAACTATACCATTACCCTCTCCGTAAATAATGGAGATGCCAATTATCAGACATTGGATGATATTACCATTGATGCCACCAATACAGACAATGATGTAGCAGCAATAATTGTTTCCAAAACAACACTGCAGACAAGTGAAGACGGAGCATCTGATAATTTCGACATCCGACTTTCGGCTCAGCCGGAAAGCGATGTTACCGTTACTCTAAACGGACTGGACAATTCGGAAGGAAGCCTGAACGCATCAACGCTGACCTTCACTCCCGGAAACTGGGACGACAATCAGACCATAACCGTAACTGGTGTTAATGATGAAATTGCAGACGGAAATATTTCCTATACATTGTCAGGAACATCAAACAGCAGCTACACCCCGTTTAATGGTATTGGCTCGGATAACATTGAGGTAACCAACATCGACAACAACACAGCAGGAATCAGTGTTTCTCCCAGTACTATCAACCTGAATGAAGGAGAAAACGACACTTTTAGCATTTCGCTGAATTCGCAACCCACCTCTGATGTAACCATCAACCTTTCATCCTCCGATGAAAATGAGGTAACAATTTCTACCGGCAGCGTTACTTTTTCACCCTCCGACTGGACTACCAAAACTATAACTGTCACTGCTATCAACGACCAGATTGACGATGGAGACCACAGCTATACCATCATTACCTCGAACGCATCAGGAAGTGAACCTGATTACGATGGAATGGCTGTAGATGACATCAATGTAAATATTACTGACATTCATACAGCAGGCATCTCCACTTCAGTTGCTTCAGGAAATACTACTGAAGCCGGTGGAACAGCCACCTTTACTGTGGTACTTGATTCAAAACCAACAGCAAATGTTGAGGTCACGGCAACGTCTGATGATAACACTGAAGGCCAGGTAACCAGCAACCCGCTTACCTTTACTCCTGTCAACTGGGACACCCCGCAAACAGTAAGTATCACAGGTATGAACGATGACCTTGATGATGGAAATCAGGACTATAACATTAACGTGGAAATAAACAGCGCTGACAGCAATTATGGTTCTGATTTTAACACATCTGTGCCATTAGTCAACGAAGATGATGACACTTCAGGACTGACCATCGTGGAAAACACCCCGTTTGTGACCACCGAAAAAGGAGGAACAGCCACATTTACCGTGGTGCTTGATTCAGAACCGGTATCAGATGTGACCGTTACCTCTTCATCCAACACAACATCTGAAGGCCTGGTAACCAACGGAAATTCATTAACATTCACTTCATCTAACTGGAATACTCCACAAACGGTTACCATTACCGGACAAGATGATGATATTGACGATGGAAACCAGGAGTATCAGATTGACATAAAAGTTAGCAGTGCAGATACCAAATACGGGAGTGACCTGAATACATCACTTTCTCTGAACAATGAAGATGATGATAACTTTGGAGTAAAACTCTTACCGGTTACTTCTACGTCCGACAGATTGGAGACCAGCGAAGACGGCGGACAAGCAACTTTTACTGTAGTTCTTGAAAGTCAGCCCACCCATCAGGTAACTTTCAGTTTTGTTTCCGGAAACACAGATGAAGGAACAGTCACTTCAAGTGCTACGTTCTCGTCTTCCGACTGGAATACACCGAAAACCATTACTGTTACGGGTGTCAACGATGATGTGGATGACGGAAACCAGGATTATGTGGTCAGCATCACTACCACGAGTAACGATGACAAATACAACGATCTATCCATCAATGATGTTTATCTGACCAACACAGACAATGATGATGCAGGTATTGAACTATCAAAAGCCTCTTTCGAGACTTCAGAACCTGATGTTACAGACCAGTTATCCATCAGATTACAATCAGAGCCAACATCGGAGGTTATCATTACCTTTGAATCTTCTGATGAAACAGAAGGAACAGTCACACCGGAAACACTAACTTTTGACGCAACCAACTGGGATGTTAATCAGGAAGTAATCATTACCGGGCAGGATGATGCCGTAATGGATGGAAACATCGGTTACACCATCTCGTATGCTGTTTCATCTGGTGATAAAAAGTATGACAACATTGAAAATAAAGAATTACCCGCCATCAATCTTGATGACGATAATGCCGGTATAACCGTAACTCCCTCTGCGGGGCTATACACTACAGAGGGCGGCGGAACGGCCAGCTTTGAAATATCGCTTGACAGTGAGCCCACAGAGGCCGTCAGTATTTCTCTTGCATCATCAGATATCACTGAAGGAATCATTACCGCTGTTACCCGGGGCACGGTGGACACAGATGCCAATTCAGCAACCATTACTTTCCGTCCGGAGGAATGGAAGGATGCCGTTGAAATTACTGTTACCGGGCAGGATGACAATATCGATGATTCGGATGTGGCATACAAAATTTATACGCAAGATGTAGTTAGCACAGACAGTGATTACAATAATCATTCTGTCTCCGACGTATCCCTGACTAATAAGGATAATGACGCGTATGGAACAACTGTCACCCCCCGGGACATCATACTTGATGAATATGGTGAAGCGAAAATCTTTACTATTGTATTGAAAAGTCGTCCCACCTCGGATGTCACCTATAATCTTACAGCAGAAACAGAAGGACGTGCCACTGTTACACCGGCATCCGTAACCTTTACAACAGACGATAACGACTGGCAAACGCCCAAAGAGATTACCATCTCCCCGGTCAACAATGACATTGATGACGGAAACCTGACATTTTCTGTAGTTCCCGGCAAAGGAGCAACCAACGATTCTCACTACAAAAATCATTCACCAGCCAGCGTATCGGTCACTATAGTGGATGAAGATATCGCCGATTTCGATATCTCCGAACCATCAGGACCTACAACTGAAGATGGTGGAGAAGCGCACTTCTCAATGGCACTCAGGAGTGCTCCCATTGATCAGGTTCTTTTCGAAATGTCCTCTTCAGATACCACGGAAGGAAAAATCACCCGGGTGTCCAACAACAGAGGAACATTTGATGGCGATAATAAAGTCTATGTAACAGTTGACGAAACCAACTGGTCGGAACAAGTAACCGTCACGGTAACCGGTCAGGCGGATAATGTAGCAGACGGCACTCAGACCTATGAAATTGAGTTTGCCCCCATCATTGGCGGTACAAGCGTATATAACGGACTAACTCCTGAACCTGTTACTTTTGTAAACCAGGACAATGACACCCCGGGTGTAATGATTAGTCCATCAAGTGGACTGGAAATTACCGAAGCCGGTGATAGTGATAATTTCAATATATCGCTGAACACTCAGCCCGAAGGGAATGTGGTCATCAATCTCTCTTCGGACGACACCAGCGAAGGAGTGATTACGGCCGTTTCCGAGGGACGAGGTACTGTAAACGTAGCCTCCAACGAAGCTACTGTCACCTTCAACTCTACCAACTGGGATGTTCCTGCAACTGTTACCATTACAGGAACGGACGATGAAGAGCAGGATGGTGATGAAACATTCAACATCAGCACCTCTTACGACGATGTACTTACAGAAGATGAAAATTACAAAATAGACATTAGTGATGTTTCTGTTACCAACATTGACGACTTCGCTCCCCGTCCACAGGATGATACGGCAACAACTGATCAGGTAACACCGGTTAATGTTGAGGTACTTTCCAACGATGCAGGACTGGAATATGGTGCAGACATTGGCATCATTTCCCAGCCGGAACATGGCGAGGTAATCGTTAATCCCGACAATATTATTACCTACAGCCCTGATAGAATGTATCATGGAGTTTTTTCATTCGAATATGAAATCACCAATTCCATCAATCAGTCGGCTTCTGCAAAAGTCAACATCAATGTAACACACATCAACGTTACACCTGTGGCCAACGACGACAGCAGAGGCACAAGTATCAACACCCCGGTGGAAGTGGATGTTCTGATGAACGATGAAAATCTCTATGATGCCCCGATAACCGTGTCCATTGCTGATGAATCAACAACCAACGGAACCGTTTCGGTTTCATCAAGCAACAGCATAATATTCTCTCCCGAACAGGATTTCACGGGAACCACAACTTTCAGTTATCGCATAACAGATAATGAAGGTGATACCGATGAAGCGACAGTAACCATTCATGTGAAAGAAGAGAACCACCAGCCGGTGGCCAATGATGACGAGCTGATAATTTATACCAATACCACCGCAGACATTGATGTATTGGCTAACGACGGCGGTCTGGAAGACGGACTTCAGAGCTTCAGTATCTTTGCTCAACCGGCCAATGGAACTGTCAGCATCAACAGCAACCGTACCTTACATTACATTCCGGAGACAGATTTCACAGGTAATGATCTGTTAGTTTACTTCATTGAAGATGTGGACGGTGATTATGCCCTTGGCGTGGTCAACATTCAAGTGCTGGAAACCCCCGATGCCACTCCGGTTGCTAATGATGTGGCCGTGGCTACGGAATATGAAACGCCAGTGACAATTGATATCCTGTTCAACGACACAGGTCTGGATGATGGAGTTGCAGGAGTTACCGTATCGCCTCAGCCTGTAAACGGAACAGCAGTGGTTAATGAGGACTTCACCATCACTTACACCCCAAATGATGGCTTTAGTGGAACTGAAACGTTTGGGTACCAGGTTTGCGACCAGGACGGAGATTGTGCTTCGGCAGGTATCACAGTGACAGTAAAGGAAGAAGATGTAGAAAACCATCTTCCTGCAGCCAACGATGACCATGCAATCACCTACCTGAATACACCCGTTACCATTGATGTACTCACCAACGACACCGGATTGGAAGACGGAATAGGCAGTATCACCATTCCGGTATCTCCGGTATCCGGATCCGTTAAGGTAAACGATGACAATACAATCACATTCACTCCCGGCTATTTCTTTGCCGGAGAGATCAGCTTCTCCTATATTGTGGCTGATTCAGACGGCGACTGGGACATAGCAATTATTACAGTCAATGTAACAGAAGACGAAAATATTGTCCCGGTTGCTAAGGATGACGAAGCAACAGTTGAGGAAAACAGTTCTGTAAATGTTAATGTGCTGGCAAATGACACAGGACTGGAGGATACACCCATAAACGTGAGCATTCATCAACAGCCGGCCAATGGAACTGTGGTGGTGGAAGGTGACAACTCTGTTTCCTATACCCCCAACGAAGAGTTCTTCGGTGACGATTCATTTAGCTATGCTGCAACGGATGCCAATGGCGACTTGGATATTGCCATTGTTGAAGTTACCATAAATCAGGCTGCAAGCGGCATTCCAATCGCAACAGATGATGAGGCTTCAACAACCGAAAACACACCGGTCATTATCGATGTATTGAGTAATGACTCAGGATTGGCTGACACACCCATTACAGTCACCATCAGTGGAGATCCGACCACTGGTTCGGTAGTGGTGGAAAGTGACAATACTGTTACTTATACGCCGAACGAGGAGTTCTACGGAAGTGATTCATTCAATTATACTATAACAGATAACAACGGTGACAATGATGTTGCTTTAGTATCAGTGAATATTGAGCAAGACAACTCCGGTAATGAAGAAAATGAGGATGAAAACGGAAACGAAGAAGACGACAATAATGAGGAAGGTGACAATGACGACAACGAGGGAACCAACTATCTGCCGGTAGCAATTGACGATGAAACCACAACTGATGAAAACACTTCCGTAAACATTCAGGTACTGAACAATGACACAGGTTTACAGGACGAACCGGTTATTGTCACCATTGCTGTGACATCAGAAAACGGTACCACAGAAGTGAATGATGACAACTCCATTACTTTTACTCCTGATGAAGGATTTACCGGGGAGACATCCTTTTCCTATACGGTTACAGATACCGATGGTGACAGTGACAATGCAAACGTTTCTGTGTTTGTTAGAAAAGTAAATAATTCTACACCTGTTGCAGAAGATGATTATACCACAACAATAATCAATACTCCGGTGAATATTGATGTATTAATCAATGACTCCGGCATGGACGATCTTCCTTTAACCATTACATTAAGTAAATCAACAAATGGCAGCACCCTTATTGTAGAGGAGAATAACACCATAACATTCACTCCGGCATTCGACTACGTTGGCCAGAGCTCTTTTCTCTATGCTGTAACTGATGCTGATGGGGATCAGGCTTCAGCCACAGTGACGATAGATGTGCTCACGGGAATTACAGCTATAAACGACACTATTAATTCGGAGAAGAACCAAAACATCAGCTTCAATTTAACAGAGAATGACCTGGGAATAGAAGGAGATGTATTTGTCACACTTTTGCAACATTCCCAAAATGGAAACTCGATGGTCAGCGAATCCGGGATTTTGAATTATGACCCTCAATTTGATTTTACAGGCAGAGATTCAATATCATATGAGGTCTGCAGCGAAGAGAATATTAATAATTGCAGCAAGGCCTGGGCAATCATAAATATCAATGACCCGGTAGAAGAAATAAATGAGGGATTCAGGATTCCTGAGGGATTTTCGCCTGATGGAGACGGCGTTAATGATTATTTTGAAATTGTTGGCATTGACCAGTATGAAAGAGTTACCATTCACATATTCAACCGTTGGGGTAATCTGATCTATAAGAGTGACAATTACCAGAATGACTGGGATGGCACGTCACGCAAGGCACTTGGCTCATCAGGATCGTTGCCAACCGGGACTTACTTTTATGTGGTAAAAATCGTTGATAACGACAAGCAATACAAAGGCAACGTGTTCCTTAAGAAATAGTAAAAATAAACGGAGCATTAACCCCAAAAAATAAACCGATGACATCGTTATACAGAATAATTTCAGCTGCAGTTCTCCTCCTGGTAATTTTTAATGCAAAGGCCCAGGAAGAGCCCGTTTATACTAATTACATCAACAATCCTCTGGAGATAAATCCGGCCATTGCAGGAACGGTGGAAGGCCTCAATCTGAATTTGCTGACCCGGCATCAATGGATTGGCATCGATGGCTACCCGGCCTCCTACAGTTTTGGCGCCCACACACCCTATCAGAAGCAAAATTTTGGTCTGGGGATAAGTATGGTAACAGATCGTGTAGGCCCTGTGAGAAATACACATTTCAAAGCCTCCTATGCTTATCAGATAACTGTTTTTCAGGGAGCCAGTTTGTCTATGGGACTTAATGCTGGTATCAGCAACTTCAGCGCCGCTATTTCCGGACTTGAACTTAATGAAAGCAACGATCATCAGTTTCATAGCGATCTGAATAGAACATCTCCCGTTTTCGGAGTAGGATTTTATCTGAAAACAGATGATTATTTTGCCGGATTATCCTCTCCCCGGCTAATTCATGTAAGGCTGGAAGATGAATACCGTCAAAGTGATGAACGCTATAATCCTTCTGTTTATCTAATGGGTGGCTATAATCACCGGCTGGATTATCAATGGCGTTTCCTTCCCTCTGCACTTATTACAGTTTTGCCCGGAGCTCCGGTTGCTGCAGATATCACTGCCAGATTCATGTATCAGGATCAATACTATATGGGGGCCCATTATCGCATAGGAGATGCTGCCGGTTTGTTTTTTAATATTCAAATCTCAGAATTTCTGAAAGCCGGTTATGCATTCGACTTCACACTCAACAAATTGTCAAGTGTAAACAGTGGAAGTCATGAATTTATGGTGGCGTATAAATTGCAGGATTTGTGGTAAAAAAAGCTTAAACGCAATGATGCAAAGAGTTCTAATTCGCAGCACAACTCACGCAAAAATGAGTGATTCTTAGCAGATTCGATATGCCATATTAGGTGTGTGGGACTTCGATCCGCCGTTTTGACATTTATTCTTACTTTTCATGATGAATCAGCCTTGCCAGCGGCGGCAGTTTGGTGACTAAAACATAATCAAAAACAGAACAAGCCCTGACAGGGGTGAGACACCCTTTAATCCCCACTTGCAACTAATTACCACTAACTATTCGCTAATTACCTTAAAGCCTGATACAGAATATCAATCGGGTGCAAGGCAATTTCTTCGGTTCCGTCCTTTATCTGATGCCGGCAACTGGTTCCCGAGGCAGCAATCAACTCATCCGGATTTTTTCCACGAATGGCCGGAAAAAGAACCAACTCTCCGATTTTCATGGAAACTGCATAATGCTCCTTTTCATAACCAAACGAACCGGCCATACCACAACATCCAGAAGGAATTATCTCAACCTCATAATTACAAGGTAACCCCAGCATTCGTACAGATGGAGATTGCGAGGCTATGGCTTTTTGATGGCAATGGCCGTGAAATTTCACCTTTTTATGCTCTGAAGTGAAAAGGTCATGAGTAATAAGGCCCTTCTCCATTTCCCGGATGAAAAACTCTTCGAAAAGCAAAGCGTTTTCACCCAGCCTTCGGGCATCCTGCCTTAAATCATCGGGTACAAGGTCAATATATTCATCTCTGAAAGAGAGTATGGCTGATGGCTCTATCCCCACCAATGGAACCTCGGATGTTACAACATCTTTCAAAAACGTAACATTATCAATTGCTATTTTCCTGGCTTTCTTTAGCAGTCCTTTGGATATATAGGCCCTGCCACTCTCCCTGTGCTCAGGAATCATCACCTCATATCCTAAATGTTCCAGCAACATTACCGCATTTTTGCCCGTTCCGGTATCATAAAAATTCGTGAATTCATCACTGAACAAGCATACCTTTCCCTTCGGTGATTCATGCTTTAATTTCACCTTATGTTTTCGGATCCAGCTCTTCAAGGTTGTTTTATCCAGCAGCGGCAATGAACGTTTTTGTGCAAAACCTGCAATTCTTTTTATAATCCGGGATGTAACAGTGTTAGAAACAGTAAAGTTGTAAATGGAAGGCCAGAGAGAAGCCAGACGATTCAGTTTGGATATTTCGGCAATCATACTGGTACGCAATGGCACCCCATTGGCTTCATAGTAGTGTTGAAGAAACTCAGCTTTCAGTTTGGCAACATCAACGCCCGAAGGACACTCCGACTTACAAGCTTTACATGAAAGACAGAGATCCATTACCTCATAAATCCCGTTGTGGTTAAAGCGATTTTTCAGGTAAGGTTTGCGCAGATACTCACGAAGAATATTGGCACGGGCACGGGTGGTATGTTTTTCATCGCGGGTTGCCATATAACTGGGACACATCGTTCCTCCCGAAAGATGCGTTTTACGACAATCTCCTGAACCATTACAAAATTCAGCAGCCCTAACAACTCCCTGTTCACGGGAAAAATCGTATACAGATTCAATGTCAGGTGTTTCAACTCCGGGAAGATAGCGCAAATGAGTATCCATGGGAGGCGTTTCCACAATTTTTCCGGGATTAAAAAGGTGTTGCGGATCCCATGTCGATTTAATCTCTCTAAATAGATTGTAATTTTTCTCTCCTACCATCATCCGGATAAATTCTCCTCGCAAACGTCCGTCTCCATGCTCTCCACTGAGAGATCCTTTATATTTTTTTACCAGAGCAGATGTTTTCTCTGCGATCTTTCGAAAAAGTTTCTGACCTTCCTCCGTTTTAAGATTAATTACCGGTCTCAGATGCAGTTCACCGGAACTGGCATGACCATAAAAAGTACATGTCAGGTTGAGACTATCCAATAACTTTCTGAAATCAGCCACATAGGCCGGCAAATCCTCTACAGCAATGGAGGCATCCTCTATAACAGCCACCGGCTTAGCATCTCCGGGAGTGGTAAACAGCAGGCCCAGAGCAGCTTTTCTTAGTTCCCATACTGATTTTATATCTTCTCCGACTACCAAAGAATAATAATAACCGAAACGTGATTCTTTTAAATCTCTAATCAAATTTTCAGAAACATCTTCAATTTCTTGCATTGAACTACGGGAAAATTCCACCACCAAAAGAGCAGTTGGATCTCCTTTTAGGAAAAAACGTTTCTTTTTGTATTCAGGGTTGTTTTTGGTGCAGCATAAAATAAAATCATCCATCAACTCACAGGCAGATGGATTATGTTGCAACACCTTCAAATTGGCATTAAGAGCCTCCTCCACAGAGCTAAAATGCAAACAAACCAATCCTTTATATTTAGGCGGCAAAGGATGGCATTTAAGCTTAACTTCTGTAATAAACATCAATGTTCCTTCAGAACCTGCAATTAGCCTGGCAAAATTAAAATCCGGACCATTGCTACGAAAAACATTCGTTTCAATAAGTTTGTCCAGTGCATATCCCGTATTCCTGCGGATAATAGAAGATTTAGGAAATTCTTTAATAATGTCATTCTGCACCTTTTCATCTATCAACATTTCAAAAATATGCTTGTAAAGTGCTGATTCCAGATCAGGGGCTTGTTCCGTTACTTTTTGTTGAAATTCCTCAAAACTCAAATCTTTAAACTCCACAAACGATCCATCACTAAGAAAACCCTTAACTTCCAGCAGGTTGTCACGGGTAGAACCATAAATCAAGCTATTCGCTCCTGAAGAATTGTTGCCCACCATTCCTCCAATCATAGCTCTGTTGGATGTGGATGTTTCAGGTCCGAAAAAAAGTCCGAAAGAAGACAGATGCATATTCAATTCATCACGAATGACCCCTGGCTGTACACGTACCCATTGTTCACTGCTGTTAACCTCCAAAATTTTAGTAAAAGTCATAGAGACATCCACCACAATTCCGTTTCCAACCACCTGACCTGCCAGAGAAGTTCCTGCAGTACGGGGAATTAATGATAACTTATTTTCCCGCCCAAAAAGAATTAACGTTCTGATATCCTCTTCATCGGCCGGAAAAGCTACCGCAAGAGGCATTTCTTTATAAACCGAGGCATCAGTGGAATACAAAGTGCGAAGAACCTCATCAGTATATAATTTACCTTTGAGTTTTATGGATAGTTTCTTTAAATCGGCTGCCATGAAAAATTAGATGATTAAATTTTTAGAAAATCAAATGCCGGATATTTTAAGCTTACGAAAATACTAATTTAAAAAAAAGAAAGATCACTACTTAAAATTATGGACTAATCAAGGTCGTGGTGACACCTTTCCCGGAATATAAGAATGCCAACTTTCATATTCTGTCACCACTTTCATGGCTTATATCCCCTTAGTATGGGATTATTTTTATCATACTGTCTCCTGCCTCCGGAAACTGGAACAAATATTTCAGAGACCTCTATAACCCTAATTGATATTTTATGCTTAACACGGACACAAAAACACAGGGCCTGCCGAAAAACCGGCAGGCCCTGTGTTTTATCTCATTAACGAAAACTCATGAATAGATCAGTTCTCTAAAAACAAGACCTTTCCCTTTTAGGGAAATCCAATAATGCTATTATGACGAAGTCAGGTAATGTGTATGACAGGCTAAGCTTTCTCTTCAGACAGAGCAGCCACAATTTTCTTTTCAAGTTCTTCTGCAAGTTCGGGATTATCGCGAATAACATCTTTTACAGCCTCACGTCCCTGACCCAGTTTTGTGTCACCGTAGCTAAACCAGGAGCCGCTTTTCTTGATTATATTATGCTCAACACCGATATCAATAATTTCTCCAATTTTGGAAATACCTTCACCATACATAATATCAAATTCAGCTTTACGGAAAGGAGGCGCCACTTTATTCTTCACTACTTTTACGCGAGTATGATTCCCAACCACTTCATCACCGTTTTTCAACTGGGTAACACGACGAATATCCAGTCGTACCGAAGCATAGAATTTCAAGGCATTACCTCCGGTAGTGGTTTCGGGATTACCGAACATCACACCAATCTTTTCACGCAGCTGGTTGATGAAAATACAACAGGTATTGGTTTTACTAATATTTGATGTAAGCTTCCGCAAGGCTTGTGACATGAGACGTGCCTGAAGGCCAACCTTGTTTTCACCCATTTCACCCTCAATTTCAGCTTTAGGAGTCAACGCAGCCACAGAATCCACCACCACAAGATCAATGGCGGATGATCGAATCAACTGATCGGCAATCTCCAATGCCTGCTCTCCGTTGTCGGGTTGAGAAATAAGTAAATTCTCAACATCCACACCAAGTTTTGCAGCATAGAAGCGATCGAATGCATGTTCGGCATCAATGATGGCAGCTATTCCACCTAATTTTTGTACCTCAGCCATAGCATGAATGGCCAGAGTTGTTTTCCCGGATGATTCAGGACCATATATTTCAATCACACGCCCGCGGGGAAATCCTCCAACACCCAATGCTCTGTCAAGGCCTATTGAACCGGAAGAAAATGACGGTACATTATCTGCCACTGATTCTCCCATTCGCATTATGGCACCTTTGCCGTAAGTTTTATCAATCTTATCCATTGTAAGCTGAAGAGCTTTCAGCTTCTCGGCATTTACCTTTTTGGCTTCTTCTTTTTTCTTGTCCGTTTTTTCCTGTTGTTCGGCCATACGATTTTTCTGTGTTATGCGGTTAAAATATCAGTGCAACATCCGGACTACACACAAAACACTAACTAACAGCGTCTAAAAATGGTTTCCAGATATTTTTTTCACCGTTAAAGATAACTATAAATATTAAAGGAAACCTGTAAAAATTTCTAAAGATTCAACTCAGAAAAAATCTGTTCAGAATGTTCTTTGGTTTTTACCTTTTTAAAGATTTTCTCTATTACCCCATTTTCATCTATAATGAAGGTGGTGCGAACTACCCCCATGTAGGTTTTACCATACATTTTTTTTTCGGCCCAAACACCGTATTTTTCTAAAATCTCTTTTTCAGGGTCAGCGATCAGATCAAATTTTAATCCGTGCTTATCGATAAACTTACGGTGAGAAGTTTCACTATCTGGACTAACCCCGATTATTTTAAATCCTTTTTCAGCAAACTGCTCAAGGTTATCGTTTAAGTTACAGGCTTCGGCGGTACACCCGGAAGTATTATCTTTGGGATAAAAGTAAAGTACCACTTTTTGTCCTTTGAAATCATCAAGTGATATCTCTTTTCCATCCTGATTTTTTCCGGTAAAAGCCGGTGCTTTCTGTCCTTCTTCTAATTTTGCCATAATGTTTTATTTTTATGAGTTTAATACTACAAAAGATCGTTGGGTTTTTAGACATGAGATTTAAGTAATTTAGTTGTTAGGCAGTAGTCAGTAGGCAGTAGTGATCTCTTTTAAAACGATATACCCAAAACACTAACGAAATCACATAAATTGCACACTCTAAAAAGATAATAATTTATGTTAGATAAAAAAAATGATTTGCAAAACACTAACAGCCTGATAATTAAATCAAAATGCAATCATAATTAATAACAAAAAATTTAACAGATTATAGTGCAACATTCAGTTAAACTCTTGCAACTATCTAGAATACACATACTTACGATCACCAAACTACTTGTATTAAATCTTAGATTATCAGTGTTATATAATTTGTTTTAAATCTAATATCTAACAATCTATTATTAAGTAATAAAAACAGCAAAAAAACACTTTGGTTTAACTCCCTTATTAAAACCGAATACCAATAATGCCTTTTATTCCAGACAAGGATACCTCTCCATTACTCATAACACTGGGATTGTTATAGAAAGAGGGGCTGCCATTATAATCAGGTCCGGGAAAAAGAACATCATTTTTTTCTTTAAACGGATCTTCACCAGGAAGGTAATACCGGGCTTCAAGAAATAAATGAGAGTTCTTCCCCGGAAAAACTACTCCAAGCCCTACAAAAGGCATCAGAAGGTTATTCATTTCAATCTCTTCTTCTTCATGCGACTTGGGCAAATCATTATAATATCCGCTGCTCAGCAGGTCATCTATCAACAAATCATATTGCTCATAGTAACCATGATGGGAAAAGTTACCCGATTGATCATAGCTGCTTTGAAACGGCATCCGATATTCGGCGCCTGCCTCTGCAAAGAGATCCCAGTTTCCGGCGGTGTAAAAAAAACGGACCAAAAGCGGGAATTCGACCCATAAGTATTGTTGAGATTCTTCCACACCTGATGCACTAACTCTTTTTTCATAAGGATCCCCTTCATTATCTACAGCCATCATGGAAGCTGAATATTGCTGCACTTTGGCGTCAGTAGACTGTACACCAATTCCGGCGCCGGCTGAAATTTCCAGCCAGTCAACCACTCTGAAATTGAAAGCCAGACCGCCACCATACACAACTGAAGGGTCTATTGTCAAAGCATTATTGGTATGCTGCCACTCAAACATTCCTCCATGACCAAAAATCAGCATCGAGAAAAGTTTATTTTCCTCTTCTGTATCTGCTACCGTAAAACGCGATTGACTTTCTGACTGATCTACAACTGTTTTCAGGGAGTCATTTTCCTGATTATTCTGCCCCAATATTTCTGTAGAGAGTACTAAAAGAAGAATCAAAAGTGAAAGAACTCTTCCCGGAGAAGAAACGAAAGTATATTTATACATGGTTATTTGATTGATTCGTTTGAAAAACATAGAAAGAAAATTTCAGCTGTCAGGAAATAATGTTTCCTGACAGCTGCCTTTAGAATTTTATTCAATAATGAGTTTTTTGTTTTCGATGAAACCGTCATTGTACTCAATCTGCAACAGATATACACCACTACTGAAATCAGTATTTTCCAGCTGAAGAATACTGCTTTCAACATACTCCTGATCAATTAGTTTAGCGCCTCTCATATCGTAAAGCCTGATTCTGGACTTTTCCGAAATCTCGGGCAACACAATATCAACAGGATTTCCGGAAGCTACCGGATTGGGCGAAACGAGTGCAGACTTCAGCGAAGCAGATTTTAACTGTCCCACCTCTCCGTAAACCAAACACTGGGAAGCTTCATCATAAGCGACCACGCTAAGTTCTCCATAATCCAGACTCTTCGTATCCAAGTACTGTTTGGTGCCGACTTCTTCGCCATTCAGATACCATTTAAAGTCGGATAAATTTCCTGTATTGTTGTCCACAAAATAAACGGTATTCCATTTGGGAGCAGGAACCACCAGCTCTGTACCGGATTTATACTGAAGATTTACAGTTACTTCATCCGAAGTGCCGCACCAATCGGTGACTTTTAAAACATACTCTCCGGCATTTTCAGGCATAACGGTATCTATGAGCAGGGAATCAACATCGCGGCTCAATGTGTCCTCCTGGTTAAAGACCCAGAAATAATCCAGGGCATCGCCGGAAACATCTGCTTCAAGGGTCACCGAGGTTCGCGGGCAAACAGCTACATCAGGATTCTCAACTGATAAGGCAACCGGGATACAAGACCTTGTTGTGAAATCATAATTCAAGAACCATTGTATGATCTTATCATTGTTGGCAAGCGAAACCTGGCCTCCCGGCAACTCAAGATGGTAATCAGAGGAGGCCTGCAGTCCGGGATGCGAAATTATCAATACAGTAGAATCTTCCTCCGAAACTTTCAATTCGAACTCCAATGCAGGATCAAAAACAGGAGAAACAGCAGTATCAAGAGCAATTGGTTGATTGAAACGAAGGAACAGAGAGTCTATAAAATCAACTGGCGAATCAGTACTTATGGAAGTTTCCACCACCTCTAATTTGCCTATTTCCTGTACCTCAAAAGCACCCATATCCGTATTCATCCAATGCGTACGAGACTGTTTCGCAAGATCGTAAGAGAACATTTCCGTAAAATAAGACTGATTCCCCTGATCGATACAAGGAGAAAATTCCTGAAGGGTATAATCGTTATTGTCCGGGTCTGTCCACATAGGATCGAAAGAGATATTCTCTTCTCCTTCATAGCCTTCTTCCACACATGAATAAACCACTTCAGATTCTTCATTTGAAAACTGTCCATTCTCATTGCCATAAACAATACTGTTCTTCACATCAAAAATCCCGGAAAGACCTCCGGTGGTGGTCGCCGTATTGTCAGTGATGGTAGAACTAAGCAATTCGGGTTTGGAGTTTACATCGGCATAGATGGCCCCTCCATTCTCGGAGGCCTTATTATTGTGGAACAACACATTAAAGAAACGCGGACTGGAACTTTCATTGTAAACAGCTCCTCCATAAACTCCCTGGTTATCACGGAAAACCGAGTACTCCACCGAAGGAGATGCATTGACATTGTAAATGGCACTACCGGTGGCACCCTCAAAGATGAACCCTTCGACAATTGCACCATCTTGAAGCGGTGCAGAAGCCTCAAATTCATTGCGAATGAGATTAACACTATTATCTGAATTATCTACTGGCACACCAATATCCCCACTTAAGATTGTGGGGTTCTCCAAATGATTACGATCCCTTGCATTGGATTCATCACCTGCAAAACCACCATAAACAAGAAGTCCGGGCTTGAGTGAAAGTGCCTCTTCCCTTTCAGCCTGCGTCACGTTGTTAGGATCAGCAGGAGTTACCGGGTAATAAGTACCGGCGGCTACCCATATTTCATCACCGGGAATGGCATAATCAAGGGCTTCTGGCAATGAGCCAAAAGCATCGGTCCAGGTTTTACCGGTTGTTCCATTGTTGCCTTCTTTCACTTTTATAGCATGGTCGTGACCTATGTAAAAGGTAGTTGGTTCGGACCAAACAGCGTAACTGCCATAATCCAATCCGATACTCCAAAAATAAGTATTTCCACTCTCAAGTTCCCAAACATGAGTGCTGTTGTTAGTTCCAGGCATTCCGTCCTGAGGACTGAAAGGGCCTTCCTGTAATAAATTTTCGTCCTCCCCTTCTTTCCATAATTTCAATTGAAAATCAAAATTATCAGGAATATTAAGATCAGGAGCCATAGTTCCATCCGTAATTCCCCAGGACAACTCCAGCATTCCCAACATATTAAACTCTTTGGTTCCACTTCCCTGAGGCAATGGGGAAATATTTTCAAGATGAACATGCTCAAATGGGCCTAAGTCAACATTTTCACCGTAAATACGATCAAACCCGGCAAAATCATAATCTACACTCTCAGGCACCAGCTCATTATTACCTGCATTTATAGCTGGAGAACCTATACTTAAATTAAAAACAGCATTCCGGGGATCTAAAAAGAGCGGATCCTCAGAAGTATTACCATTATTGTTATCAGCATTCTTAAAAATGGAATGGCTTACTTCATCTTCATCATAGAAATCATCATAATCTCTTTCTGCCTCATTAGCCCAGGCAATGGAATTGGTTATGATGCTAACATCTCCATATACAGCTCCGCCCCAATAGCCTGAGTAATTTCCATACCACACACAGTTATAAAACTCAGAAGTATGGGATGCATATACGGCTCCTCCATCATCTCCGGATTTATTTCCCGAAAAAATAACATTGACAAATTTCGGATTGCTATCATTTCCCACATATACGGCTCCTCCATCATCAGAAGCATGATTATTTCGAAGCCATACATTCTGTATTGTTATTAGGGAGGAAGAGGCTATTAGTAAACCTCCACCATCATTATTGAAACTTCTGTCTGCATTTCCATCCTCAATAATCACTCCGTCAACAAGCAGAGAATCCTGGTTATTGCTAATTTTAAGCACTGTAAATGTGTTGTCAGTACTATCATTTTCAACTCCGATATCTCCGCTAAGGATGGTCGGATTGTTTAACCAGTTGCGGTCTTCTCTGGATGATCCATAACCATCAAAACCTCCATACAGTTTTACCCCATTCTTCAATTCAAAACTAGCCTCTCTGTCAGTATTATAAGTTGGTTTATAAGTACCTGCGGCTACCCATATCTCGTCATTTTTAATGGCCATTTTCAAGGCATCTTTCAGGTCAATGGCATTCAACCAGGAAGTACCATTGCCTCTTGCACCCGGTTTAACATATATCGGTTGATTACGGTAAATGGTAAAAGTTCTCTTATCCGACCAGTTTTGAAATTCCAGTTCGTCAACACTACATACACGCCAGGTTACAACATCGGCAGGAGACAGCCCGGTCATTTCATACTCAAACCCGGTAAGATCTTCCATTATTTGAGGTTCACCATCGTTAATTGTGTATTCTATTTCATAAGTATTAATATTGTCCGGGATTGAGTCGCCCCAACCCCATGCTAAAGAAACACTGGTAACATCTGCTTCGAAATAAGAATTCTCAGCAGGTGTTTTAAGTTCAGGAGAAATAACCCATCCTTCTGAGGTGCCAATATCCACAATATCTTCCTGAATTCTGGAGTATCCATGATAATCGGTTATCATCCAATCAGGCACATTCTCAGTGCTACCCGCATTTATGGCAGGACTACCCTCTTTTAATCTGAAATCATCATTCGCAGGATCAACAAAATCAGGATTTTGGGAAATATTATCATCTCCACTATAGGCGCCGCTGTAAATGGAATTGGTAACATCTGCCCAATATGAAAAATCATTGTAACCCCATTCAGCAGAATTCCCCCACGCGATAGAATTATTTACAATTGCATTATTACCGTAAACAGCCCCGCCTTCAGCACCAGAAATATTTCCGTACCATACACAATTATAAAACTGTATATTACCTTGGGCAGACACTGCTCCTCCATCATCACCTGATTCATTGTCCGTAAAGATTACATTCCCAAATTGAGCCTGACTCTCATAATTTCCATAAACTGCCCCGCCATCATCGACAGCATAATTATTTCGAAACCAAACATTCCTCAAAATCGGAGAAGCCCACTCCAATAAGAGACCACCCCCATCCATATTGTCCTCATCGGCATACCCTTTTTCAATTATTAGCCCATCAATCACAGTATTTAGGGTTATTGGCTCTGTCTGGCTTCCAATCACCTGAACGACATGATAGCTATTATCATTATCGACATCTTCTTCCCCTATTTCACCACTCAGGATAGTCTGATTTTTAACCAAATTTCGTTCGGAAAATGTCGTTTCGGTTCCGGCAAAACCTCCAAACAGCTTCACATTCTCCTTTAATTCAAAGAAAATATTTCGATCGTCTGTATTGGTCGGTTTGTAAGTTCCCGCTGCAACCCAGATAGAATCTCCCGTTACAGCTGCCTTCAATGCAGCTTCCAAATCCATTGCATTTGCCCATGAAGATCCGTCTCCGGTTCCGTTGGGCACCACGTAGATCGGATGTCCGCGATGAATGATAAAAGAGGATTCAGAAGACCAGTTGATCAAACCTGTTTCATCCTGATATCCCACACGCCACATAACACTGTCGAGTGACTGAAGTCCGCTTAATGCATACTGCTGTACAGCAATATTTTCTACCAGAAATGTATCGCTGTTCACAATATATTCAATCTGATAAGAGGAGATATCCTCAGCAAATGGAGCATCAACAGTCCATTCTAAAAGTACCTGAGCTGACTCTTCGATGCTTGCCACAGAGCCTTCTTCCGGAGATAAGATGGTCGGAACAA
>CAYOFH010000009.1:0-45453 GCA_964403175.1 uncultured Marinilabiliaceae bacterium
AGCTCTTTGAGCTTTTCTTTTCTGTAAAATGAATTGTTAAGTAATTCGCTCATGAATGATTGATTTAATTCTTTATCTGGTTTTTGAATATCATCAAATTCTTCCTCAATTTCAAGTATTCTGCGACCTTTTCTTTTGGAAAAAGGAAAAGACATTGAATTAAAACCAGGGAAAGAGGATGAAAAATGATAATTTTGAAGAAGCAGGGAAAATGGGTGTATGATAGATTTAAATCTGAGAAGGGAGCAAAAAGTTGCCAGGCAATTTGTTGAAACAGGGATACAACGAGATTAGAATAAAGGTCTGTTAAAAGTTGATGGTTTTATTTAATAATGGGATTGTAAATGAAAGATAATGCCGATATAATCATCCGTACCATGGATTATGTAAAAACTGAGTTGACTGAGGCCGAATCAGGCCACGACTGGTTCCATGCCTTACGCGTCTGGAAGATGGCATGTAATATTGCTGAACAGGAATCATGCGATCGTTTGGTTGTCGAACTTGCTGCCCTGCTTCACGATATTGCCGATTCCAAGTTTAACGACGGGGATGAAAAAGCCGGGCCACGAAAAGCTGCCGCTTTTTTAAAGAGGCTGGACGTTACTCATGAAATTATTCATCATGTGGAAAAAATTATCCGTCACATCTCTTATAAAGGAGGTAATCATCAGCAAAAATTCCATTCGCCTGAACTAGCCATTGTTCAGGATGCCGACCGGCTTGATGCTATCGGTGCTATTGGTATCGCCCGGGCTTTTAATTATGGGGGCTTTAGAAATCGTGAATTGTATAATCCGGAGATAAAACCTGATCTGAACTTATCAAAAGAAGAGTATAAGAATAGCACTTCGCCAACTATAAATCATTTTTACGAAAAACTCCTGTTGCTCAAAGAACGGATGAATACCAAAACCGGAAAGGCTATAGCTGAAAAACGGCACCGGTTTATGGAGCAGTTCCTGGAAGAGTTTTATGGAGAGTGGGAGGGACGGTTTTAAGTGATTTACTAAAATGCTGTTTTTTCTCACAGGCATGCTTGTTTCCGTACACAGACCGTCCGGAATCGAACATTTCGCTGCGTGAAGATGAAAAAAGATAGTTTGATTACATGGCTTGGATAGAGTTGATTAAGAAATGAATTATTTAAAAAAACTTAAAAACACAGACGTTTCTATGTTTTGGCATGTTTTTCTCATGTGTATAAGTGGTTTAAAATTAAAAAATAGAACAATAAGAAAAGCCATTCAGTCAAACGTGACATGAATGGCTTTCTTCTTTTTACGGGGCATAAAAAAAAATTATCTTTGCACCGGATACCATTACCCAGGATATTATGGCTACTTCAATACGATTAGCGGTCGCTCTTTTATTATGCCTTAACCTTTTGTCGCAGGCAAAGGGACAGGATGGTGTTGATGTTAACATGCAAAACTCTTTTCAGAGCCTTTTGCATACTGGCGATTTACCTCCCATGTGGTCGGTGGCATTGCAGGAAGGCCGCTGGAATAATCTTGCAGGGAGTCAGACCCTGATGACCGCTGAGGCCCGAATTAAATGGAAACTTCCATCCGATTTTGAAATAACCGGAAATGCAGAAATGGATTATGCTACCGGTTTTGGTCAGGTTTTTCTGCATAAAGGCTGGGGGCACCTCAAATACAAGAGTTGGTCCCTGCAAGCAGGTAAGCACTCTTTTGATCCCATTTTTCCAGATTCTAACATGGGAACCGGAAGTTATCTGTATGGAAATAACTATCGTCCAATTCCCAGAATTACCTTTGAACTTTCAGAATATACCAGTATTCCTTATACCCGTGGAATTGCAGAGGTACGGGGTGGTATTTCCCAGGGATGGCTCACCGATCAGCCATTGAACGGAGATGTGTTGTTGCATGAGAAGTATGGTTATTTGAGGATTAATCTTGGCAAGTGGAAGCCTTATGGCGGTCTGAATCACAGTGCGCTGTTTGGTGGAAGCCGACCCAACGGACAGGAGATTCCTGTTGATTTCTGGCCTACTTTCTTTGGTACGGGCAGTGAAAAAATAGGTGGTGGTGAAGCTACCAATGCAGCAGGTGCCCATATGGGGCTTTATGATTTTGGTACCTCTGTTCAGTTATCCGACGGACACATTAATTTTTATTACCAGATTCCTTTTTCCGATGGATCAGGAATGCTTTTTTGGCAGGGGAACTCCGACCATGTTTTGGGGGTGGATTGGCATCGTGATGAAGGATCCTGGCTTGAGAATCTTACTTTCGAGTGGATTCAGACTACTTATCAAAGTGGGAACGGAACACCTGACCCTTATCTCAATGGAATTATTTTTCCTAAGCAGGTGGAGGACAAAAATTCTTTTGTTTCCGAAAATTTTGGTATTGAACCGGATCATGAATTATCTCTTGAGGAATTTAAGGATATTCTTGAAGATGAACTCAATCAGGGAAATGATTTTGGAGGACGTGACGGGTATATGAATAACGGACTTTATCCTGCCGGATGGAGCAGAGAGCAACATATAATGGGCAGCCCCTTAAATCTTACCCGGGCTCAGCTTTTGGAAGCTCACCCTCAAATGACTTTTAATCATGGTGTATGGATTAAAAACGATCGGTTCACTGCTTTGCATCTGGGTGGAAAGGGACGCTTAACAGATAATTTTATCTGGAGAATGAAACTCACCTGGTCGAGAAATTTTGGGACTTATTTTGAACAATACCCGGGACGGTATACATGGAATGAGGATCAGGACTACTGGTTTAAAGGTGGCCGGGATCAGTGGTATTCGATGACAGGTATTTCATGGATTCCGAAAACAGTCAAAGGACTTTCGGTAAGAGCTGATTTGTTTTACGATGGAGGAAAAATTTACCGGTCTTTTGGTTTTAAAACAGCTGTTGTTTATCAGCTTTTTTAAAGTTGTAAAAAAATAATAAATAATATAAATTTGAGGATTCTGATTAAAGGGAAAGCATGTTAAGAGAAAAGGCTAAAGTTGTTAATCGGTTTCTTGCCATAATTGATGCTTTAATAGCTGTGGTAAGTTATAATATTGCAGTTTTTACAGAGCAGGGGTACATAGAACCATTTCAGAATAAGGATTCCATCATATTGCACTTTATTATTGTGGCATTATGGTATATTCTTGCCAGAACTTTTCGTTTGAATCAGCTGTATCGATCCAGACCTTATTCAGCTGTTCTGTTTGGCTGCATCAGTCTTGCAGTTGCAGGAACTGCTTTCCTGGCTGTGGCAGTTTGGGCATTTGATCTCCATTCTATTGGTTTACGTCAATTATTAATTTTTGGAGGCATAAATCTGGCAATAACTTTTGCGGTTAAAATTGTAAATTATTCTTTGCTGAAGCGCGCCCGCGCCAAGGGATTTAATACCTCCAATGTTGTGGTGATCGGAGATAAAAGTGCCCGCAGCTTCCTGCGCCAGATGGTGAAAATGAAAGAGTGGGGTTATCGTGTTTCTGCCATTATCGGCACTGAAGATCTCCAACAGGAATTTGGGTCAGTAGCTCCTTTTATCTCCGAAGATACCGACATTGAGAAACTTTTGAGGGACAAAACCATTGATGAGCTTATATACTGTAAAGAGGTTCCTGATCAAAAAGAGATTGAGCGATTGTTATTGATAACTTCTGATGTTGGTGTTGTTTTTCGTATGTATTCTTCGTTCTTTAATATGCTTACGAACAAGACCCATTTGCATTATTTTGGAACTACCCCTATGTTAACCATATCAAATACTCCTCTCAACTATCTTGAATTGAGGATAAAGGATGTGTTTGATTTTCTGTTTTCTGCCTTTGTGGTGGTGGTATTTTCCCCGGTGTTTATATTTCTTGCTCTGGCAATAAAGATTGATTCGAGAGGCCCTGTGTTTTTTGCACAGAAGAGGGTAGGATTAAGGGGGAGGAAATTCCTTGTATATAAATTCCGGACTATGGTTACCAATGCTGAGGAATTGAAAAATAAACTGATGGAACAAAATGAAATGGATGGTCCGGTATTCAAAATGACCAATGATCCCCGGATTACCAGAGTTGGCAGGTTTTTACGTAAAACAAGCCTGGATGAATTGCCACAGTTTTTTAATGTTCTTACCGGAGATATGTCTGTTGTTGGTCCCCGTCCACCGCTGCCGGATGAGGTGAAGCAATACGAAAGCTGGCAGTTACGCAGGCTTTCCATGAAGCCTGGAATTACCTGTGTGTGGCAGGTGTCAGGACGAAACAATATCCCGTTTGATGAGTGGATGAAAATGGATCTTCAATACATCGACAACTGGTCTTTGAAACTTGATTTTGTAATTTTTCTGAAAACTATACGTACCATGGTGCGTGGCGATGGCAAATAATATAAAACATGCAAAAGGTAGTCCTGGTGGCAGGGGCACGTCCCAATTTCATTAAAATAGCACCACTTTGGCGGGCATTTTCATCTATCAAGGATATTGAAGTTGATGTGGTGCATACCGGCCAGCATTACGATGATGTCATGAGTGAGGTTTTTTTTAAAGATCTCGGATTACCACCACCAATTTATAACCTGAACGCAGGCAATGGCAATCATGCTCATCAGACAGCTGCTGTTATGTCTCGTTTTGATGAGGTGCTTGACAATTTGCTGCCTGATGATGTGGTTGTGGTGGGCGATGTTAATTCAACCCTTGCTTGTTCACTTGTTGCTGTAAAAAGAGGTATCCGTACTTCACATGTGGAGGCGGGCCTCAGGAGTTTTGATCGTACCATGCCTGAGGAAATTAACCGGCTGGCCACCGATGCTGTTGCTGATTTGCATTTTGTGTCTGAAGCATCAGGGCTCAGAAATCTCAGACATGAAGGGATACCCGGGAGTCAGATTCATTTTGTGGGAAATATAATGATTGACAGTCTGGTATTTGCCACAGATGCAATTAATGATTCCGGGATTTTGGAACGATTGCAGATGGAGAAAAAGAGGTTTGCACTTGTGACAATACATCGTCCTTCAAATGTTGATAATATCTCAAGATTCAGGGAAATTATTGTTTGGTTACAGAATTTATCGATGAATCTTCCGGTTTTGTTTCCTATGCATCCTCGAACCCGAAAATTAATGATTAATGCCGGACTGGATACAAATTCTGTTTGCCGGGATTTTCCCCGCTTGAAGCTTCTTGAGCCTTTGGGGTATATTGATTTTCAAAAGCTCTTGAAGTCTGCCCGTCTGGTGATTACCGATAGTGGAGGATTGCAGGAAGAGAGTACCTGGCTGGGAGTTCCCTGCATTACATTAAGGGAAAATTCCGAGCGTCCTGTTACAATTGAACTGGGTACAAACTTTCTTGCCGGTAAGGATCTAAAGACGGCCGGGGCAATTGTAGATGATTGTCTGGCAGGGAATTTGAAGAAAGGAAAAATACCTGAATTATGGGACGGGAATACCGCCGGCCGAATTGCAGAGATAATTGTGAATTTTCAGGCTTGAGGAATGTGACTTAACGATTGTGTTTATTATTAATGGTTCCTGTTGTATGTACGATTTTAAAATATTCATAGCTCTTGTTGTTTTTTTTGCAGGTGTTTTTTTCTTTGGAGCATGCAGTCCCAGGGAGAAGATTCCCGGAGAATTTCCCGACAAGGACGAAATGGCTGAAATCCTGGCTGATCTCTATATTTCCGAAAGTGTGCTTTCCAATCGTAGCTTTAAAGTGGATAGCGAGAATGCAGAAGATATTGCACCTGCATATTATAAGGATGTACTTGAGAAATACAACCTTACCACAGAAGATTTTGACACCATCCGTAAATGGTATGTTGCACACCCTTTTCACTATCAGGATGTATATAATAAGGTTATTTTGCTGATTACCCAGCGTGAAGCCGAACTGAATAAACTCATTAAATCTGCCAGCGAGGTAAGGGATAGTTTACCCGGGGTTAAAGATTTATGGAAGCTCGAAAGAAAGATGTCGGTTAATGTGAAGGATTCTGCAGATCGTCGTTTGCCATTTAGCTTTCCCATCGATTCTCTTATGGGAGGCAGAATAAGACTTTCAGGATTCTATAGGTTTTTGAGACCGGATATGAGTAAAAATGCTACCAGTGAGATGATTACTTTATATGCTGACAGCACTGCCGATACTGTTTCGGTAAGTCTAACCAAATCCTTTGAGAGAAAGCCTGTAACACTTGTAAATGACATTGATTCAGCGAACCCTGTAATTGAGGTGTCGGGGTTTTTATTTAAACATGATACTACAACGACCAGTGCGGTGGAATTCTCAAGCATCCGACTGGAATACCTGGGACTTGAAGAAGATTCGGTTCCTGATCTTGAATTAATAAAGAATGAAGTTAATGTCCGTTAACAGGTTTGCCGCCCATTATATGTTATCCCCACGGGGTGAATTATTGAAATGGCCTGTAGTTTCAATTCTGGATGATGGCTGTATTGAATCTGTTTCGCGTTTTAAAAATGGTTTTAAAGAACAGCCGTTTACTCGTTTTTATGCAGGGATTTTATGTCCCGCTTTTATCGATGTTTATTTGGATGTAACGGCTGCCGGCATTTCTTTGGACAAACTATCTTTGAACCGTCACTTTCGGGACGGAACCCTTTGCCTGGGGGTAAAGGAAGCAATAAATCCGGAACTTGTTTTGACATCTTTGCCTCAGCTAATTCAGTTTTCTTCTGAAGAAAACGATGTTCCGGAACAAAATATTTTTTCCGGAAATGGAACTTTGCTTGAACGAATGAAAAATCAGACAAATGATCAGATTAGTCTGGCAGAATCTCTTTCTATTGTTACTGCCCGTGCTTCTGCACTGATCGGAATTTCAGGACTGGGAAAACTGGAAGAAGGATGTACTCCCGGCTTATTATTGCTTCAGAATGTTGATCTTGTTAATCTTAAATGGACATCCCGGTCGACAGTCAAATGGCTGAATGTTCCAAATCGTACAGCACATTGATTAATTCATTCTTATCCGGGTTTTTGAACTTCCGGCTTCAGGGTTTTTAGCTTCCGGCTTGAAAACACCTTCAAAATTTTTCCCGATTCGATTCCGATTTTTGTATCTTTGTGAGTCGAAAAAACTCAGGTTTGGATAGAAACCCTATAATTCTTTAATATTATGTCGAAAATTGAAGCTTACAATTTCTCAGGAAAAAAAGCCATTGTTCGTGTTGATTTCAATGTTCCTTTCAACGAAAAGTTTGAAATTACTGATGATACACGTATCAAAGCAGCTTTGCCTACGTTAAAAAAAATCATTAAGGATGGAGGTTCTGTAATCGTGATGTCACACCTGGGACGTCCGAAAGGAAAATTTAATCCGGATTTTTCCATGAAGCATGTTCAGGGACGATTGTCCGAACTGCTTGGAGAGGAAGTAGTGTTTGCCAAAGATTCTGTTGGTCCTGATGCCAAAGAAAAAGCGGCATCTATACAGCCCGGACAGGTTTTGATGCTGGAAAATCTTAGATTTCATCTTGAGGAAGAAGGTAAGCCTAAATTGACGGATGACGCATCGGAAGAGGAGAAAAAAGCAGCCAAAGCCGAGATGAAGGAAAAGCAACGGCAGTTTTCCAAGGATCTTGCTTCTCTGGCCGATGTTTATGTGAATGACGCTTTTGGAACCGCGCATCGTGCGCACGCTTCTACAGCTGTTATTGCAGACTTCTTTGAAGCAGACAATAAAATGTTTGGTTTTCTCATCGAACAGGAGCTTCAAAGTCTCGATAAAGTTCTGAAGGCACCCGACAGACCTTTTACGGCAATCATGGGAGGAGCTAAAGTATCTACTAAGATTACGATCATTGAAAATCTGCTTGACAAGGTAAATAACCTTATTTTAGGAGGTGGAATGACTTATACTTTTGTAAAAGCTCATGGTGGTAATGTCGGGGCTTCCATTTGTGAAAACGAATATCTGGAACTGGCTCTTAAAATTGAAAAATTGGCCAAAGAAAAAGGAGTAAATCTTTACCTTCCAGTTGATGTTGTAGCTGCTGATGCTTTTGATAATAATGCTGAGACCAAGCTTGTGCCTGTTGATCAGATTCCTGAGGGTTGGATGGGACTTGATGCAGGACCGGAGTCTATTAAGTCTTTCCAGGAAGTAATTAAGAATTCTAAGACCATTCTGTGGAACGGACCTGTTGGTGTTTTCGAAATGGAATCTTTTGTAAAAGGTTCTCGTGCAGTGGCTGATGCTATTGCAGAAGGAACAAAGAAAGGTGCATTTTCATTGATAGGAGGAGGTGATTCCGTTGCATGTATAAACCAATTTGGTCTGGCTGACGAAGTTTCTTATATTTCTACAGCCGGTGGAGCTTTGCTGGAATATCTTGAAGGCAAAGAATTGCCTGGTATTAAGGCTATTCGCGGTTAAAAAATTTTGTGATATTTTACCGTCGGACTTATGCATTGATGCTGCGTCCGACGGTTTTTTTAGTTCAGGTTCTTTATAGGGTTTCAATTCTGCTTTTTTGTTTCATTGTAAAAGAAGTGAAGCAATCTTCTGTGAATAATTCAGACTAAATAAACCGGTTTTTGAAGCCGGTTCAGATTATTTCTAACTCTCCTTTTCCATGCGTTTACTTTATACCACCGGCGTTCGTTTGTTTTCACTTGCTGTTTTTTTTGCAGCATTGTTTAATGAAAAAGCAAAACTTCTTTTACTGGGGAGAAGAGAAATCTGGGCAAAGCTAAAAAAATTGAAAAATGAATCTTCTGTGATTTGGATTCATTGTGCTTCACTGGGCGAATTTGAGCAGGGAAGACCGGTTATTGAGGCTTTAAAACAGCAATCTCCGGGTAAGAAGATTTTGCTAACTTTTTTTTCGCCCTCCGGGTATGAAGTCCGCAAAAATTATGACCTGGCTGATGTAGTTTGCTACCTGCCTTCCGACACCCGGCGCAATGCACGCAGGCTGCTTAAAATAGTTACTCCTGAAGCTGCTCTTTTTGTGAAGTATGAATTCTGGCCCAATTTGTTCAGTGTGTTGTCAGCCCATCGCATTCCCATTTATAGTATTTCTTCTATTTTCAGAGAAAAGCAATTGTTTTTTAAATGGTATGGAAGCTGGTTTAAAAAGGCTTTGAAAGCTGTGAGCAAATTTTATGTGCAGGATGAAATTTCCGGAGAACTGCTTCGAAGTATTGGATATGACAATTATGTGGTTGCAGGAGATACCCGTTTCGACAGGGTAACTGCTATTGTTGAAAAAGCCAGCGAGGTTCCGGTTGCCCGCAGATTTGCACAGGATGCCGGAATGATTGTTGTGGCAGGCAGTACCTGGCCCGCTGATGAGGATATTCTTATTCGTTACATTAATCAGGCTCCGTCCGGAGTTAAAATGATAATTGCTCCTCATGAGGTTCATGAAAGTCATGTCAGGGAAATAGAAAATAAACTTAATGTTCCTTTTTTCAGGTTTTCTCAGGTTGAGGACTCCGCACAAAGCGAAGGCCGGGTTCTGATTGTTGATACTATAGGATTGTTATCGGCCATTTATCGTTATGGTCATATGGCATGGATTGGAGGAGGGTTTGGAAAAGGCATTCACAATACATTGGAGGCAGCAACTTATGGAATTCCTGTCCTTTTTGGCCCGCGTTATCAAAAATTTAAGGAAGCACGCGATTTGATCGAATGGGGTGGTGGTTTCTCAATGGATAATTATGATGATTTCTTTTCTTTGGCTGAGGGGTTCAGAGAAAATGATCAACAACGTATGGAATCCGGTTCTGCTGCCGCCTCGTATGTTAAATCTATGTGTGGTGCCACCCGCATAATTATGGATGAGGTGTTTTCCACCCGACGATAATTCTATAAACTGACTATCTGATTCGCTATTCCTGACCAACTGAGGTGTTAATGGCAACTGTTTTTGAATATTCTTGTACCTTCTGACAGGCTTCAGTCTCGAATTCTTATTTTCACTTCTTTTTTGAGGTTATCAACAGAATTATCACCTTATTCCAAAAAATGGAAAATTATGATGGGTTTCCTCTTTCAATTTGTTAATTATTGTTGTAAGTCTGCTGTTTTCCCGTCTTCTACAGGAAGTTTGATATTTCCAATTTGTGGATTAAAAAAATCTTTAAATAATCTTTAAATTTTCATTTTGGAAAACTTTTGATAATGACGTTAGTTGTTAGTTGTCAGTAAATCAATAAAAAAGCTTTTTGATTTGGACAACTTTTCAGATTGTTGATAAAAATTAGTTGTCTCAAAAGAAAAGCTTTTCTAACTTGCACTCGTCAATCAGAAAGTATTAAAAAAGATTAATAAACAATTTATCAGACCTTTAATTTAAAATTGATCATCATGGCAGAAGCAGATGTAGACCTCAGAACCAAGGTGCAAGGTGAGAAAACCTACACGAACGAAGAAGCTTTTCAAAGAGCTCTTGAATATTTCGAGGGTGATGAACTGGCTGCCCGCGTATGGGTAAATAAATATGCTCTTAAGGATTCGCAGGGGTACCTTTATGAGTTGACTCCTGAGGATATGCATTGGCGTCTTGCCAGAGAAGTTGCCCGTATTGAAAAGAAATATACTAATCCCATGTCAGAAGAGGATCTTTTCGGTCTTTTTCAGCGGTTTAAATATATAGTTCCACAGGGGGGGCCTATGGCGGGAATAGGCAATCCACATCAGGTTGCATCTCTTTCAAACTGCTTTGTAATTGGTGATGAGGGTCCTTCCGATTCCTATGGAGGAATAATGAAAGTTGATCAGGAACAGGTGCAATTGATGAAACGTCGGGGTGGAGTAGGGCATGATTTGTCACATATTCGTCCCAAAGGTTCACCAGTTAAGAATTCTGCTTTAACTTCTACCGGTATTGTTCCTTTTATGGAGCGTTTTTCAAATTCTACGCGCGAAGTTGCCCAGGACGGACGCCGTGGAGCATTGATGTTGAGCGTTTCTGTTAAGCATCCCGATTCTGAGAAGTTTATAGATGCCAAGATGGAGCAGGGAAAGGTAACAGGTGCCAACGTTTCTGTGAAAATTGATGATGAGTTCATGAAGGCGGTGGTTGATGGCACAGAATATCAGCAACAATATCCTGTGGATTCTGTCGATCCCAGAGTGAAGAAGAATATTAATGCCCGGGAGCTTTGGGAAAAAGTGGTGCACAATGCCTGGAAATCTGCAGAGCCGGGAATTCTATTCTGGGATACCATTATTCGGGAGTCTGTACCTGATTGTTATGCCGATCTGGGGTATCGCACCATGAGTACCAATCCCTGCGGTGAAATTCCTCTATGCCCTTACGACAGCTGTCGCCTTATTGCCATTAATTTGTATTCTTATGTAGATAATCCTTTTACTGACAATGCCAGCTTTAATTTCGATTTGTTTAAAGAGCATGTTGGTTATGCTCAAAGAATTATGGATGATATTATTGATCTGGAACTGGAGAAAATTGACGGCATCCTTGAGAAGATCATTGCTGATCCTGAAGCAGAGGAAATTAAAAGAGTTGAAAAAAATCTTTGGCTCAACATCCGCAAAAAGGCTGAAGAGGGGCGACGTACCGGAATAGGTATTACCGGTGAAGGAGACATGCTGGCCGGACTGGGATTGCGCTATGGCAGTGATATTGCAACGGACTTTTCAGTGGAAGTGCACAAGTCATTGGCTGTGGCCGCTTATAAATCATCTGTAGAGTTGGCCAAAGAGCGTGGAGCTTTTCCTATTTTTAATGCTGAAAAAGAAAAGCAGAATCCATTCATCCAGCGACTGGCTAAGGTCGATCCCGATATGTATGAGGAAATGAAAAAACATGGTCGACGAAATATTGCTCTGCTGACAATTGCTCCTACCGGAACGACCAGTCTGATGACTCAAACTTCCAGTGGTATCGAGCCAGTTTTCCTACCCGTTTACAAGCGTCGTCGGAAGGTTAATCCCAACGACCCTGAGGTGCGTGTGGATTTTGTTGATGAAGTTGGTGACAGCTGGGAGGAATATATTGTCTTTCATCACAAATTTGTGACCTGGATGAAAGCCAACAATATTGATACTACGAAAAATTATTCTCAGACCGAACTTGATAAATTGATAGAGAAATCTCCTTACTATAAAGCTACCTCAAACGATGTTGACTGGATGAGCAAAGTACGCATGCAGGGACAGGTGCAGAAATGGGTTGATCACTCGATTAGTGTAACAATTAATCTGCCCTCATCGGCCACCGAAGAGTTGGTTGGGCAGCTGTATGTAGAAGCCTGGAAAAGCGGTTGTAAGGGAGTTACCGTTTATCGTGATGGTTCACGGGCCGGTGTTTTAATCAATAATTCGGAGAAAAAAGATGAAGAATCTTCCAAATTCCCGAAGAAAAGACCTGAGGTGCTGGAGGCGGATGTAGTCAGATTTCAGAATAATAAAGAGAAGTGGATTGCTTTTGTAGGCCGGCTGGATGGTCGTCCGTATGAGATTTTTACCGGGTTGGCTGATGATGAGGACGGGATTCTCCTGCCTAAGTCAGTGCAGAAGGGATATATCATTAAAAGCAGAGACAACGATGGTACTTCCCGATATGATTTTCAATATGTGAATAAAAGGGGATATAAAACTACAATTGAAGGACTTTCGTTTAAATTCCACAAGGAATTCTGGAACTATGCCAAACTAATTTCCGGTGTGTTGCGTCACGGTATGCCCATTGAAGATGCCCTGCATCTGGTTGCAGGTCTTCAGCTGGATAATGAGAATATCAATAACTGGAAAAACGGAGTAGAACGTGCTCTTAAAAAGTATATTCCCAACGGAACCAAAGTGAAAAAAGGCAATTGTGAAAATTGCAAGTCTGACAAATTGGTTTATCAGGAGGGATGTCTGATTTGTCAAAGTTGCGGATTTTCAAAATGCGGATGATTTATTGTGCTATAGTGTAACTAAAAGCCTGTCGGATCTTTCCGGCAGGCTTTTTTATTAATAATTACTATTGATTGTCCTGAGAAACGAATTTTTTGAAAAGAGATCTCTTCATATTAAGGGGAGAGTAGGTCATTGCGAGGGCTCAGCCCTAAGCAATCTCAAAACAAAGACACGCTGAATAAGGAGGGACGATTTTCTTATCGCCCCATTTAAAGGCTTCAAATTAAGTCCCTATTGCAGCACTCAAAAATCAAACTCGATTATCAATTAATTGATAGAGAGCGTTTTGTGATTTGGGTTGAAAGAAAGTAGATGAATTAGTGTAATAAATACCAAAAAATATGCTTTTTGTCATGCTTTGGTATGGACTTTGTTTAACGTAATAACGATAACTTATTCTCAAAACCCTAAAAAATAAAATTATGAAAAAGACATTCAAGTCTTCTTTTTTCGGTTACCCTCAGATTTTGAATCTTCAATTTTTTATTTTTCCGAACTTCATAGGTTCAGTTTTCAGAAAGATCTTCTTTTTTATTGGTTTAACATTGCCTCTGCTTTTGGCTGGTTGTGCAATGGGTAATCTGTCTTCCACTGTGGTTGGAGACGACCATTCATCCTATCAGAGACTGCTGCCCGTATTTGTGGGCGAGAAGATGGATCTCTCCGGGTTGGATAGAGATACTTACGATGCTTATTTAAAAGGGAAGTTTAACTCGTTTAGAGATTCTAGATTACGGAAGCAAATTGAAGAGAGTCTGATTCGTAATCTGGCAGACAAAAAAACAATTGTTGCACAGAGCAGTTTAATCTTTGAACATAATGAGCCCATAGCCTATGAGGATTTCCTTAAACGGTTGGATCATTATGAAATTGATGGAATTCTGGTGGTAAATCTGGATGATTATTGGCGTACCTCCAGGACTACTTACAATGATGAATCCAATTTTGTTCTTTACGATGAAGATCCTAATGCTAAGTTTTATTGTTATCTGGTTGATCGTGACTCATTGAAGCCTGTCTGGATGGCTCGATCTAAAGTTAGTGGTATCCTGGGCGGTGATCAGCCCCTTACCTTTAGACTGGCCCGGAAAGTGGCAAAGGATTTAAGAAATAATGGATTTGTTGCATCGAAGTAGAAAAAGTTATCCCTCCGTAAGGTTTATAAAATTCTTGTCGTTTTCCTATCTTTGCGAAAAGGAAAAACAGAAATTATAAAATATCTTTATGAGCGATAATAAATCAGTCCGCGTTCGGTTTGCACCCAGTCCTACCGGCCCGCTGCACATGGGCGGGGTTAGAACAGCGTTGTTTAACTATCTTTTTGCCCGTCAAAGTGGAGGGACTTTCATCCTGCGCATTGAGGATACCGATCAGACACGTTATGTAAAGGGGGCTGAAGAATATATTATAGAATCGTTGAAATGGTGCGGGCTGGAATTTGATGAAGACCCGGTACAGGGAGGCAATTATGGCCCCTACCGTCAAAGTGAGCGAAAAGACCAATACAGGGAATTTGCTGATTTACTTCTGGAGAAAGGACATGCCTATTATGCTTTTGATACTTCTGAGGAATTGGATTTAGCTCGTAAAGAGGCCGAAAGTGAGGGACGTACCTTCTCTTATGATACCCATACCCGGCTTTCCATGAAAAATTCACTCTCTTTGTCAGGCGAAGAGGTGGAAAATCTTCTCAAGAATGGAGCACCTTATGTCATTCGCTTTAAAATGCCCCAACAGGCAGAAGTGGTGGACGATGAAGATATGATACGTGGTAAAGTGTCGTTTCGTACTTCCGATCTGGACGATAAAGTACTCTTTAAAGCCGATGGAATGCCTACTTATCATTTGGCCAACGTTGTAGATGATCACTTAATGGAGGTGACTCATGTGATACGTGGTGAAGAATGGCTGCCTTCGATGCCTTTGCATGTTTTGTTATATCGAGCATTTAGCTGGGAAAAACCTGTTTTTGCTCATTTACCGCTTATACTCAAACCTCAGGGTAAAGGAAAGCTGAGTAAACGCGACGGAGATAAACTTGGATTTCCTGTTTTTCCCCTTGAATGGACAGATCCTGAAACCCGAGAAGTATCTGCCGGATATCGGGAAGAAGGATATTTTCCAGAAGCATTTATTAATATGCTGGCTCTATTGGGCTGGAATCCTGGAACCGAACAGGAAATTTTTACCAGGGAGGAGTTGGTTAAGGCTTTTTCGTTTGACAGAGTAAATAAAGCGGGTGCCCGTTTTGATCCTGAAAAAGCCAAATGGTTCAACCATCAGTACCTGATCAATACTTCAGATGAAATTTTAGCAGGCTTTTTTGGACCTGTGTTGATAGAAAAAGGGATAGTTCCACCGCCGACAGATTTTCTTGCCCGCATCGTCTCTCTGGTTAAAGAACGGGTTAGTTTTGTTCCGGAATTATGGGAGCAGACTGAATTCTTTTTTAAAGCGCCAGTATCTTATGATCCTAAAGTAGTGAAAAAAAGATGGAAGGGAGAAATTCCTGAATTTATGGAATTGTTGGCTGATTTTTTTGATGGCATTTTAATCGATTGGGAGGCTGATTTGTTAAAAGAGCAGGTGTCAGCCCTGATCAGTGAGAAGGGAATGAATTTTGGCGGGGTGATGAATTCTTTGCGTTTGGCATTGGTAGGAGGCAGTTTTGGCCCGGATTTGTTTACCATTATTGAAATACTCGGGAAAAAGGAGGTGGTTTTACGCCTGAGAAAGGCTGTTGCCGAACTGGGCTGATTCCTCAAGAATTGAAGTTGAATTGATCAAAGAGGATCCATTTTCCTCTTTGATGGATTTAAGAGGCTGGTAATCAAGGTTACTTGCTATTAAACTACTGACTATTCACTAATAATCAAATGCAAATAGAAAGATTAAAACAACTTCTTGAAGGTCCGTTGCCCGGAGAATCGGCACATGAGTTAATGGCCCCCAGTGTGCGGTTTACCGGATTCAGTGAGCCTGATCCTGCTTTGGCCCGTCCAAGTAGTGTTTTAATTTTGTTTTTTCCACGGGAAGGAAAGTGGTTTCTGCCTTTTATTCAACGTCCGGTTTATGATGGTGTTCACAGTGGACAGATTAGTTTTCCCGGGGGAAAGTATGAGGAAGAAGATCAGGACTATTGTTCAACTGCTCTGCGTGAGAGTAACGAAGAGATTGGAATTGTTCCGGATGACGTTTCAGTAATTGGTGCGCTCACACCCTTGTATATTCCCAACAGTAATTTTTATGTTTATCCTCAGGTAGGATGGATTGATTACTACCCCGAATTTACTCCCGATCCCACCGAAGTAGAAGAAATAATGGAGGTGCCTCTGGATTTATTGCTTCGTGAAGATAATGTGAAACAATTTTCCAAAGAAATCAACGGAACCTATGTTGAAGCCCCTTATTTTGATGCAGGAGGCAGGATTATTTGGGGAGCAACAGCCATGATACTTAGTGAGATGCTTGAAATGATCCGGAAACTTTGATTACTCCATTACATTTTTATAATGGTCATATCTTTCAAGAATTTCTGTTACGTAGTGATAGGGTTCTTCTCCGCGACAATATCCATACTTAACTACAGGATCGTTAAAGTATTTTGGCTCAGACTTGTGTAGTAAATAATAATCCACGTTATTCTCCCAAACCAACGGATTTTTGCCATATTTTTCTGCCAGATTCATCGCATCCAGCACGTGCCCAAGCCCAACATTATAGGAGGCCAGAATAAACTTAATGCGTTCCTCCGGGTTTTCTACCCTTGACTTTAGCCTTTCATCCAGCCATCTCAGAAATTCTACACCTCCTCTGATGTTTTCACGGGGTATATCGGTATTGATCACACCAAAGCGATTGGCTGTGGCCGGCATTAACTGCATGAGTCCCCGGGCACCGGCCCAGCTTTCGGCTCTTGGAAGAAATCTTGATTCCTGATATATCAGTGAGGCAATCAATCTCCAGTCCCAGTTGAATTTATTACTTTCTTCTTTGATTATTTCGTCAAAGTCGGAAACCTGGCCTCCTTTGATGGAATGAAAACCTTCGTCCACAAGATGTACTGAGCGTTTGTTGAGATAATATTTTTGATAAATCCGGCTATATCTGGATGTTTTTTTAAAGCTGATCAGCCAGTTGTTGATTACATTCACTAAATCCGGAGAGGTTGAGCGAACTGCCCATGATAATTTCTGTGGGAAGCTGATGGCGGTTTCCACATCCAGATTGGGATAATAGTTAAGATTTACACGTGCCAGATTTTCGTCACAAACAGTATATTTGATTTCTCCGCTGGCAACCAGGCCTATCAGCTGTTCCACTTCATAGTCAGCAATTTCCACAATGTTTATGCTGTCCCCGATTTCCTGTGCCAGGTTACGCAATCGTTTGGCATAAGCCGATTCTTTTTGCACATAAATGGTTTCACCTGCTAAATCAAGCTGATTACGGATGAGGGTGTTGTATTCTCTGTTGCCGGAGGACTCTGTATCCGGTTTATATCTCTGCTGAATCAAAACCTGTCTGCTGAAACTGTGGGGATGGGTGAATTTTATGCCTTCGTTTTTTTCAAGTGTTGCAGCAAGGTTGCTGGCTATTATGTCTATTGCTCCTGATTTTAAGTTTTCATAATTGGTTGAAAGGTCATTGTTTACTATGATGTCCAGCTTGAGCCCCAGGTAGTTCGAAAATTCCTGAAGAAGTTCTAACTGGTAGCCCATCGGAGTGCCTTTGTAGACAAAGTAATTCGTAGAGTTGTAGTTGGTAACCACCCTTACAACACCTTCTTCTTTTATAGCATTCAGGTCTCTTTTGGAGAGTTCAATTGAGTCCTCTCCTGCCACCTCTTTTTTTTCCGAAAAGCAACCTGATAACAGCAAGACAGGAATTATTATAGTTGTAGTAAAAATCTTTCCCATAGAAATATTTTGCCGGCCGTTGTCAATAATTTTGTGCATTGCTGAAAATGCAAAGCCTACGGCCATGTTGGGTATAAATATATTAATTTATTGATTGGCAGGCAAAAGTGGAATGTTGGTTAGTCGTAAAAATTCCACGAAACACCAAACCTCAAACCGCCCGGGTTTATGGGATACCCGATGGTGTGGAAATAGTTGTTGTCAATAAGGCCCATATTTGCATGGTCATATTTGACGAAAATATTGGCGCGTTTAAGGTGGAAGTTTACAAATGGATCTACCACAGGGTAATTCCCGATTTGGCGTTCGCGCTGGATGAAAAACTGTCCTGTGGCTGGCATGAAATCTGGTGCATAGTAGGATGTATGATACCTGATATCAAAGCCGATCTGGAAAAACAGTACCTGAAACAATGTGTTTTCGAAGTAGTTGGAGCTATAAATTGAAAACTCGGGAACAGGTATGATCCGGTCATGGCTGGTAATCTGATAGTTCATCTCATTGCGACTGTGAAGATTCCAGAGCTGGAAATGTTTTTTTAATTTCACCTGTATAAGCTGTATAAATTCATTGCTTTGCTGTGGAAGTGCCTCTTGGTTCCAAAAGATGTATTCATTCAGTAATCTTACTTCGCCCGTAAGCTGTAACCGGCGGGTTGGGATGTTTATTCCACCTCTTACTTTGACTGTTTGCTCCGGATTAAACCGGTTGCTCCAGGAAAAATGGTTGGAGTAGTAATTCTCTGTGAAGAAATTTGGGGAGGTTAGGTATATGCCGCCCCTGGCAAAAAGACCTGCAGTGTCTTTTGCTATTCTGAACTGACTTCGGAAACCTCCGGTAATTTCACTGTCGCCTGCTTTGTGCCCCTGAAACCAAACCCGTAGTCCGGCATCGTAAAAGAAATTATTTCCCTGATTCTTGAAAAGCTGTCCCCCAAATGCAGTTGCAGTTCTCTGTTCTTTTTGTTTGTGGTAGATAATCTCTCCTGTTTCGTTCCCGGCACTGTCGGTTATCGCGACAGAGGCACCGGGCCAACGCAGCCTCTCCACTTCATTCATTAAATATGCCCGCATACCAAAACGCAGAAAAGGATTGGCCTCTTCATTAAATTTCAACTGTACTGTGTTGCGATATGTTGTCTGATATGTGGTGTCTTTTGTTTGTGAGGTGTCTATATTTCGCTGATTGTAAAACCATGAGGCATCGTCATCATGAAAGTAGTTGGTAAGATTGTCTATTTTGTAAGCCCTGCGGTACCTGTCCATTTCAAAAGTGTGACTTATTGTGGCAACAGGGGTCGATTCTCTAACAGAATCATTTATTGCAACTGTGATATTACCGATTTTTAGCTTTTGATTTAAAAACAGTTTGTAATTGTCAATCCGTGTGGAGGCATCTGTGAAATTCACAGGTATGTACTGTGGCCCGTCGTATTCGTTGTCCTGAGGTACAAGAATGTCGTTATCGTCAATGATACCTCCATTTCTCAACTGGTCAGTCTTGCCATAGAAGAAAGAACCGTGAACCTCATACCTCTCTCCCGAATAAGAGGAGAAGAGTCGGAATAAACGATTGTCTACTTGTTGAGCATCATATTTCCCAACTGAGGAAATTAATTTATAGTTGAAACCCACGTTCAAATCAGGGTTGATGTTTTGGGTAAATAAAACCCCCACATGTTCTTCACTCCTTCTTTTGGGGCCGCTGTGCTGATAGTAGAGGTTGGTGTAAGGGGTGCGTGTGTTGTAATATTTCCAGTCTTCGGGTGATGTAAACCAGTAGTTTAGGTTACGACTAAATATGAAATTATTGTAAACCGGAATATCTTCAATGATGACCGATTTTGCCGGTGCACCCAGGTTACCGGTATAGACATTAGCAATGGATTTCTGATAAACAGGATTGTAGATTTGAAAACCTGTAGATATGGTATCAACCACAACCGTGTCTGAAAGGCTGAAGTCATCTATCAGTCGCCAGTTTTTTACTTCCCGTGGCACCATAGGTTGCTGACTGCCTTGTTCCTGCTCCTGGTTGTTTTCCTGCTCCTGGTTGGGATCTCCCTGAAATCCACTTTGCTGCAAGGGGGAAAATCCTCTGTTGCCATCCGACTGGTTGTTACCACGGGGCATAAACTGGGCAGTAACTGATGTGCCCAGTGCAAGCAACATTATATGTATGATTAATAATTTCTTCATTACGTCGCAAAGATATTGAAAAATAGAATGTGGGAAAGCTTGTTCCGAAAACAACTATATATTTGTATCAATCATTTTACAAAAAATAATTAATCCACATTCATCTTTTTTTACTATGCAAACCCTGCTTTCGGTTCCTGAAAATATTGTTTCATCCTTTAATTCTTTGGAAGCGGCGAAAAACCGCAATTATTTTGTTGTCAGCGATCCACCGGGTCAGAAAGCAGGATCGGGGGGTGGAACAGCCTGGCTGCTGGCTGCTCATTATAAATCATTAAATTTCTCCGGATTTCATGATTATTTGAAGTCCGAAAAGAAAATTATTATCCATGCCGGTGGTCAAAGCCGGCGTTTGCCTGCGTATGGCCCCATGGGAAAAGTGCTGACACCTGTTCCTGTATTCCGATGGAGCCGGGGGCAGCGGCTGGATCAGAATCTTTTGGATCTGCAACTTCCTCTTTTTGAGCGTTTGATGGAAATCTCACCTTGTCAGTGTAATACACTGGTGGCAAGTGGTGATGTGTTGGTGCAGTATAACAAACTTCCTGCCGAAATTCCACAGGCAGATGTAATTTGTTTGGGAATATGGGTGGATCCTCATTTGGCTTCTCGTCATGGAGTTTTCTTTACACCCAAAAATAATCCTGCACATTTGGATTTTATGCTTCAAAAACCTACGCATCAGGAAATTGAACAGCTGTCTGCTTCTCATTTGTTTATGATGGATGTGGGTGTGTGGATCTTAAGTGACCGTGCAGTAGAGTTGCTGATGAAAAAATGTGGATGGGAAGGAGATGCTTTTAGTATGGGGATTCCTTCTTTTTACGATTTGTACAGTTCCTTTGGAACCTCTTTGGGGCGAAATCCCTCCGAGGGGGATGAGGAACTGAAAGATTTATCAGTAGCAATTATTCCTCTGGAAAAAGGGGAGTTTTATCATTACGGCACCAGTGAAGAATTAATTACTTCCACCGAGAAGATTCAAAATACCATTAAAGATCGTAGGAACATATGGCACAACCGTGTGAAACCTCATTCTTCTATTTTTGTGCAAAATGCTCATACTGCCGTTTCCTGGAGTACCGTTCATCATCATATATGGATCGAAAACAGTTTTATTCCCGACACCTGGCGACTGAATTATCGTCACGTGATTACCGGAATTCCGCTAAATAACTGGAATCTGGAACTGCCAGCGGGGATTTGTATTGACGTGATTCCGGTTGGAGAAGACTGGTTTTGCCTGAGACCCTACCATATTTGGGATAAATTTTCCGGTGTTGTAAATAATGATAACACTAAGTGGCTGAACAGTGCAGTCAATGAGTGGTTTAAAGAACGAGAGATTTCCATGGAACAGGCAGGTATTGATGAAAACTGTGATGTTCAGGATGTGAAAATATTCCCGTTATTAAAAAAAGAAAATCTTTCAGAAGAATTGGTTAAATGGATGATTTCCGAACCCGTTTCTGATGCTGCGGTCAAAGAAGTGTGGCTGACATCAAAACGACTCTCAGCATCGGGTATCAGCAAAGTCGCCAATATCGAAAGGTTGACCAAACAAAGGGAGCATTTTAGAATGGATAATTTGATAGCCCTTTGTAATAACTATCAGCATAGTGTGTTTTATCAAACAGATCTGAGTAAAGTTGCAGAAGATTTTGCCCAGGCGAAATTGCCATTACCGGGAGAATTGCCTGAGGAAGAGTTTCCGGTGATACGATCCCGTAACTATATGTTGCGGTCTGAAATTCAGCGTAAAGAGGGAGCGGATGCTTCCGGCGATGAAGCCAAGGCTTTTTCGATACTACAGAATACTATCGTTAACTCCATTTCTCATCATGAAATTCCGAAATTAAATGTTTATTCCGACCAGATTGTTTGGGGACGTAGTCCGGCACGTCTTGATCTGGCAGGGGGATGGACCGATACTCCACCATACTGCATTCAGGCCGGTGGACGTGTATTGAATATGGCGGTAAACCTGAACGGACAACCTCCCTTGCAGGTTTTTATGCGATTGTCGGAAAAACCTCATATTGTACTGCGGTCTATTGATAACGGAGGGTCAGAGATTATATCATCCTATGATGACATGGGATTCAATAACAGCGTTGGCTCTGCTTTTTCTATTCCTAAAGCAGCTCTTTGTCTGGCCGGATTTCATCCAAAATATTCTGCTGCAAAGTATAACTCCCTGGAGCAACAACTGGACGATTTCGGAGGTGGCTTTGAGATCTCCCTGCTGGCAGCTATTCCCAAAGGTTCAGGGTTGGGGACCAGTTCTATCCTGGCGGCCACAATTCTGGGCGTCCTGGCTGATTTCTGTGCTTTACCCTGGGACAAGCAGGCTATTGCTCATCGTACACTTATACTGGAGCAGATGTTGACCACAGGCGGTGGCTGGCAGGATCAATATGGGGGAATCCTTCCAGGAATAAAATTGCTCGAAACATCTCCCGGGATGCAGGAGCAAATGGGAATTCGATGGATGCCCGATTTGTTGCTTACTCAATCTCCCTATCAGCAACACTGGTTGCTGTATTACACCGGAATTACCAGGGTAGCCAAAAATATCCTTGGTGAAATTGTACGCGGAATGTTTTTAAATCAGGGCAGCCGGCTCAGAATTCTGGATGCTATTAAAGCTCATGCTTCTGAAACCTATGAAGCTATTCAGCAATGTGACTATGAAAAAACTGCCAGAATGATTAAGCGTTCCTGGGAACTTAATAATGCCCTGGATCCGGGGACTACTACAGATGAAGTGTCAGCCATTATTCGGCAGGTCGAGGATTTAACTCTCGGGCATAAACTCCTTGGTGCCGGGGGCGGCGGGTACTTATTGATGTGTGCAAAAGATGAAGGCGCAGCAGCAAAAATTAAAGAGAAACTTTCTGTAAGTCCTCCCAACAGAAAGGCTCGTTTTGTGAATATGGACCTTAATAATCACGGGCTCGAAATATCCAGATCCTGATTGGGATATTATTTCTATTTTTGTCGGCTTAACAGTACTTTTTTCAATAGTTTACTGAAGCTTTTGAAAAAATCATTCCCGACCCGGAAAATATAAGGTCTGAATGGCATTGCGAACGCCTTGAGGCAATCTCAGCTTTTTTATCCGAACGTTAATAGTCAATAGTCCGTTAAAAAAAGCTTAAACGCAAAGACGCATGGCCGCAAAGCTTTTATTATGAGCATGTTATGTTTTTGTTTTGCTGGTTTTTTAATCAATTGACTGTCAGTCTTTTGTAAAAGATTACCGGAGTATTGAATCGTCAAATAATCTATTATTTATGGTGTCAACAATAAAATCAGGTATTATTGATCTGGAAGAGATGGAGTTTTATGCCTACCACGGTTGCTATCGTGAAGAAAATGTAGTGGGGAACAGGTTTCTGGTAAACATTTCTATCCGTACGGATATGTCGAGGCCCATGCACACTGATAGCATCAATGATGCACTTAACTATGTAAAGGTTTATGAATTAGTTCGTGCCGAGATGCAGCAGACTTCTAATCTGCTCGAACACGTAACTGCTCGTGTTATTGATTCTCTCTTTCACCATTTTTCTGAAATTCAGTGGGCGCGCGTAAAAATTTCAAAGATGAATCCTCCTATGGGCGGACAAATGAAGAATGTAAGTGTCACGCTGGAACGATAGTTTGGTTTTATTCCTGACATGGGTAATTATAAATAACTACAATTAGTTGGGGTAAACAGAAAAAATCCTTATTTTTGCAACCGCATTTTTGACCAAGCAATGGTCGGTTGGCCGAGTGGCTAGGCAGCGGTCTGCAAAACCGCGTACGGCGGTTCGAATCCGCCACCGACCTCAACAAAAAGGCCTCTGTGATTAAGGAAATCACAGAGGCCTTTTTGTTTGTTAGCGTCTGATAATGACCAAAATGACAATAATTGTGTGGGTGTTGAATGCCAGCTTTCAATTACTTTCTTTGCTCATTTCATATTCAATCTACTCATCATATCCTGCCTGGCATGACAAACAAGCATTGGCATAGTTGTCGTATTCATCAAAAGCAGGTCCCGGTTTGCCATTGATGGTAATTATACGATCAAGTCTTACCCTTTTTTCATTTTTAAGAGCCAGGTATTCCCCCTCGTTGCTTTTTTCGATTCCTTTATATTCTCCTTTTGTCTGATCTATTGAATTGTCAGGCAGAAAAAAGAATATTTTTTGTTCTCTGTTTTCTTTTGTGGTTGTCTCAAGAATTTCATAAAAATCCGGATCAACCGGCAGGTATTGTGTGTAATTCATAATAATTGGTTTTTAAGTTTTTGAATAAGTTAATAAACAGAATACCGGATGTAAATAGCCGGAATACTTTTTTTTTCAAAATTATTTTGAAGAGACTTCTGGAAAAATTCTTTTTTATCAGGAGTGCCTGATCAGACCAGGTTTTCCATATGTCGTTCTCAATCCTCTATGGAATTTTATATGATTGAAAACTTTAGATTTTGTGATGAATGACGTCATTTTGTAGGCGAATATCTCCTATTTATTTATTAAAGGAGTCGACTTTAGGAAGAATAGAATCTGTCCGCTAACGAACATTAAGTATGCGAAAATGGGCATAATTAAATATTGATGAAAATGTTTAATCCGCTGAAATTCAATATTTAAAACATTGTGGCACATCCTTTGGAATTTCAGGTGCATAAACAAAAAAATAAAAACAAAAAAACAGGTAGTTATGAAACGAGTAAATTTAATCTCAGGTATTATCTTCTTTGTAATGATTATGGCAGGTACTTCATCAGCAATGGCTGCCGGAGATGCCGTATCTGTAGTGTCGGGTAATTCATTAACCGTTCTGGGCGAATATCAGATTACGGAACTTGAAGCTGAAACTATTGAAAATCAAACTGTCCGGAAATTTCAGATTGAATATGAAAATGGAAACACTCCGGTAACAGTTCTTTTAAATGAGCGCAAACGATGCAATGATTTTATCGTTCGCAGTAATGTGATGGAAATACAGTATGTCTGTAAAAAGTCCGGTTTTGGAGCTACTACTATTACAAATAGCAACTTTAGAAAACTTCCGGAACAGACAAATAGTATGTTTTTATCTCAGGAAGCTTTGAGTCAGCAGGCGAAGCTCGTAAATAAACAGGTTTCTGTAGAAAAAGCACTGGGGCTTATTGCTTGCTATTATCCTAATTTGCTGAAGAATATTCAAAATATTTCAGCTCAGTAATGATGCAATAGCTTTTCATAATTAAATATATCGAATGATGCCGGGGATGTGCAGATCAGTTTTTGAATACTGATTTGCACATTCTTTTTTTATCTTTGAGTGTTTTTAGCCGGAAAATTCTTACAACTAAATTCTGAGGATTATTGGCTACATTACATTGACCATGATGCCTTTGAGAATATTATTTTTATTTGTGGCTTTTTTAAAGAATTACCGGAAGATTTCATGAAAAATGATGCAATGACGCAAAGTTTTTATTATGAGTAAGTTATGTTCTATTTTGCTGGTTTTGTAATAAATTGATCATCACTCTTTTGTAAAAGAATGCCGGAGTATTATAAGAAAAGATACTAATTAAATAAAGTCCGCCTGACCTATTTTAATACCAGCCAAAAAGCGTTATTTTTGCCTGCCAGTTACGGGTTTATGTTAAAATCCCAAACTGGAGACGGGCACTTATAGAATCTATAGTGTTTGATAATGATGTGTGGCCTTGTGTCTCAACGAGTACAACACCGTAAGGATAGGATTAAAAACCGTAAACCCAAAAACTCATAACCCAAGGTAATCAACAGAAAAAAATACTGATTATTATGAGCAGTACTACCGAAGGCGGAATGCCATCTGCCGGCAAAGGCAATTTTATTCATCAGGAAATAGATAAAGATCTTGCAGAGGGGAAGAATCAAGGAGCGGTATTAACCCGTTTTCCTCCTGAGCCCAACGGCTATTTGCATATTGGACATGCCAAGTCGATATGCCTCAATTTTGGACTGGCAGAGCATTACAAGGGCGGATGCAACCTTCGCTTTGATGACACCAATCCAGCCAAAGAGGAGGTTGAGTATGTGGATTCTATCAAAAAAGATGTTCGTTGGCTTGGTTTCGAATGGGTAGGAAAAGAGCATTATGCATCTGATTATTTCGATCAGCTTTTTGAATGGGCCGTTAAGCTTATCAAAGCCGGCAAGGCTTATGTGGACGATCAGAGCGCTGATGAAATTGCTGCCCAAAAAGGGACACCTACACAGCCCGGGGTTGAGAGTCAGTTCCGCAATCGCAGCGTCGAGGAGAATCTCGATCTTTTTATGCGCATGAAAGCCGGAGAGTTTAAGGAAGGGGAACACGTTCTACGGGCTAAAATAGATATGGCTTCGGCTAATATGCACATGCGCGATCCTATTATGTATCGTATTATTCATAAAAGCCATCATCGTACAGGCGATAAGTGGTGCATCTATCCGATGTATGACTTTACCCATGGGCAAAGTGATTTTATTGAGGGTATTACCCATTCTATATGCACGCTCGAATTTGAGGTTCATCGCCCTTTGTACAATTGGTTTCTGGATCAGATACTGGAAGGGGAATCTACCCCCGAACGCCGTCCCCGTCAGATAGAGTTTGCGCGATTGAACCTGAATTATACCGTTATGAGCAAGCGTCGTTTGCTTGAACTGGTACAAAAAGGCATTGTAAACGGCTGGGACGACCCGAGGATGCCAACTATTTCAGGGTTACGTAGAAGAGGTTATACTCCCGAATCAATTCGCACTTTTGCCGACAGGGTAGGGGTTGCTCGTCGTGATAATATTATTGATGTGGCACTTTTGGAACATTGTATCAGGGAGGATCTGAATAAGCGGGCGCCTCGTGTGAATGCAGTTATTGACCCTGTTAAACTGGTGCTTACCAATTATCCCGAAGAGCAGGTGGAATGGATGGAAGCCATCAACAATCCGGAAGATGAAAGCCAGGGGAGCCGTAAGATTCCATTTACCAGGGAACTTTTCATCGAACGTAATGATTTTATGGAAGAGCCCCCAAAAAAATTTTTCCGCCTGGGCCCCGGACGTGAGGTACGCCTCAAAAACGGTTACATCATCGAATGTCAGGATTTTAAGAAGAACGAAAAAGGGGAGATTCAAGAAATTTACTGTACTTACGATCCTCAAAGCCGCAGTGGTAGCGACACCAGTGGTAAAAAGGTTAAAGGAACCCTGCACTGGGTAAGTGCTACTCACAGTATTCCTGCCGAAGTGCGCCAGTACGACCGCCTGTTTATGGACGAAGATCCTGCCGGACATAAAGACAAGGATTTTAAAGAATTTATTAATCCGGAATCACTGACCGTTCTAAAAAACTGCCGTGTGGAACCTTCATTACAGGATTCGAAAGAATTTGACTCCTTCCAGTTCCAAAGGCTGGGCTACTTCTGTGTGGATCCCGATTCAACAGCAGAAAAACTTGTGTTTAACCGCACTGTATCATTGCGTGATACCTGGGCGAAAATGAATAAATAATTTCATGAAAGTACTGGCCATAAACGGAAGTCCCCGAAAGGGAGGAAATACTGAATTGCTTATCAGAGAGGTTTTTAAAACCCTTGAAGCTGAAGGTGTGCAAACCGAATTGGTAAGCATTGGAGGTAAAGAGGTAAATGGGTGTACTGCTTGTGGAAAATGCCGCAAGGAGAAAGACGGGCGGTGCCATATAAAAAATGACCTGCTCAATGAATGTATTGAGAAGATGGAAGAGGCTGATGGAATTATTCTGGGTTCTCCTGTTTATTTTGCAGATATTACCCCGGAATTAAAAGCTCTGATTGATGTTTCCGGTTATGCTTTGCGCGGAGCGGGCAATCCGCTCAGACGAAAAATAGGAGCCGGTGTAGCTGTGGCCCGACGTGCAGGAGGAATGACTGCTTTTGACAGTATCAATCGCTTTTTTCTGATTTCAGAGATGATTATTCCGGGTTCTTCCTACTGGAATGTTGCCTATGGAAAAGAAAAAGGAGATGTGCTGAATGATGAAGAGGGCCTGAAGACGATGCACATCCTGGGTGAAAATATGGCCTGGCTGCTAAAGAAAGTTAATGGGAGCTAACTTCCGGCTGTTACATCATTTTCTCCGGATAAGTCTCCAACGCTTTTTTAAGTACTTCAATGGCAAGAGCCAAATCTTTACGGTTCAGTACATAAGCAATCCTGACTTCGTTGAAGCCTTTGCCGGGCGTGCTGTAAAATCCGGTGCCCGGTGCCATCATGACTGTATTTCCTTCATGATCAAAATCGCTCAAAATCCACTGACAAAATTTGTCCGAATCGTCCACAGGCAGTTTTACCATAGTGTAGAATGCTCCTTTGGGCAATGGACAAATAACTCCCGGAATTTTATTGAGCTCCTCAACCAGATAATCCCGTCTTTGAATGTATTCTTTATACACATCCACGAAATATTGCTCTGGCGTGTCCAGAGAAGCTTCTCCGACGATCTGTCCAAGCCCCGGGGGGCTCAGGCGGGCCTGGCCGAATTTAAGGGCTGTGCTGATGAGGGCTTTGTTTTTTGAAACCAAAGCACCAATGCGCACACCGCACTCACTGAACCGCTTGGATACAGAATCGAACATCACCGCGTGTTCTTCCAGCCCTTCCAGATGCATTACCGATTTATGCTTATTTTCATCGTAACAAAATTCGCGATATACCTCGTCTGAGAAGAAGAAAAGGTCATGCTTCAATACCAGTTGCCGGAGTTCTTCCAATTCGTTGTCGGAGTATAAATATCCTGTCGGATTATTGGGATTGCATATTACGATCCCCTTGGTTTTGGGAGTAATCTGTGCTTCCAGATCTTTAATGGGGGGCAGTGCAAAATCGTTCTCGATAGTGGAGGTTACAGGAATAATTTTTATTCCCGCGGAAATGGCAAATCCATTGTAGTTGGCATAAAAAGGTTCCGGAATGATTACTTCGTCACCCGGATTAAGACAACTCAGGAAGGCAAAAGTCAGCGCTTCCGAACCACCTGTGGTAATGAGGATCTCAGTATGATCAACGTTGATTCCTATCGATTGGTAGTATTTGGCCAGCTTGCGCCGATACGATTCATTTCCGGCTGAATGGCTGTATTCAATTACTTTGTCCGAAAGATTGCGAACAGCCTCCAGCGCTACTTCGGGCGTAAATATATCGGGTTGTCCAATGTTTAGATGAATAACATGTGTTCCTCTTTCTTTGGCCTGTTCAGCAAAGGGAACCAATTTACGGATGGGAGAGGCAGGCATTTGTTCACCTCTGTTTGAAATCTTTGGCATTGGTTCTTTATTTTTGGTTTATTACAAAGTTAGGGGCGTATACCGACAAAGATAATGACAGTTTGCATATTTTTAAGGTTTTTTGATATTTTGAGTTGAAATCAGGATTTATTGCTGACACATGGTCTTTCTTACCCTGTTTTTTCAAAGGAAAATAAATAAATTTGCCGTTCAAACAGATTTGAATATGGGTAAGTCACAATTCTTTTTTTTACTGGTAATATTTGTGCTGTCAGGTGTAGCTAATTATTCTGATGCACAGATCGTAAATATTGATAAACGTCGAAGCCGCAATCCCGATCAGGGCTTACAGGGAGAATTTAATCTGGGGTTCAACTTCATTCATACTACCTCCGATCAAAAACAGTTAAATTCCAGGGTCAAGCTTCAATATAATGATGATTTGAATACTTATCTTTTTTCTTCGGATGTGGGATTCAATCAGGTAGGAAGCGAGCGTAATGTTAATAATGGCGGATTGATGTTGAAGTATAACTACTGGGTGCCCGAGAAAATAATTATTGCCGAAGGTTTTTTGCAATATCAATACAACCGGGTCAAGAGTCTGAAGCACCGTTACATTCTTGGTGGAGGGCCGCGTTTCAATATTGCCGATGGCGAAAGGTTTTCGTTCTTTCTGGTGGGTTATACCATTTATCTTAATGAATTGTATGAGCATTCGGAATATGAGCGCAGAAAAAGCCTGGTAAAATTCAGTTCTATGGGCAGTTTCGATTGGCAAATGGGAGAAAATGCCAGGTTGAGTCACAGCACCTATTATGAACCCGATTATTCTGATCCTGCAGATTTTCGTTTGTGGAGTGAAACAAGATTTAATATGAAAATCTCCCAGCGATTTAATTTTGGGCTTTTTGTTAAACTGGAATATGATAATCTGGCTCCTCCGGAAGTGGATAAACTGTTCTACACGGTAAGTAATTCTTTCCAGTGGCGGTTTTGAGAGAGGGCTATCCAAGAATGAATGGAGGTTAGATGTTAGAAGCTGATAGCTGCTCACCCCCGCATTACTTCATCAGCTAATTAAAGTTTGGAACAACTTTTGTTAAGCAGAATGTTGATCATATGTTCCATTCCAACCCTAAAAATTATGAAAACCCAATTAACCTGTATTCTTTTACTGGTGTTGTTACCGGTCATCTCTTATGCGCAGGGATTGCGTGGCACCATTGTGGATGAAAAAGGTAACCCGGTCCCCATGGCGAGTATTTATTTACCCTCCGAACAAAAAGGAACGATCTCAAACAATGAAGGTCACTACGAAATTTCCCTGCCTTCCGGTGAGTACGACCTCATCTTTCAGTCACTCGGATTTAAAAAACGCACCTTTCATCTGACTATCCGTAAGACATGGATTGATCTCGATATAACCCTCGAGCCACAAAGCATCCGCTTGCGCGAAGTGTTGGTAAATCCTTCAGGTGAAGATCCTGCTTATGCAATAATGAGAAAAGCCATTGGGATGGCTCCTTATTATCTGCGGCAGACAGACAGTTATCTTGCTGATGTCTATCTCAAAGGTTCTTTCAGGATGGATAAAATCCCCCGGTTGTTGAGGAATTCCCTGACTGTAAGTTCCAATGGCAGTGAAATGAAGGTGGAAGAGGGCCGGACTTACACCATGGAATCGATGAATGAAATATCGTTTATTGCTCCCGATACATTTAAACACACGGTTCTTGCATCGCGCAGTTCATTTCCTGCAGGTGATGAGTCCACAGCTCTGGGCTTTATCAACAGTAGTTTTTACGAACCTGATAACGGAATGGTCATTACTCCTCTTGCACCTCAGGCAATGCGCCATTATAACTTTCGTTATGAGGGTTTTTTCGAAGAAGGAGATGTTGAGGTCAATAAAATCAAAGTAATTCCCAAACGAAAAAGTCAGCAGTTGGTAACCGGCTATGTTTATATTGTTCAGAATTTGTGGAATATTCATTCGTTGGATGTGGAGGTGGAAATGTTTTTTGGTAATGTGAAAGTCAGGCAGGTTTTTCAGCCGGTTAAGAAAAGAGCCTGGTTGCCAGTTACACATCAGTTCGATTTGGATGTGTCGATGATGGGAGTAAAAGCTATTGTTGATTATTCCGGATCCGTCAAGTATAAAGAGGTGGATCTTAATAAAGAACTCCCGGTTCCTGATAATTTGGTTGCAGCCCTGAAGATGGGTAAAGAGGAAGAACCTGTTGAAAATATTGAACCCAAATCGAAAGAACAACAGAAAATTGACCTGTTGCTGGCCAAAAAAGAACTCAACAACCGGGATATGATGAGGCTGGCACGGTTGATGGAAAAAAACACCGACCAGAATGAGGAACCGCAGGAACTGGAGCTCTCCGGCACCTACAAAATGGAGGTTAAAAAGGATTCTGTAAAGCGTGATTCTTCATTTTGGGACAGTATGCGACCGGTTCCGCTTACTCCCCTGGAACAAAAAAGTTTTGCTTTAGGTGATAGTCTGGCAACTGTGGGGACTGTAAAGAAAGACAGTACCGTAACCCAAAAAAATGGGGTGTTTGATAAGATAGCAGGTTTTGCGACCTGGGGAAAGCGTTTCTTCCTGGCCGATTCTTCGGTTCTTGTTCGTTATGATGGATTGATTGGTTTTGGAAAGGTTAATTTTAATCCTGTTGACGGCTGGAATTATAAGCAATCTATGAGTATGAGATGGAAGCAGGATACTGTTCACCGGATGGAGGTATTGCCCGAGGTGGCTTATGCCTTTTCCAGAGAAGATTGGATGTGGAACGTGGCAATTAAACAGACTTATGCCCCATTGCAACGTGGCGAATTTCGCATTTTTGGAGGTGATGAAACTACTGATTTTAAACCTCTCGACATTGAAGTGAATCCTTTTGCGGATATGGTGGCATCACTCATTTTTAAGGAAAATTACAAACGTTATTTTGACCGTCGGTTTGTGAATTTATCCAACAGCCTGGATTTATCCAATGGCCTGCGATGGGATGTTTCGGCAGGGTATGAGTGGATAGCACCTATGGTAAACCACAGTGATTATTCGTTCTTTAACCGGGATGAAAACTATTATGCTAATATTCCTCAAAGTAGGGAACTGACTGTTAATAGCCTGCAAAAGCAGGAGAATTTTTCGTGGAGTAGTCGTTTGTCTTACACTCCGCGATATTTCTATCGCATAAGCAGGGGACGAAAAATTATGTCACACTCCTCCTGGCCAACCTTTTCTTTGGCATTTAAGCAGGGAGTTCCCGCCTTTGAGAGTGACGCTGATTATTTGTTGATGGAAGCTTCTGTGAAACAGGAAAAAGAGGCAGGATTTTTTCCTGCATTGTCCTGGGCTGCAGAAGCGGGCTGGTTTGCCAGAAATGAGGCACTACACTTTTCGCATTTCAAACATTTTAATACCTCCGCACTGCCAGTGAGAATCACCGGAAGTCCTGCCTTTCGATTGCTAAAGGATTATGAAGCATCTACCAACGAATGGTATCTTCAGGGACACCTTAAATATAGTTCTCCCTACTTGCTGCTAAAGCGTCTGCCGGTTTTGAGCAATCGGTTGTGGCAGGAATCTCTGCATCTGGATTACCTTAATACTCCTCACCTGAAGAGTTATGTACAGGCAGGATATTCAATAGATCAGATATTCTTTATGGGGAGTGTTGGTGTATTTGCCGGTTTTGATGAAGGCAGGTATAAGCATTGGGGTATAAGCGCTGTGCTGGAATTTTAATTAACAGAGGAAAGGTTTTAAGGCTTTGGTTGTCAGTAATAAATAAAAAATGCCGGTTTTTGCGTGCATTTGGTTCAGGAATGTTTTAACTTGCATAACAGTTGGATTTTTAATGCTGTAACGCCCTGTCCTACTGTGAGCTTTGCTGTATTTTATCTGACCACCCTTATTTATTAATTATTTCTTTTTTATTATGAACATTTTTGTAGCAAAGCTCAGTTCCCGAACTAAAAGTGAGGATCTCGAGCAAATGTTTGGCAGATTTGGAGAAGTATCTTCAGCCAAAGTGATTATGGATCGTGAAACCGGTTATTCAAAGCGTTTCGGCTTTGTGGAAATGCCGGATGACACCTCAGCAAATGCCGCCATTGATGAATTGGACGATCAGGAATTAGATGGTAGCCGTATTGTTGTTAAGAAAGCCCGACCCCGCGAAGAGGCAGGAAGCAGTGGAGGCGGGAGACGACAATTCGGTCGTGCCCGCTAACCTTAATTATTCCAAAACTTTCCGAAAAAGAATGACATTAAGCTTTGTCCTTTCTTTTATGCAGCTTTTTGGGGAGATCGGTTTTTATTAATCCTTGTTCTCTGGCGGAAACAGAAATAATCGTTGAACCTTATTTTAACGGAATTACTTGTTTTAGCCAAATGAATATTAAAGATGGTTGTCTGATTGGCAGCCATTTTTAATATCGGTTCCTGAGTCCCGAAAACCTTTGCAGAAACCCCTGCAAAAAAAATTCATTCTTGTTTTTCATTGAAAATAAAGCCAGACTTGTATGTTAATCAGTTTGTTTTTAGAGGGTTGTTTTAATTGGCAATGGACATCCCGAACTTATGCCTGTTTCCTTCACATCCCCGACATAATGTCTATTTCGGTATCTTTGAATGATTTATAATTTGCTTTCTTTTCTTTTAAGTGAATCAGATTAGAAATAGTTTTATGAATAATCCCAAATTGTTTGTATCATGAAGAAATTTTTTGTTGTTATGGCAATGTCCTTTTTAGCCGTATGGGGACAGGCAGCTGAGCTGAAGTCACCCAATGGCAGTTTTCATCTCAATTTTGAGGTGAATGATGGTGTGCCCGTGTACAGCCTTAATCTCGATGGAAAGCCTGTAGTTCTGGAAAGTCGCATGGGGCTGGAGTTGAAAGAGATGGAACCGCTGACGGATGGTTTTAAACTATCGAAGGTTAATGAGAGTACTTTCGATGAAACCTGGGAGCCTGTATGGGGTGAAACCAAAGAAATCCGCAATCATTACAATGAACTGGCTGTAACCCTTGAGCAGGAAGACACTGAACGTGTGATGGTCATCCGCTTCCGGTTATTCAATGACGGACTGGGGTTTCGCTATGAATTTCCAGAGCAGGACAATCTTACTTACTTTGTGGTAACTAATGAGAAAACCCAGTTTGCCATGACAGGAGATCATACTGCGTTCTGGATTCCTGGTGACTACGATACACAGGAGTATGATTATACCACTTCCAGGTTGTCGGAAATTCGGGGACTGATGGAAACTGCTATCACACCTAATGCTTCCCAGACTCCTTTCTCTGATACTGGAGTGCAGACGGCTCTGATGATGAAAACAGACGACGGACTTTATATTAACCTGCACGAAGCGGCTTTGGTGAAATACTCTTGTATGCATCTGGAGCTGGACGATGATAACCTGGTTTTTGAATCGCACCTTACTCCCGATGCTGTTGGTAATATGGCCTATATGCAGGCCCCAACACAAACCCCGTGGCGTACAATTATTGCAAGCAAAAATTCAGGAGATATCTTGCTTTCCAATATAACACTTAACCTTAATGAGCCCTGTGCTTACGATGACGTTTCATGGATTAAACCAATAAAATACATTGGAGTATGGTGGGAAATGATTACCGGTAAAAGTTCCTGGGCTTATGCCGATTTGCCTTCTGTAAAGCTTGGAGAAACAGATTTTTCCGAACTTGAACCCATGGATAGTCATGCTGCCAATACGGAACATGTCAAGATGCATATTGATTTTGCTGCAGAACACGGTTTTGATCAGGTGTTGGTTGAAGGCTGGAATGTTGGCTGGGAAGACTGGTTTGGAAAGTCAAAGGATTATGTTTTTGATTTTGTGACACCTTATCCCGACTTTGATGTGGATGAGTTACGTGATTATGCCAAAAGTAAAGGAGTGAGACTGATGATGCACCATGAGACCTCCAGCTCCGTTCGAAACTACGAACGCCATATGAAAGAGGCCTACCAGTTTATGGAAGACAATAATTACAATTCCGTAAAAAGCGGCTATGTGGGAGACATTATTCCACGTGGAGAGTATCATTATGGGCAGTGGATGGTAAATCACTATATTTATGCGCTGACAGAAGCTGCCAAATACAAGATCATGGTAAATGCTCACGAGGCAGTTCGCCCAACAGGATTGAGTCGTACGTATCCAAATCTGCTGGCCAACGAGTCTGCCAGAGGAACAGAATATGAAGCTTTTGGCGGAAACAATCCCGATCATACCACTATTCTTCCTTTTACCCGGCTTATTGGAGGCCCAATGGATTATACTCCGGGTATTTTTGAACAGGATGTCAGCCAATACAATCCCGACAACAATTCATGGGTAAATACTACTATTGCCCGTCAGTTGGCATTGTATGTTACAATGTACAGTCCGTTACAAATGGCTGCGGATTTACCCGGGACATATAACAAATACCTCGATGCATTACAGTTTATTAAAGATGTACCGGTTGACTGGGATGATACTAAAGTACTGGAAGCTGAGCCCGGTGATTTTATTACTTATGCACGTAAAGAAAAAGGAACCGGTAATTGGTTTGTGGGACGCACCAATGATGAAGAAGCCCGTGTTTCCAATATTAAATTCGATTTTCTTGATCCCGGGAAAAAATATGTGGCAACCCTATATAGTGACCGGAAAGATGCTCATTACAAGAAAAATCCCAAGGCTTACGAGATTAAGAAATATGTGGTAACCAGCAAATCTAAGCTGTCGCAAAAATGTGCTCCCGGTGGGGGATATGCCATTAGTGTATTTGAAGCGAAAGATAAAAGTGAAACTAAGGGATTGAAGAAGTTATAATTTTATCAATACCTTCTTTTAAACTGTTTTATAATTGGAAAGGCTGCCTTTATGGCGGCCTTTTTTATAAACCGCCATGGCGGCGTGTTCGCTGTTGCTTTCCCGTAAAAACCTTAAAGAAGGCCCATGTGCCGGAGGCTTTCACCAATGTCTCAGATATGGTTCCCTTGTCTGGCATTGACACTCTTTTGAGTTTGTAAGGGTTAGTTTGTCGTGTGTTGAAGCCAGGATCAAGAGTTACGGCAGCTTCATAACCGGCTTTTTTACAGATCCTGATATCCCGTTCGCTATATTCTCCATTGGGAAAAGAGAAAATTGTGCAGGGTTTCCCGGTTAATGCTTCAATCTTTTCTTTTGATAACTTGATTTCTGCGGCTGCTTTGGAGTCTGAGCATCGAGGCAATATGGGGTGGGTTAAAGTATGTGAACCAAATTCAACAAGCCCGCTAGCCTGCATAGCTTTTATTTCCTGCTGGTTGAGGGTGATTCTCTCTTTAAAGACCTTGTTTTCTTCAAATCCGTTTCGTTTTAGAGCAGCCATGCGTGTGGAGTCAGACATTTTCTTCAGTGAGTCTTTGAAGGCTCTTCCCCTGGTAACATAAAACCAGGGATGATGCATGGTATTTGAAATATTGCCCATTAGGAATATGGTAACGGGAGCCTGATGTTTTTCCAATAAAGGCAAAAGTTCATAGTTTGAGATCCATCCGTCATCAAAAGTAAGTATAAGAGAACGCCGGGGAAGTTGAATGTTCCGATCGTTGAGGGAACGAAGAAAAAGAGAAAAAGGGATGATATTGTATCTGTTTTTCAGGGCTTTTAATGCCTGATCGAAAAAGTGCACCTGCGGATGATGAAACATCAATATGGTAGTTTTCTTTTTCTGAAGAGTATGACGAAGAAGCCATGGAAATCCTGAAATCCTGAATTTCAGACTAAGAAAATTGCTGAAAAATGACATAAACTAATTACAGCTATTGTTTGAGGGGGTAAAGATACTTTTTTTGTTGGTACTGTCGGTTGTTTATTAATTCAGCGGAAAAGATACTGTTACAGAAGTTCCTTTACCCATAGTGGAGGAGAGTTCAATGGTTCCGTTAAGTAAAAGAGCCAGCCCTCTTGCGTTGGTCAGACCTATGCCGGCACCATTGTAAACTCTGGTGTTGGATTCCATTGCTTTACAGAATTTTCTGAAAACAAGGTCTGTTTTGTCATCGGAGATCCCAATGCCGCTGTCCGAAACAATGATTTCTAAATGGGAGTCTGTTCTGCGGCAGAGCAGGGAAACTCCTCCCCTGTCAGTAAATTTAAAAGCATTGTCCAGAAGATATCTTACCAATCGTTTTAAAAGATCCGGGTCGCTGTGAAGAATTATGTCACAACTATCTGACATGGTCCGGAAATAAAGATGTGGCATTTGCTTTACCCGGAAAGCTTCAAATTCATTTTTAAGATCCATTAAAGCCTCCTGTACCCTAAAGCGGACCTTTTTTATAGGGGTCTGACCTTTCTCCAGTTGGGAAAAAAGAAGTGTGTCTTCTATAAAACGAATCAACTGGTTGCTGTTCCGTGCGATATGGGCAAAAAATTCTTCCCGTTCTTTGGCGGTTGACTCCGGGTCGGCCATAAGTTCTGAGAATCCTACTATCGCCATTAATGGAGTTCTAATTTCATGACTAAGATTTTCGAGAAAAGAGGATTTTAAACTATCTGATTCCAGTGCCCGCTCTTTTTCAATAGATAACCTCTGTCGGGCAACCTCAAGTTCATTGAATGATTTCTGCAACTCTTCCATCATTTTATTAAAATGATCACTCAATTCCTGCATTTCATCATTCGAGTTTATGTTGGCTCTGGTGTTTAACTCTCCGTGGGCAGCACCGCGGAATTTAGTTAAAAGATATTTAACAGGAGAAGTAATTTTTTTGCTGAAAAAGAGAGCAATGATGACCGTGACAATGAATGCCAGAAAAAAAATTATCCCCAGATGAAGAATTAGCTTATTGGCATCAGCAAATATTTCTTTTCTTGAAACCGACAAAATGACAGACCATTCATTGGGTAGTTTATTGACAGAATGGATGTGCTTTTTATTATATTCTCCGATTAAGGAATTCTCCTCTGAGTTATTTTTCATTCCGGAAATGATTTGACTGGTTTCTTCGGGTAACGGGTTTTCTGCTTTGGAAGTATAGACCAATTGTTTATTTTCATCCAATAGAATTAGGCAGCCGGTTTTGAAATTGAACAGGCTGTCGAGTTGATGCTTAAGTTCATTGTAAATAAAATCCGATCCAAGGCATCCTATGAGGGTTGAGTCCACATAAACGGCTCTTGAATAACTGATTACTTCTAAATCCCAGTTTGGCCAGTAGTAAGGTAATGTCCATGTTTCACCCCTGGCGGTTGCCTGAGTCCACCATTTCATTGAAGGATGTAAAAGGTCTTTTTCCTGAATACTGTATTCTTTACTTCTGTGATAGATGCCATTGCCCTGCTTGTCGAAAAAACTGATGGTATGCTTTCCTTCAATATCTTCATTGTTAAATACAATCCACAGACTCATGGGACGCATTAAATGAAGAATTTCTCTTAGTTGTGGTATTATCTGTTTTTTATAGGCGTCCAGGGAGGATTTGTCTGCAAAATCTCTGTCTTTATCGAAGGTACTGCGGAATACAGCTTCCAAAGCCATGGAAACTTCTTTGATTTGTGTGAATTGTTTTTCAACATCTGAAGCTGCCAGTTGGCTAATCTGGTGCATTTGCACCACTGCATCTTTATAGGCTTTCTGACGCGCGAAATATATCCCGGGCAGCCCTGTTAAAAGCATTGCAGTGGCAGCCAGAATGAGCATTAATAAAACTAATTTTTTTCTAAATCCATACATTATCAGAATCCGGTTTTTGTAAGAGAGCGAAATTTCAAAGTAATAAATATTGTTTAGTAATGCTAATAATGTGTATTAATTTTGGAGTAACAATGAATCTCAAAGGGGAGACAACTTGAAAAAGATTTTGTGTTATGCCTTAAAGGCCAGGGGTGTATAATATACAAAGGAAGTGTGGTTTCCGGTTTGCCAGGAAACCTCACTTCCGCTTTTGATGCCTGAACTCAATGATAATTAGGATTACAGGTATGGTTTCCCAGTGGTTTTAGAGAGTGTTTGTTATCCTCTGAAATGCAATATACGGCTAATATACTTACCGATTATGTCGAATTCCAGATTTACCATAGTTCCCTCCTTGATCTGATGAAAGTTGGTAAACTCGTAAGTATAGGGAATAATAGCTACTGAAAAACGGTCGTCACGGCTGTTTACAACTGTCAGGCTCACCCCGTTAACGGTGACAGAGCCTTTTTCCACAGTCATGTATCCCTGTCCTGCTTTTTCTTTGTCCACATCATACTGAAATGTAAAATACCAACTGCCATCGGCTTCTTTAACCTCGATGCATTTGGCTGTCTGATCCACATGACCCTGGACTATATGACCGTCCAGACGTCCGTTCATGGGCATACTGCGTTCCAGATTAACCTTGTCTCCGGGAGTTAGCAGTCCAAGATTCGATTTCTCAAGGGTTTCCCTGATTGCTGTAACCGTATAGGTATCCGCCTCTTTTTTTACCACGGTCAGGCATACTCCGTTGTGGGAAATACTTTGATCGATTTTTAACTCATCTGTAAAGGAACATTTCAGTGTAAGGTGAACATTCCCTTTGTCTTTTTCGGCGCTGATAACTGTGGCAGCTTCTTCAACTATTCCTGAAAACATAATTTTATTTTTTATTTATGGTCATAAGTTCTTCTGTGCAGGTTATTTCTAACCAAAAATAAGTTTATACTGATGAAACGAGCATGACAAAGATAGTCACAACAGGAAATGTATAAAATACAACCATGCGAATTCCATCCGATCTTAAGAGATAAAATTTTATACGGATGAAATCTTTCTGTCCTTGTGTCTCTGGGTTTAAGTTTTTAATTGATAATCGAACTGTTGCATATATTTTCTATCATCTAACTTCTCAAAATTTAACTATCCATTCAAAAGAAGTGCTAAATTAGAAACAATTTTCGCAGAACTCCAATCGTTTTATCAGATTAAAATAATTTAGTTGATTGCAGGAAGGCAATATATTTGTTTTCAAATTTCAGGTTGATGAGTAAAAAACAAATTTTCAGGCGAATAAAATGTTTTGGGGCAGATTGTGAGTTTTTACATTATTCTGAACTTTTTTTATGAACATAAACACTTTGGTTGTTAAAACGTTGTATTTTCGTGTAAACAAACTATTTAAATGTCGAACCTTTGAATTGATAAAAACCTAATGATCTGTTATTTATGGAAATTACAATAAAGAGCCGTTATCTTGGCAACTTGCGAGTCGAAAGTACTCATCTTCAGTCAGGAAACAAAATCATTACTGATGCCCCATTGGATAATCGTGGAAAGGGAGAGGCTTTTTCTCCCACCGATCTGCTGGCCACTTCTTTGGGGAGTTGTATAACCACCATTATGGGTATTAAAGCAATGGATAATGATATTGATATCGAGGGAACGGAAGTGGAAATAACCAAAGTTATGGCTAGTGACCCGCGCCGGGTTGCCGAAGTTGTTGTGAAATTCTTTTTTCCGGATAAAGGGTATTCGGAAGATGAGAAGAAAATGATTGAAAGTGTGGCAGGGATTAGTCCGGTTCCATTAAGTCTTTCGTCCGGATTAAAACAGACTATTCAATTTATTTGGTAAAAGAATTAACTTTGTATCTATGATATTATTAACTGGTGCAACCGGACTGGTAGGGTCACATATTCTTTACAGTCTTACGGTTAAAGGTGAACGGGTAAAAGCCACCCGACGCAACAACAGTCCTGTTAAGGAAGTTGAGAAACTATTTCATTTTTATGCCCCGGAAAGAGCTAATGATTTGCTGAGTCTGGTTGAATGGGTGGAAGCTGATCTGACAGATTATTTTTCGCTTGAAGATGCCCTTGAAGATGTTTCTTACGTGATACATTCCGCTGCTATGGTTTCATTTAATCCTATGGAAGCTCAGCGAATGTTGCAGGTAAATGCTGAAGGTACAGCAAATCTTGCAAATGCGTGCTTGGGCAGGGGGGTAAAGAAGTTTTGTTACGTAAGTTCTATTTCTTCTTTGGGTAGACACGCTGAAGGAAAAGAAGTGGATGAAAATGTGGAATGGCAACCTGATGACAATCGGTCAGCCTATTCACACAGTAAATTTCGGGCTGAAATGGAAGTGTGGAGAGCTTCCAAAGAAGGATTACCCGTGCTTATAGTTAATCCATCACTAATTATCGGTCCGGTTGACTGGAAACGCAGTAGTGGCCGGTTGTTTTATTCGGTTCGTAAGGGGATGCCTTTTTATACCACCGGGGTCACAGGCTTTGTTGATGTTCGCGATGTGGCTGAAGCAGTGCTTTTGCTGATAAAAAGTGATGTTGTTAATGAGCGGTATATTCTCAATGGCGAAAATCTCAGTTTTAAGGAGTTTTTTAAAAAAGTGGCCAAGGCTTTAAACAAGCCTGCACCTTTCCTGAAAGCCACCGAATTAATGACTGAGGTGGGATGGCGTGTTAATCATACTCTGTGTGCCTTAGTGGGAAAGGCTCCTGCAATTACAAAAGATACTGCACGCGCATCACATAATAAAGCGTACTATTCTAACCGCAAATTTTCCGAAGAATTTAATTTTTCTTTCAGGAGTGTTGATGATGCAGTGGAGAATGCATCCAAATGGTATCTTGAATTTTAGGGCTTGATGAAGAAAACCGGAAAATCACCAACAAAAGCATCTGAGACTTCAGGTGTTGTTCGATTCAGAAATTGGGCATTGAAATTCGTTTTAAAGCTTCTGCTTGCAGGAGTAGCTTTTCTGGCTGTTTTTCTCTCACTGGTGTATCTCGGCCTTTTCGGCCGTATTCCGGCTAATGAGGAGTTAAGTAAGATTCAGAATTTTAGCGCTTCAGAGGTTTATTCCTCCGATGGGGTGATGATTGGCAAATTCTTTATTGAAAATCGCAGAAACATTGAGAATAGTAATATATCTGAGCATGTAATCAATGCTCTGATAGCAACAGAGGATAACCGGTTTTTTAAGCATAAGGGGCTTGACTATATTAGTATGAGCCGGGTTTTGGTGCATTCCGTGTTGTTGGGAGATAGGGCACAGGGTGGTGGAAGTACCATTAGTCAGCAGTTGGCCAAGAACCTTTATCCCCGCCGGGACTATAAATTTTTATCCCTGCCGGTGAACAAAGCCAGGGAAATGTTTACTGCTGCCCGGCTGGAGGGCATTTACACCAAAGCAGAGATTTTGAACCTTTATCTTAATACTGTTCCTTTTGGAGAGAATATTTATGGCATCGAAGTTGCTGCCAACAGGTTTTTCAATAAACCTTCATCCCGGCTGCAAGCTCATGAGGCAGCTACTATAATAGGAATGTTGGCTGCTAACACCTATTATAATCCACGGCTTTATCCGGATCGTAGTCTGGAACGGCGCAATGTAGTCCTGAAGCGGATGGTGGAGCAGGATTTTCTTACCGAAGCACAAGGCGAAAAATACATCGATAAACCTCTTGAATTAAATTACAGGGTTCTTGATCATAAAAACGGACCTGCTTCGCATTTTATGGAGTTCGTTAAGCAACGCGCACAGGATGTAATTGAAAAAATGTACGGTGATTCCATAAATCTGTATCGCGATGGCTTACGAATATATACAACACTCAGTTCACAATTGCAGCAGTTTGCCAATGAGGCTGCTCACAGCCACCTGATAAATCTGCAAAATGACTTTGATCATCACTGGAAAAACAGAAAACCCTGGGAGGGACATCCGGAAATATATGTTTCCGCCTTGAAGAAAACTTCCCGTTATCAGGCTATGGAAAAACAGGGGATGAGTGAAAGTAAGATCATGGAGGTTATGGAAACTCCTGTTAAAATGCTTATTCTGGAAAAAGGTGAAGAAAAACAAGTGGAAATGTCACCTGTTGATTCTGTGGCATGGGCAATTAGCCGGTTGCATGCAGGCTTTCTGGCCGTTAATCCCTCCAATGGAGCCATTCTTGCCTGGGTGGGGGGCACGAATTTTAAATTCTTTCAATACGATCACGTGTTGTCCAAAAGACAGGTAGGGAGCACTTTTAAGCCTTTTGTTTATGCCACTGCACTGGAAGAAGGTTTTGAACCATGTGATTATATTAGTAATGAACAACGGATTTATCGTCAGTATAATGACTGGTCGCCAGCCAATAGTAATGGCGGGCATGAAGGCTATTACTCTTTGCAGGGAGCCCTGATCAACTCTGTTAATTCCGTGTCAGCAGAATTAGCGGTGGAAACCGGGCCTCATGATGTTGTAGATCTTGCTCATGCTGCCGGCATTACCAGCGAAATTCCCCATATACCGTCAATTGCTCTGGGAACGGCTAATCTATCGCTTTATGAAATGGTAAAGGCTTACACGGCTTTTGCCAATTACGGAAATGGAATCGAATTACAGGGTCTGGTCCGCATAGAGGATTCTGAAGGTAAAATTCTTTATGACGCTGAACCTCCCAAACTTCTTGATGCTGCCTTTGAGGAGCGTACTGCCAGGATGATGGTACATATGCTTCAGGGAGTTGTGGAGCGCGGAACGGCAAAGTCTCTGAGGAATGTTTACGGCCTCAGGACTGATCTTGCAGGTAAAACGGGTACTACCCAAAACAATGCTGATGGGTGGTTTATCGGGTTTTCCCCGGGTCTGGTCGCCGGTGTATGGGTTGGAGCTGAGAGCCCGGGTATCCGTTTCCGTTCTACGGCTCTGGGGCAGGGAGCTTATACAGCTCTTCCTGTGTTTGGACGGTTTATGCAGAAGGTTGAAAAATCTGGTCTTTCGGCAGGAATCGGGCGTAGAAGTTTTTATCCACTACCCGATAATATGCTTGCTGATGTGGATTGCCCTGACTTTTCTGAAGAAGATCCGGATATGAACTTTTTCCAACGTCTTTTTGGAGGCCGAAAAGACAAGGATGACAAAAAAGAAGAGAAGCCATCTCCACAGGATGATGATAGCCCTGAAGAAGAAAGGAAAGAAAAAGGTAAAACCCTGCTTGATAAGATGAAGGATATTTTTCGAAAAAAAGAAAAGTGAACTCTATCCCGGCTGAAGCATCTCTTTTTCCTTTCGCGTCATCCCCTGTACCACCAGGTCGTACGATTCCCGGATCCATTGGCGAAGAAGATTATCCGAAACGGAGCCGTCCACCTCAATGGTATTCCAGTGTTTTTTGTTCATGTGAAAACCCGGACGCACTGCCGGATATTGTTCTCTTAGTTCAATGGCTTTTGAAGGGAGGCATTTTAAATTTACAAAGAGGGGGCCTTCCAGATCGGTAAGGGCAAACATCTTTTTTCCTACCTTGAATACCAGTGATGTTTCATCAAATGGAAGGTCTTCGGAAGTTGAGGGTAACGAAAGACAGTAATCGCGGAGTTCTTCAATGTTCATAAGGTTGTGGTTTTATTTCCGGTTAACTTAGGTAATTATTTAATTCAAACATCTCTTGATCTACAGAGAGTGTATAATTTCAGGGCATGGGATAAAAAGCATTTTTGATATGTTCCATTTCCCAGTGTTCATCATCTTTGTGAGGTAACCAGCAGATAAGATCGAACCGGGTATCGCAATCCAACTCGTTTTCTAATATAAATGCTTCAGACGCATAAGCAATGGCGTTTATTTTGGCTGTGGTGAGGCTGTCACGTGGGTGCTCGTGGTATTCGGATGCCCTGGTTCTGACTTCCACAATTACCAGTACTTCGTCATCCCAGGCAATAATGTCAATTTCTTTCCTGTCGTACCGGTAATTTCTTGCCGTCAGACGGTACCCGTGATCAAGCAGGTACGATGCTGCTTTATCTTCGCCTTTTTTCCCAAGGTCGTTGTGATTAGCCATGATTCTGTCAGCTTTTTATCAGGTAAAATTTCTTTAATTAATACTCCGTTAAACTTGTATAAGAATCATTGAATCAATTATTTATATTTAAAAGGTGTTTTATATTAATAATACTTCGTTATACTTTTATATAAGCCTGAAGTTCAAGCGTTTGCAAGCAAGTGAGTTTTTGTCTTAAAGTACAGATTATCAATGTTATATGATTTAGCTTAAATCTTATATCTAAAAGTCTAACGATCTATTGATTAAAGTACAGACCTTAAATGTCATACGATTCATCTTAATTCTTATATCTAAAAATCTAACGGACTATTGTT
>CAYOFH010000010.1:0-29811 GCA_964403175.1 uncultured Marinilabiliaceae bacterium
AAGTACAGATTTTCAATGTTATATGATTTAGCTTAAATCTTATATCTAAAAGTCTGACAATCTATTGGTAAATAATCCTTTAATAAATCAGCAATTATTGAAACATATAGTATGGATCTAAAGAAATCATTTGGTTTTAATGAGAACGGTACCAATGAACTCCCTAAACCTAAAAGGGCCATTGAGTACATTAATCTCAAACTCGCTGCTATGGGGCAGCCCTATTTCAAATCATCCTCAAGAATGGGTCTGCTGGAACTGGCCGACGACTTAATCAAAAACTACAAGGAAAAAAACCGCCTTTTATCGTCCTATCTTTGTCCTGCAGATCAGCGCATTCAGAATTTCCTTGATAGTTTTCTGGCTGATTTTAAAGAAAAAAAAGATTTCAGATTACCCTCGGAAACTTTTATCGTGGACAACCACGGAATTTCCAGGACTTTATCTCTGCCACCAGACCAGGATAAATTTGAAAGCGACATCATTCATTCTTACCGGCTAAAACAGGGAGTTCTGCACAACCCTAAAAATGACCGGAGAACCACCAAAGGGGTATTTCATGTTACCGAGGGAGGCTTGCCAATTCCTAACGACAAAAAAGCTGTACCAAAAGCCACCTTTGCACATCTTTTGGAAAAATCATTAAAACCGCCGAAAGAACTCCTGGAAATACCATTTACCTCCACTCAGGAAGAAAAAGCTGCTTCATTTGTATCCCTGTTACTCAAACCGGTAGTTGAACCATGTGTTACCCGGGGATGCAAAGAAAAAAGAATGGAAGTCCGCTTCTTTGCTCCGGGAAATCTGGTAAGTAATCTTGATTTTGTTGAATCTATCTTCGGCAATGGCGGCGATCCGTATCTTCCCGAAAACGATTCGGCACTCGACATCGAAGGATGGACAGGACATACCGGTTGTGTTATTCTGGCTCCACATCTCATCACCACAAAAAAGAAAGACGCCGGACTGCCACACATCAGCGAAGCAACCGAAAGACAAAAGCGGGACGGAATGTGCTGGGAAAATGAAGATGAACTGTACAATGACGGGGGTGCATTCAAAATCACTGCCCGCACAGCTGAAGGTATCATCGTAACTCTCATTGCAGACAACTATTTTGGCTATTCCAAGAAGGAGATAAAAACACAAATCAGCTACGCAGCCAACCTGTTGGGTAATGTGGAAGAAGAACATGCAGGCGGTGCCATTGCATTCCCTACCTACAATCTGGGAGATGAATTTTCTGACAGACAACAATTCGAAGGTAACGGTCTTTCTTTTGATAACATGGTAACCTCTTACCGGGATTTTATGGAAATGCAGCCCGAAGGTTACGCTCTTGACAGAAAATATAATGACATCGCTTATGTGCCCGAAGATGCGGCTTTCAATCTTATGGAACAGAAAGTAAGCTGGACAAGAGATGGTAAAAAAGAATCAATCCGGTTAAACCCTAAATTCACCTACATGCTCCCGGCGGGCTATAAAGTCCGGATGAACAAGAATCCTTATGTTCCTTCATGGCGACTGATAGGTTCTGTTGCCGAAGGTACATTCTGCCACAAACCATGTACTGTTTCCGGTGGTGGTAAATCAGAAATCTCAAAGTCCATTGAAGATGCCATCATCTACGGACCGTTCTTTACTGCCGACTATGAAAAAGATTTTAAAATGGTAGAGGAGATAATCAATAAAGATTACTCCGGCATCTTCCAGGATTATTACAAAGCAAAAAAAGACCGTCCTATCCTCAGCAAAGAAAGATCACTGGGTTCGGTCATTAAATTGCTGACACCGTCTCCCAGCCGTTACAAAAATGAATACAACGAATGGCTTGCAACCATACCTCATCGCATCAAAGGCCTGGTTTATATCGTTAAGCGCTTTTACCGCCCTGAATGGGGCAATGACTGGAAAAAATATTTCACAGTCGATATCATAGATGGAAAACACGGAAATGAATTAAAATTCAAAAACAGAAAACTGGTTGCCAGTTACCTGCGGGTCGGACTTACCAACGAAGGAGCCTGGCGGACATTCAAACTTCGCCAGGACTACATCTCCTCCGATAAAATACAGATGGAAGATGACATCTCCGCCTCTACCGTTGTGCCGTCTGCTCAGCTAAAGCATCTGGCTCCCGGTTTTAAACATCCGTCTGCCAAATTTATCACCAATTGCGAGTACCGTTTCTTTCAGCGACCGGATGAAGCCATTCACCGTGGTTATGACAAACAAGCCGAAGCTGATCTGGCTACTCCGAATACCTTCATCTCAAATTTTGAGCCACTGACCGTCAGTGATGCCAAAGAGATCATGAAAGATGCTATCGAGTTTGATAAATTTACCAGGCCGATGGAAGAACTGATTAAAAATGTAGCCGGAAAAGAAGACAGCACATACTTTGTTTCATCCTCACATCCAAGAATCTTTGAAGGTAAACCCTCGGCCAATATGCGTTATCTGCAAAATCGTCCGGGTCTTATTAAACACCGCGAAAATTACATTGCAGAAATGGGAACACGACTCTACAGAAAGGTACCTGCCGATCAACCGGTGCTGACTCCTGTTAATGCAGTGTTGGGCGGCCGCAGAAACAATCCCCCACAACCGGGAATTCGTCCGCTGGCTGTATATAATCCTATTCACTATCAGGATCTTCCTGAATTATTTATGGATTTTGTTTGCAGCCTTACCGGAAAATCACCTTCAACCACAGGTGCCGGTTCTGAAGGGGCACTTACCAAAGGGCCGTTTAATGCCCTGAGTCCTGTTACCGACCTCAATAATGCACTGGTCTCATTCATTCTGACTGGTTATGCGGGCTTCACTTCTGCTGCCGGACATATTGGTCCCGACTTCCGGGTAGATCACGACATCAGTCTGCTGATTCCGGAAATATGGAGCAGGTTAAGCTCCGAAGAGGCAGACCCGCAGTTTCTGAAAGAACATAATTACCTGGAAAAGCTTGAGGATTTCGAGTATAATGGTCAGAAAGTGCTGGCTTCCCGCCTGGGCTATCGCATCAATGGCAAATTTGCCCGTACGTTCCTGGGACGTGTTTTTGAAAATCCTGATTCAGTATTCAGCGATGAAATGCTGCAACCGGAAAAACAGGGCATGGACGTTTTTGTGGATGGTATTAATAATATTGTGGAAGCCCAGCAAAGAGTTGCCCAAAGCTATTTTGAAGATGGCAGCATTGAAGGGGCCATCCCTCCCTTGAAAGCGATTCTTCACATTATGGCTAAAGGCGATTATAATGGGAAATCTATTGATGATCCTGAAATCAGGAACCTGTTCACTATTGAGAATATGATTACCAGCGACTGGTATCACGAACGTCTGGTCAACAAGCAAACAGGAGATGTTGCACTATGGAAGAAACATCTGAAATATCTGCGTGAATACCAGGCCAGATGGGCAAACCTTGAGCCCGTGATGAGTGAAAAAATCAAATCAAGTATTGATATTGCTGAGAGAAACATTAAAAAATTCGAATCGGCAGAATATCTTAAATCTCTGGAAGGATACATCGGTCTGGATTCCTTTGTGAAATAAACTTCCGGTTATCGAAATTCAGAAGAGTTGTTTTCCGGGAGATAGATTGTTTCTATTTCCGGAAGCAACTCTTTTCTGTTTTTTACCTTTACCTTTGTGCCTTTGTCGCATAGCAAAATAAAACAACATGGAAGCGCTTTTTGGAAAAACACCGGAAGAATTAAAGACTATTGCATCGGAAAACGGACTGCCCGGATTTGCTGCAAAACAGATCGCTCAATGGCTTTATGCCAAAAGGGTAAATGAGATTGACGAAATGTCCAATCTTTCAAAGAAGGCCAGATCAAAACTGAAGGAAAAATATGAAATAGGGAAAGTAGCTCCATCCAAGGTTCAGGAGTCGGTGGACGGCACTAAAAAATATCTCTTTCCGGCCCATAAAGGACTTTTTATTGAGGCTGCCTACATCCCCGAAAAAGACCGGCATACATTATGTATCTCATCACAAATCGGCTGCAAAATGGGTTGTCTTTTTTGCATGACAGGCAAACAGGGATTTCAGGGTCAACTGACTGCCGGAGAGATTGTCAACCAGGTATTAAGCCTGCCGGAAAGCGAAAAGCTTACAAATGTGGTCTATATGGGAATGGGCGAACCCATGGACAACATTGAAAATGTCCTCAAAAGTATCGAAATCCTCACATCCGACTGGGGAATGGGCTGGAGCCCCCGAAGAATAAATGTCTCTACCATTGGAGTGGAACCTGCTATGCGCCGTTTTATTGAAGAGAGTGATGCACATCTGGCCATCAGCCTCCATACCCCTTTTAATGAAGAACGAAAAAAATTGATGCCCATCGAACAGGTTTACCCCATCGAAGAGGTTATTGGTTCTCTTAAAGAATATGATTTCGGACGCCAGAGAAGAATCTCTTTTGAATACATTATGTTTGATGGGATAAATGACACTCCGGCTCACGTAAAAGGACTCACTAAACTTCTAAATGGAATTCGCTGCAGAATCAACCTCATCAGGTTCCACCCTATCCCCGGATCTCCTTTACGCGGCTCCTCTGATGAACAAATCAAATGGTTTTCTGACCAACTGAACAAAAAAGGACTTACCACCACAATACGGCGCTCCCGAGGAGAGGATATCTATGCCGCCTGTGGGTTATTGTCTACAAAAAATATGCTTAAAGAGGATAGTGAGAAGGATTATTAGCTTTTGGCTATTAGGTTATAGGTTTTAGGAGTTAGGTTTTAGGTTTTAGGGGTTAGGTTTTAGGGGTTAGGATTTAGGGATTAGGTTTTAGGGATTAGGTTTTAGGGGTTAGGTTATAGGGGTTAGGATTTAGGGTTTAGGGGTTAGGGTTTAGGGGTTAGGATTTAGGGGTTAGGGGTTAGGTTTGAAATTTGGGTTTAGTAATTGGGTTTAGAAGGCCCAACGTCAAATCCGCGCGGACGAGAGGTGGATCCTCTTCTTAAAACCAGAAAAAGACTAGTTATCCATATCCGGACGGGCATGAATTTTTTTCTTTAATTTATCCACCAGCTCTTGTCTGGGAGAAATAAGAACATCCCTGAGCTGAGCATCAGGCAGGCGTATAAACAAATCCTGTAAAAATTGACTTTTAGAAATAAGTAATCGCAATTCCATTGTAGAACATTTCTTCATAAGCACATTTTTAATTACAATTTTAACCGTGCAATAGTTCGTTAAACTTTTGAATATAAGCATTAATTGCTCACAAATCACCATATTATTTTATCAACAGGCAGACTTTCAGAATTATAGTAGTTCGCCTTAATCTTATATCTGAAAATCCAACGATCTGTTGAACCGTGTATACTATCACATTTGAGCTTCAGATTTTCAGCATCTTTTGTCTTCTGCTCCTCCGCCCGGTGACTTTACCCTTCCATCTTTGTCAGGGAAAACTATTGCTAAAACGGAAAAGAACAAAAAAAATTATTTAGCCGGTAACTAAAGCATCTTAAAAAACGTTTATTAATTTTACACCCTTTTAAGCAGATGGTCAGATAACAAGAAGTTAGCTGAAAGAATACCCGTACAAAATTGCTGTTTCAGGCTAAAACAAGAACTCCCTACCGCAGCTTGTCAATTACCTGACAAGCTCCTGGGGGAAATACGGACTATTATTTACAGAAAAAATTCTGTGGCTGAGAACCAGGTTATGCGAGCTTTATTACTATCCGCAAACCGGGAAATAAATTTTATATTAATGAACATTCCATGTTCCAAAAAATAATAAAACTATACAAATCCAATGGTTCCATAAGCCAAAAAGTGCTTGGTGGCTATATCTTCAATCTGATATTGTTGGTGCTGGTTGCCGGTTTCAGCCTTTTAGGCACCGCCAGACTGAAGGACTGGGTCAGAAGTACCGAAAAAGTAGATCTTCTTCTTCAACAAATATACATATCACGAATACAGGCGGAGAATCTCACTTTAAAAAGTGATACCACCTCCACCTTTATGGTGGACAGCCTGACCAGTCAGATTGAGATCCTTTTGGAAAATGCACGGGAAAGCAGAATAAACACTCACAGCCGCGACGAATTAATCTCAATCAACAGCTGGCTCGACGACTACAAACGATACTGGCTCCTGGTTATCAACCTAAAGGAAAGAAGAACCCGTTCAGAGCAAAAGATGGATTCTCTCTTCCAGGAAGTGTTTACAGCCGCCAGGCAACCTTTCCCCAAAAGCCCCCCCACGCCTGCTGAAAATCAGGAAAATCCGGATTTGTACAACGATCTGATGTATCAATTACTTCACCTCAAAGAGATTGAAAAGAAATTGTGGGATTTTCCGCAGAGTGTGGTTACCAGAAATATGGTCGAAGACATTTTTAACCGCATTCTGGCTCTGGTTCCTCCTCAGGAAGTCATCAACCCTCAGTCCGATTACTATGAGCCCCTGATCAGCTTAAGAAAAGGACTTGCAGGGTATCAGGCCGAAATGCTCGACCTGGTAAGTAAACTGGAAGAAATCACCAGAGTACAGGCACTAATGGACACCAGCTCCCAAAGCATTCAAAAAGCCGCCGAAAATGCCAATTACCACCAGAACCATGCCATGGAACGATGGGTCATCATCGGTTTTGTTCTTCTTTCTGTTTTTATGTCTCTGGCTATTATTGTGGGTGTATGGATGGCAATTATCTATTTCCGCCGGATCAGGCATGATGAAGAAACCAGAGAACAGGCCAGCCGACAACTTCAAACCAACCGGCAATTGCTCAACGATATCATCAACAACAGTGCTTCCCTGATTTATGTAAAAGACAAGAACGGCCGTTATACCCTGATAAATCAACCTATGGAAGAGACTCTGGGGCTGGAGGCCCACAGGATCATTGGACGAACAGATAGTGACATTTTTCCAAAACAAGTGAGTGCCGCATTTCGAAAAAATGATGAGGAGGTTCTTTCAGCAGGAAAATCACTTCAGAGAGAAGAGTATTTCCCTTCAGACAAAGGCAAACGGATTTTTCTATCCAATAAGTTTCCTATTAAAGATCGTTCAGGAGAAATTATTTCTGTTTGTGGTGTATCCACCAATATTACAGAACTTCGTCAGGCGCTGGAAGATCTGGAACGAAGCAGGGAAAATTATCGAAATATTGTAACCAATGTTCCAGGTATTGTTTATCACTGTCACAGTGACAACAAACGTTCCATGTTGTTCATCAGCGGTGGAGTGGAAAAAATTATCGGCCTGGGAATCAATGCATTTATTCAGGAAGGACAATCCATTGTTCCTTTTATTGACAAAGAAGACAGGCCTAAAGTCAAAGCCACCCTTGACAAAGCATTGAGCAATCAGACTTCTTTTGAACTGGAATACCGCATTCGAGATCTGGTAGGCAACCGCAAATGGGTATACGAAAAAGGACTTCCGGTATATGACCGTCAAACCGGCCAGACAACCTTTCAGGGTGTGATCATTGATATCACAGGACAGAAAGATGCAGTTAATGAAATTATGATGCGTGATAAACTGCTCGAAGGGGTGTCTGAAGCACTTAAAGAACTTATTGCCAGTGCCAACTTTAAAGAAGCTCTGCAAAAAGCGCTTCGCGTACTCGGCGATGGTGCCGGAGTGGATCGGGCCTTTGCCTTCCGCAATTACCGGAACCAATCCGGTCAGTTGCTCTTTAAACATTTTGTGGAATGGGAACACTCATCTCTGGAGCCTGTCCGTAGAGCCGACATGACCGACCTGGCATATGAAAAAATCAACCCCTCATGGTTCTTTACTCTCAACGACCAGAAAGACCTGGAAGTTAATATTCAATCAGCGTCCGCCAGGGAAAAGTCTTTTCTGGCTAAACTGAGTTCCACCTCTGCCCTCATCATTCCCGTGTTTGTGCACAATTCCTTTTGGGGATTTATCGGCTTTGGCATGGAGATGAAATCAACCAGATGGAACGAGTCGCAGAAGACATTATTCAGCGCCTTTGCAGTGACCATGGGACTGATGATTGCACGCTATCAAAGCAATATTGAGCTTCAGAAAGCCAAGGAGGCAGCTGAAGCAGCAACCCGTGCCAAGAGTGATTTTCTGGCCAGAATGAGTCATGAAATCCGCACCCCGCTGAATGCTATTATCGGCTGGACACACCTTGGACTTGAAAAATCCGGTTTCCAGGGCCAAAGTGATTACCTCAAACGAATACAGTCCTCATCCCGTTCATTGCTGGGAATCATTAATGACATTCTGGACTTCTCAAAAATTGAAGCAGGAAGGCTCGACCTGGAATACATTGATTTTGATCTGGAGCAGGTACTTCAAAACCTGGCCGACATGGTGCTTTACCGGGCCAATGAAAAAAATCTGGAACTTGTATTTGACATTGCTCCTGATGTGCCTCTGAGCCTTGTTGGGGACCCCCTCCGGCTGGAGCAGGTGCTGGTCAACCTGGTTAACAATGCTGTCAAATTCACCGACAAAGGACATGTAATTATACAAATAAATCTTAAATCTTCGGAAAACGGGAAAACAGAACTCCTTTTTGGGGTCGAAGATACCGGAATTGGTCTTAAAGAAGAACAGGTGAATAACCTGTTTAAGGCATTTTCACAGGCTGATGTTTCTACCTCCAGAAAATACGGAGGCTCAGGGCTCGGTCTTGCCATCTGTAAACGCATTACCCAAATGATGGGCGGCGAAATTTGGGTGGAAAGCGAATACGGCAAAGGAAGTACTTTCTATTTTACCGCTTTCATTGACCGCCAGCTTATTCAGAAAAAGGAGCAGATGCGGCACGCTTTCGAAGTGGAAGGAGACGAGGCTATAATTGGATGCCAAAATGTTAAAACAGCCATAAGTCTGAAAAGTATGCTGACTGATTTCGGCTTTAAGGTACACCGAACATGCGCATATAAATCCCTGATTTACAAACTGGAGAACATCAGCCCATCTCATCCCCTCTGGCTGCTGTTTATCGAGTGGCCCATGACAAATCATAGTAGTTCCGAAATCTTTAATGATTTCCTGAGGCTCAGCGATCGTTTCGAACATCTGATTATCATGGCCTCTCCTTTTCAGGAAGAAGAAATTAACAAAAACTGGCCCGCAGAAAAAATCCCATTTGTGCTGATGCACAAACCGGCCAGTTATTCCATTCTTTTTGATACCCTGATGGATGCTATGGGGGGGGCGGATTTTGAAGAACTCGAAAGCAGTTCGAAAAAGAAAAACTACAAAGAATTACTGCTTAAAGAAAAACCTCTGAAAATATTGATGGTTGAAGATAATGACATCAACCGTGAACTAACAACCGAACTACTGGCAATGGCCAACATCAAAACCGACCTGGCTGTTCAGGGCCAGGAAGCATTGGATATTGCCAAAGAAAATGAAGGGGTCTGCCCTTACGACCTGATACTTATGGACATTCACATGCCGGGAATGAACGGATATACAGCCACCAGACGATTAAAAAGAATTAATGGGTGGGATAAAGTTCCAGTGGTGGCAATGACCGCTGAGGCACTGGGTGATGTGGAAAATCAATGTTTACAGGCAGGTATGACCGGACTGGTAGCCAAGCCTATTGACCCTGACGATCTGTTCAGAGTTATCTACCGACTGGTATTTGGCGAAAATAAAGAAGATGATGGAACCATTCAACACTCAGAAAAAGGACGTGAATACAATTTTCCGAAAATTGAGGGACTGGATGTTCAGGCTGGAATAAGACGAATGGGAGGACGCTCCGACCTTTACAGAAGGCTTCTAAATGGGTTCTGTCACGACTATGCTGATATTGGAACACGTTTAAAACAGCTTTCTGAGGCCAATGAAACAAAGGAAACAGCAAGGGTACTTCATTCTTTAAAAGGTATTGTTGGCACAATGGAAGCCACTTCTCTTTATCAACTTGCTCAAAATGCAGAAGAGGCTTTCTTAAAAAACAGACCCCAATACAACCATTTCAGAGAAAAACTCGTAAAAGAAATAAAAAGACAAATAAAACAAATAAACAAGAAGATTTAACATTTGGAAATTTGTGTTTTTTTTTGTTATTTCGGCCACAAATCATTACTACTTTACCACTAAAACTAACAGCTTATTGAACATTTTTACAAGCAAACTTTAAATTATTAGTTATGACAGATCTGAACATCCTGTCTGATGAAGAGCTTGTAAAAAAGTTTATCTCAGGAGATTCTATGTCCATCGATTTATTAATCGAACGGCACCATCAACGAATTTACTCTTTTATTTTTTTAATGGTCAGACAACGAGACCTGGCTGAAGACATTTTCCAGGATGTCTTTGTAAAGGTAATTCACTCCCTAAAAGCAGGCAAATATGCAGAAAACGGACGATTTACCTCGTGGGTTATGCGGATAGCCCATAACCTTATCATTGATCACTACCGGAAGCAAAAAAACCAGCAAATGGTCTCAAATGATCAGGGTACCTTCGATCTGTTTAACAACTCCCGTTACTCAGACCAAACTGTTGAAGACCAGATGGTTTACAACCAATTGCTCAGCGAAGTGGCCTCACTGGTGGAATTACTTCCCGATACGCAAAAAGAAGTGATTAGATTGCGCCATTATTTCGGGCTGTCGTTTAAGGAAATTGCTGAGGAAACCAATGTAAGCATCAACACAGCCCTGGGAAGAATGAGATATGCACTCATCAATATGCGGAAGATGATGGAAGAAAAAAATATGTCCCTGACTATTTGAAAAAAAATTCATTGAGGTCAATACGTGTAAACACTCTTTCGGTTGTCATATAACTAAACAATCAAAAAGAGAGTTGCCTTATGAATTCAAAATCAATAAGACGTAACCTTTACAAGGTCTTTAGAATGACCGGAATACCCCGTAATGTAATTGATGAAAAAGCTTCGCTTACTGAAGATTTATTCATGGACGATGTGGATATGGCCTGTTTCCTTTTTTATCTGGAAACGCGTTTTCAGGTAGAAGTAAAAAATGACGAAATGAACAATCTGCAATCGGTTGGTTCTACAATCAGCTATTTACAGCAGCATTGTGCATGAAATTAGTTTTACCATAAAGTCATTTCGTATATCCGGAAATTTCTCCTTTACCCTTGTGAACTAAGGATATCAAAACATTACAGGTCTTTTCAACGGCATTTTCTGAACAACAAAAGACCACATATTTTTTTGGAAATATTTACAGGAATGTGAAGTTGAGGCCCATAAAGGATCATTTTGTCCTATGTTTGCCTGAAAAATAATATTTGACTTGCATTCTGCCTGGTTTCTCTAAAACGAAATACATTTATATGTCTTGTTTCAACCAGTATAAATTCTGATTGGGCATTACCACATTTGGCTTAAAACAACAGAAACGGCGGAATTTAATCCGTCGTTTTCTTTTTTTGCCAGAGAAACAGGTCATTCCTGCTACCTTACATTATTACTGAAACTTTAAGCTCTGGCTCACAATTATACCCATAATTAAGAGCTAATCCCCTTAATCTCCGCTTTTTTCAAAAATCTTCTCCACCGATTCATCCGGACTTATGATATTATATCTCGACCAGAAATTCTCATCGTAAGACTCAATCTGATCAGAAAGAATGTAATTTTCCCTGAATGAATCGTTCCAGCGAAATTCTTTGCGTTCGCCGGGCCTTAAATCAGTAACCAGCAATTCGGAAACGGTGTTAAACACTGTACGGATTTTCTCTTTCCGGTCAATTACTTTCATATTTACCTCTCCCCTTACACTGTTTAAAACCCATTCATCATTCCACGGGCGATAATCAATCCGATATCGGGCATAGGAAGGTTTCGTACGAAAACGCCGGCTGTCACGACGAATTAAATACTCCCTGCTCTTACGAATGGTCTTCCGGGTCATCTCAAAAGTAGCTCCCACAATGGCAAATGATTTTTCATCAACTACTATCTCTCCCTCATACAAAAGTTCGCCAGTATCATCATGTGGCTCAAAACCAATCACAAAAACCGGGCGTCCATGAGAATAATCCATACGCTTAAATGAATATTGGTAAACAGAATTTCCTTCCGAATCGGGCAAAAAACCACCCTGCCGCACAATATCCACCCGGCTAAACAAAAAAGGACCTCCCTGAAGCTTAAAATCAATCATTTCCATATCGCCCGAAAATTCCCCCTTCCGCCCTTTGACGAAGCGTACCCGCTCTAAAGAAAATTCCTTGTGATAGGGAGGTTTAAATATTTCAATAACAGCCTCGGAAACATCCACATAAATTTTATCCTGCTGAATGCTTTCACGAAAAAATGCAGTCAGGATCAAGGGATCGTCAGCATAGTTATTCCTTTTTTTTCTGACCACCTCCTGCATTATTTTATCGGGTTCCACAAATTTCACCAATACCTCCGGAAGCTCCACTGATGTTTCAGCCAGGGTAACCACAACAGAAGTATCCCGGTCAGGAATAATCAGGGAATCGCGTAAATACCCCAAACTGGAAAAAACCAGTTTTTCACCGGAATAATCTCCCGGAAGATAAAAGCCAAATTTCCCCTGACGATTACTGGCAGTCCCGATTGTTTTTCCTGCAACACCGATATTAACCATCCCCATAGGCTCCTCTGTGAGGGAATCAATAACTAACCCCTCGATATGAATAGCCTGCCCCGAAATTCGTGCAGGTTCTGAAGAAATAATAATCTGTCTGTCCATCTGGTGAATCTCCAGATTCTCTTCTCTTAACATTTCAAGCAACCATTCATCCAGAAAGACAGAGTCTGCGCGGGCATTAATGATACTATCCCCCCTTACCAGTGAGGCATCATACGAAAAGGAGATATTATTACGCACTGAAAGAGAGTCCAGAAAATCAGCTATGCGGATACTGTCATATTGAAAAGTATACTTTTTTTTCAATACATTTTCCTGACCAGTGACAGAAAACCCACATATTAAAAACAGGATAACCACAAACACCCCTTTCAATGAAAAGCTGTTTACTGTTACCCTGTTCCTGTGTATAGCGAAAGATATTATCATTCAAACATAATCAACTGATAAAACATAATATCACTCATTATCAAATAACCACAAAACTTTAAACGAATTTCAATAGGAAAACAATGGCAAATTATTTTTTGTTTACGCTTTACAAAACCATTAACCATCAATGAATCAAACTAATGCCTTCTGACCATAAACTCCCGGCTCAATTCCTTTCATCCAACGATCTGCTATCTGCAACACTGGTCAGAAAAATGGTTTCACCCTCCCTCTGTGTCTTTAAGTTAAAGGTAGTGCAAACTACGTCAAGAACAAAATCCAGGGAGTTATTACTGAAACGGGCGGTAAGTTTCTGATGTTCCAACTCGTCATCCGAAATCTGAATATCAACGCCATAGACCCTTTCCAGGGTTTCTGTAACATTCCTCAATGGTGTTTCATCAAACCTTATTTGCTGTGTTATCCATGACAAAAGATTGGGATCAGTAGATCTCTGCACAGAAAGCATTCGGCTTTTTTTATCAAAATAAACCGTCTGACCCTGTTTTAGAACGATCATTTTTTCCCTGAAAGGTTCCAAAACTTCCACGCGGCCTTCAAGGACTGCGACTTCAGTAATATCAAGATTGGGATAGGCCCGCACATTAAAGCTGGTACCGGTTACCCGAATAGTAATGTCATCAGTATGAATAATGAATGGCCACTCTTTATCTCCCTTCACATCAAAGTACCCCTCACCGTTAAGCTCCACAACTCTTTCATCAGAGTTAAATGGCTGCTCACACGAAAAATTAGAGCGATTATTCAGTGTTATCTTGCTCCCGTCACTGAGCACCATTTCTTCGCGGGAGGTATTTGAAACAATCAGAGACGATTTTTCTGATGGCTGATTAATCATGAAAAACCAGGACAGTCCAAGTATCAAAATAACAGAAGCTGCAAACCCAACTGCTTTACCTAGCCCAAAGCGTGAATGATGCTCAGGGATAAAAGAATCTCCCGAGGTAAAATGATGTACCTTATCCCAGGCTTTGTTGGTATCAACCTGATTCATAAAGAAAAAATCACCTCCCTTGTTCCAGGAGTTCTTAATTTTTTCCCACTCTTCAGCATTAGCCTCATCTGCCTTCAACCATTGTTCCAGCAAGCCCAGATCTATCTCATCAGCCTCTCCACTCAAGACCCTGGCAGCCAGCACCCAATCAATATTTTTCCGTGTTTCTGACATTGTTCTTTTTTTTTCTTCTAAAATATTTTGCAGAGGCAGAAGCTGTTAGACTACCCTGAAACCCTGCACTCTATATTTTCTTTGTAATGCTTTTAGGGTTAAATAATTCCCTCAAAGTCTTCAAAGCTTTTCCCATCTGAACTTCCACTGTTTTGGGCGAAATTCCCAGCCGTAATGCAATTTCTTTATATTTAAGACCTTCAAACCGCCCCATTTTAAAGATCTTCTGACGCTGAGGAGGCATTTCATTAATTGCTGATTCAACTCTCCCCATCAATTCTTCGTCAAATCCTTCTTCATCGCCAATATCTGCTATGTTGAACTGCTCCTCCACCGGATAGAAATGATGTTTTCGCTTCAATTCATTAAGGCAGCTGTTGCGCACAGCTGTCATCAGGTAATTGTTCAAAGATTCTATCTTTAGTTCTTTTCGTTTTTCCCAATATTTTATAAAAACCATCTGCACTATGCTTTCTGCCTCCTGCTTATCTGATAAAAATTTATAGGCAAAAAGGGTCAGACGTGCATACCACGAACGAAACAGTTCTTCAAAAACCCGTTCGTCACCTCTGGCTATAAGGCGGATGATATCTTTTTCCGATCGTGGTAGTTCCATTAGTATTCCTTCAATCACATTATAGACACATGAGTTTTAAGAAACCCTTACCCGAACTGGGTATTTTTCTCTTTTCCCTCTTCCGGGCAACCAGAAACGAGACACAAAGCAACCTCTTTAAAAAATAATTTCTACGGACAATAGTAACTCTTAATAATAAAACTCAGTGTATTTTAAAATACGTATTTTCAACATAAAAATGTTCATCAATCAATATATTTATCCTGGTTTATTCAAAAGTTTTTCGTTTTGTAACGTTCAAATAACAAATAAATACTGGCAACCCTAAATAAAACTGATGAAGGAAACGGGCATGGCTAGAGTTTTCCACAATAATCAGAATATTAATAAATCCCTGCATGCGAGTTTCATCCGACCTTAAGAAACAAATTTTTTACGAATTATCTAGTTAAACTATTTTCAGGTCAATTTTATTAAGGAGCCTGTATTGAGCAGGTAGTTGAACATTGAAACAGATAATATATGAATAATCCGGACTATAAGACTTGAGCGAAAAATTAAACAAATTTCAAAAAAGAAGTAATTTTGGCATCAGCAAACGATTCCTTCCCGGATTTGTTAGCTACATACAGACAACAGATGGTTAGATTTTCAGGCTTAAGTAAATTTTATAATTTTGATAATCTATAGTTTAACCCTAAAACCTTGGTTAATTTAAATTAAACAATTTCAAAAGTTTTCGGACTATTGACAGAAAAACAAATACAAAAACCGGTTATGTCGAACATTAAAGCATGGATTATATCCCTACGTTTAAGAACATTGCCTCTTGCCCTCTCTACCATTTTCATGGGTTCATTTCTGTCATTTGAATCCGGCTCTTTCAGATTACCCGTTCTGATATGGGCAGCCCTAACGACACTTTTCCTGCAGATTTTATCCAACCTCGCCAACGACTACGGCGACACTCTCTCGGGAGCCGATAATGATGAACGCCAGGGACCACGGCGCATGATTCAGCAGGGCAAAATCAGCCTGAAACAAATGAAACAGGCTATTATCATCACATCGGCCTTGGCACTGATTTCAGGATTAATCCTGATTTACATTTCCCTAAAAGGAGCGCACCTGTATGCATTTGTGTTTTTTATTATGGGTATTGCAGCCATCACTGCAGCCATAAAATATACTGTGGGCAACAACCCTTATGGATACAGGGGAATGGGCGACCTTTATGTATTCCTGTTTTTTGGTCTGATGGGCGTTGGAGGCACCTATTTTCTGCACACAGGTGAGTGGGATTGGCCTGTTTTATTCCCCTCCATTGCGATCGGATTTTTCAGCACAGGAGTTCTCAATCTTAACAACACCCGCGATATTGAAACCGATAAAAAAAGTGGAAAAAGAACCTTGCCGGTAATAATGGGAAGGGATAAGGCCTCATTGTATCATTTATTTCTCATAATTTCAGGATGGGCAGCAATGATTCTTTGGCTCATAAAATCTGAGAATGGTACAAACGGATGGCTGACCTTTTTTTCACTTCCTGTTTACATAAAAAGTATATTGGCGGTATTCCAATTTAAAAACCAACCTGAAAGACTGGATCCTGAACTCAGAAATTTATCATTAGGCACTCTTTTCTTTGTTATTTTATATGGAATTAGTATTTACCTGAACTGATTAGTGTTTTTTTTGCAATGTTACACACGAAAAGAAGATAGCCTTCAACCTGATAAATAAACAATCTGTCAAAGAAGGAACAAAAAAATAAAACAAAGAAGCAAAATGCTAAAAGCATCTTTCCGACCATATAAACTCATCTTCAAGACACCCGGCGGAACATCAAGAGGAGTCCTTTCCGAAAAACCCAGCTGGTTTATTTCTGTATGGGATGAACGGCAGCCTGAAATCAAAGGAACCGGGGAATGCTCTGTTCTGCCAAAACTCAGTCCCGATGATCATCCCGGAATTAAGGAGAAAATACAGGAAGTTTGCCACAACATTGACCAACTGAAAAACAACTTTCATACAGAACTTGAACAATGGCCAGCAATCCGGTTCGCAGTAGAAGCAGCATTACTTGATTTGCAAAACGGTGGTAATCAGGTTCTTTTTCCCGGTCCATTTACAGAAGGAAACGCAGGCATCCCAATCAACGGGCTGATATGGATGGGAACACCCGAAAAAATGAATTGCCAGATAGAAGAGAAGCTTAAAGCCGGTTTTAAATGCCTCAAAATGAAAATCGGAGCTATCAGTTTCGATGAAGAATACAGAATTCTGCAAAGGCTGCGAGAAAAATATTCACCTCAGGATGTTGAAATACGTGTTGATGCCAACGGTGCGTTTTCATTTGAAGAGGCTCCCTCAATTCTGGAAAAGCTGGCAGGCCTTGGCATTCACTCCATTGAACAACCCATAAAGGCCGGACAGTGGCAGGAAATGGCCCGACTCTGTAAGACTACCCCATTGCCAATCGCTCTTGATGAAGAATTAATCGGAATAACAACAGCTTCAGAAAAACAAGAAATGCTGACAACCATTCAGCCTCAGTTTATTATTTTAAAGCCCAGTCTGACAGGTGGATTCAGGGCATCAGAGGAATGGATCGAAGCAGCAGAAAAACATCGTACCGGATGGTGGATTACCTCTGCCCTGGAAAGCAATATCGGTCTGAATGCCATTGCCCAATGGACAGCCACCCTGAACAATCCAATGCCCCAGGGCCTGGGAACCGGACAAGTGTTTTCGAATAATGTAGAATCGCCACTGCTGATTAGAAATGCGGAACTTTGGATGAGGAATGACAGTAACTGAGATCTACGGAATAACTCCGGTTGGGATTAAAGAAGTTAATGCTGGAAGTTGAACTAAATGATAAAACAAAAGGTTGAAGGCCTGATAGTGACCATTAATCTCTCTCCTGCGTTCTGCGTATTTGGGCGCTATTGGGCTAAATGAGCGAGACGGAAGAGATAAGCAGGAAAACTGACTACCAGACATAAAGAATTATCAACTTTTACGATAACAGTCGAAAAAACGCTTACAACCAATGCAAAGAGATTACAAAAACTACACGTCACTCACTATTTCCGGAAAATCATACAACAAAAGCGAACTGCTGCTTTTGTGTAATCAGGAACTTCAGTTAAGCAGTCAGGAAAATTGGGAAACGGCATTTTATAACTTCATTCGCGAATGGCTAAACAAGGATGACTTTGTAACAGTAAAAACGTCAGGCTCCACAGGAAAACCAAAAACAATGCAAGTGGCAAAATCGGCCATGTTGCAGTCTGCTTTCAACACGCTGGAATTTTTCAATCTGAAGCAGGGAATGTCAGCTCTTCTCTGTCTGTCATGCGATTACATAGCCGGCAAAATGATGGTGGTCAGGGCCTTTGCAGGTATTCTCAACCTGCTTCCTGTTCCCGTGACAGGCACGCCTCTTTCATCAGTTCAGGAAAAAGTCGATTTTGCTGCATTGACACCTTTACAAATGAGCAATGAACTGGGGCGTCATCCTTCAAAAGTTCACAGGCTGAAAACAGTGATCCTGGGGGGTAGTTCAGTTAACGAAGAACTAATCAGGCAATTAAAGAATTACCCATTCGAAGCATGGGAGACCTACGGAATGACAGAAACATTATCACATATAGCTTTACGTCACATCAACGGATCCGAAAATGAGAAATATTTTACTCCTCTTCCTGGAATTTTGGTCAGTCAGGACAACAGGGGATGTCTGAAAGTTCATGCGCCCGGAATCACACAAGGGGAAGTATTAACCAATGACATCGCAGAAATTCTGCCTAATGGAAAATTCAGAATTAAAGGCAGAATCGACAATATCGTAAATTCAGGAGGCATCAAAATTTCGCCCGAGGAGATAGAAAATCAAATCTCTGAAATAGTCCGGCAACCCTTTTTTATCTCCTCACTGCCTCATCCCCTGCTGGGAAATGAACTGGTACTAGTAATGGAACGGTTACCGGAAGATGAAATTCTTTTGCTAAAAAAAATAAAAAAAGCTGTTCCCCTCTTCCATGCCCCGCGGAAAATACTGGTTCGCAACCCTCTGCCCCGTACCGCAACCGGCAAAATCAAACGAAGATTGGACGCGTGAATATGGTTATTTCCCGTCATCTTTGATATCTTTGCAGGTCAATTTGAAGTGAGAAATGGGAAAAACGAAAGCAATAACATCAAAATACATAAGCATTAAAGGGGCACGGGTTCATAATCTTAAGAACATTGATCTGGATATCCCCCGCAATCAATTCATCGTAATAACCGGTGTATCAGGATCGGGAAAAAGCTCTCTGGCTTTTGATACTCTTTATGCAGAAGGTCAGAGACGTTACGTGGAAAGTCTCAGTTCCTATGCACGTCAGTTTCTCGGTCGCATCGACAAACCGGAGGTGGATTACATCAAAGGTATTCCACCGGCCATTGCCATCGAACAAAAGGTGAACACCAGAAATCCGCGGTCAACCGTAGGTACCTCCACCGAAATATATGATTACCTGAAACTTTTATTTGCACGTATCGGGCGTACTTTCTCTCCCATATCAGGCGAGGAGGTAAAAAAGCATCATGTGGATGATGTAATGGATTTTATCAACCAACATGAGGATGGAACCAAAATGGCTGTTCTGGCAAGTGTGATTCCACCGGCAAACCGTACCTGTGCCGAACACTTGTCTATTCTTCAGCAGCAGGGCTTCAGCAGAGTTGAATCAGAAGGAAATTTTTTGAGGATTGAAGAATTACTGAATGACAAAGAGTTACTCGCTCAATGCAATGACATTAATCTGGTAATAGACCGTTTAAGTGTTAAAAAAGGCGATGAAGACAACGACTCGAGGATGGCCGATTCAATCCAAACGGCTTTTTATGAAGGGGAGGGAGAATGCTTGATAAAAATCTTCAAAGAAAATGATATCCGGACATTTTCTTTTTCCAATAAGTTCGAGGCTGACGGCATTGTTTTTGAAGAGCCTACGGAACATACTTTTTCTTTCAACAATCCCATTGGTGCCTGTCCCACATGCGAAGGGTTCGGAAAAGTAATTGGAGTTGATGAAGACCTTGTTGTTCCAAATAAAAATCTTTCTGTTTACGAGGATGCTATAGCTTGTTGGAGGGGAGAAAAAATGGGAGAATGGAAAAACCAGCTGATTGAACATGCTCACAAGTTTGATTTCCCTGTGCATAAACCCTATTACGAACTAACTCAGGAGCAACGACAATTATTATGGACCGGCAACAGGTATTTCTACGGATTGAATAAATTCTTCAAACACCTGGAAGCCAAACAATACAAAATACAAAACAGGGTAATGCTGTCACGATACCGCGGAAAAACAACCTGCCCTGATTGTCGCGGTACACGCCTGAAAAAGGAGGCAATGTACATAAAGGTAAACGGAAAAAGCATTCATGAACTTGTGCTGATGCCTGTTTCCGATCTGTCAGTGTTTTTCGACAGTATAGAACTGACCGAGCATGAGTTGAAAATCTCTAAACGATTAATGATTGAGATTACTTCACGGTTGCGTTTTCTTAACAATGTCGGACTGGGATATTTAACCCTCAACCGCCTCTCCTCAACCCTTTCTGGCGGAGAAAGTCAGCGCATCAACCTGGCTACATCTCTGGGCAGCAGTCTGGTTGGCTCTCTTTATATTCTGGATGAACCCAGCATTGGGCTCCACCCGCGAGACACTCATCTGCTTATCAATGTACTTCAACACCTTAAAAAACTGGGGAATACCGTAGTTGTAGTGGAACATGATGAAGAAATCATCCGTGCTTCTGACGAAATTATTGATATAGGACCTCGAGCCGGACAGCATGGAGGCGAAGTGGTTTTCCAGGGGAATTTCAGAAAACTGGAAGCGACTCCGGAAAGTCTGACCACCCAATACCTGAACGGAACAAGAAAAATTGAAATTCCCGCCTCACGCCGCTCATGGAACAATGCCATAGAAATTGTGGGAGCCAGAGAAAACAATCTCAAAAACCTGAACGTAAAAATTCCTCTAAACATTTTGCATGTGATAACCGGGGTAAGTGGTTCAGGCAAATCATCACTGATGAAAAAAGTACTCTATCCTGCTCTGAAGAAACTCAAAGGAGGATATGCCGATAAAACAGGAGACTTTGACCTTCTGAAAGGTGAAATAAAAGCTATTTCGGATGTGGAATTCATTGATCAGAATCCTATCGGAAAATCTTCACGTTCGAATCCTGCAACCTACTTAAAAGCCTACGATGAGATACGAAAACTAATGGCCGACCAGAAGTCGGCCAGTGTTAACGGCCTGAAACCGGCCCATTTTTCATTTAATGTGGATGGAGGACGTTGTGATGAATGCCAGGGAGAAGGAACCATCAAAATTGAGATGCAGTTTATGGCCGACATAATACTGACTTGCGACAGTTGCCAGGGAAAGCGTTTCAAACCGGAGGTGCTGGATATTTCTTACCGTGGAAAAAACATTCATGACATTCTGGAAATGACAGTCAACCAGAGTATCGAATTCTTCCGGGAAACGAATGGTAACACAGAGAAACGAATAGCAGCTAAATTACTCCCTCTGGCCGATGTGGGCTTAGGATATGTTCGTTTAGGGCAGGCATCAAGTACTCTTAGTGGAGGAGAAAGTCAGCGTATCAAACTGGCCTCCTTTCTGGCTATTGAAAAAACTGCTCCTACCCTTTTCATTTTTGATGAACCAACCACCGGTCTGCACTTCCATGATATTCAAAAACTATTAAAAGCTTTTGAAGCACTCATAGAAAAAGGACACACAGTATTGATTGTTGAACACAATATGGAAATCATTAAATCAGCCGACTGGATTACCGACCTGGGACCGGAAGGGGGAAATGGCGGTGGAAATATTGTTTTTGCGGGCACACCTGAGGATTTGATAAAATCGGATAGCGGACATACGGGAAAATTTCTGAAACCTTATTTATCCTGAAAAAAACTGATTTCAATCAAGCTGCAGTCCAAATAAAACAGCGACACAACCACCTATGGATGTCTCCGGTTTTTCATCCTCAAGAACGGTTATCTCAACTTGAAGAGTGTTGGTAGTCTGAACATCAAAATCCCATTTTGATGTATAATCATGAGCAGCATTGTCGAATAATACTTTAGAATCTGCATCCAGAACACGGTAATGTAAACCAGGCAGTTCAGGTACCCCTTTAATAACGAGGCGGTATTTTTGTCCCTGAAAAACGGTTTTCCTCAATACTATCGATTCTCCTTCCCCAAGAATAGTGGCATTAAAGTTTCCATCATGCAAAAAAGGCGAAAGTTCCGGTTTGGCAATGGCTCTGGCAAAACTCACACACTGTGCGGTCATATTAGCCGAAAGAAAAAAACCAATTAACAAAAAAGCAAAACCGGTCACCAGCCGCCTGCAGTTTTTGTTAGTTTTTCTTATCCGGGCTTTTTTCAGCATGTAGTTTTTGTGGAGTAGTTAATTTCTATGGTTAATCCCAAACTTCAGGTGCCTTACCTCCCATTAAACGTAAATCAGGAAATAAAATTATTTCTCAACTCAGCAATTTTTTCACAAAGAAGAGTATAATCATCTGGAGATATCTCTATTTCACTTTCCGCTTTAATAGTGGTAATTTTCTGTGTAGTATCCGTAACAGCCTCAACAGATGAAGTATTCAAAATGGTTACTCTATCAAATAATTCGGCAAGCTCCTGAAGATCACCAATTAGTTTCTCAATATCTGAATTTTCATTCTGGTAGGTTTCCATCATATTTAAAAGTGTTACCAGCGACAACTTCTGGTAAAGAACTCGCTCAACAAGCTTTTTATTATTTTGCAGGCTGCCCCTGGTCAGCGTGGTTGCCAGATACAGCCCTTCAATCCAGCCACCTGCCAAAACCATCACCGAAATGGCTGCACGATTATTTTCTGAAAGATAAGCATTGGAATTCATATAGGTTTCGGAAATAATGTTCATAACCACCTCCCGGTTATTCATATTTTCTTCCAATTCTCTGATGGTTTCTTCATCAATAGCTCCGAGAATTCCAAGATCATCGGCAAGCTTACGGGCATTCCCCATATATTGAATGGTAATCTGAGATTGATCAAAAAGACTGGCATAACTAAGGTCCGCACTATAAACCCCAAGGTTTAAAGCCATCTTGGAATTAGTATTATACTTCGATAAATTGTCCAGAGGATTCAGTATATCCGGATCAAAACTGGCGCCCGCTCGTTTAATGAGCATAGCTGTTTCCAACGGGGAAGGCAATGAATAGAAAATCAGCTTGGATTTATTGAAATCGTCCACCAACTGATCATTCATTGGAACTGATTCTATTATATCTTTTTCTGAATCATCGGAATCCTTTTTTGCCCCACCTGAATTGCAGGCGAAAAACATGAAAACCAAGGCCCCAAAAGCTAACATCCGGATAGAAAAAAAGTGATTATTAAATTTCATAGGTACAACTAATTGAAAAGGCAAAACTATGTTACCTCTTATTTAACTTATACAATGTATTACAATTATCAATGACTATCAAACAATCAAATGATATTTTGACAGAAGTAATCTATGGAAAGATGTGCTGTACCTTTTTACCCTTTTAGCGTCTTGTCATCAGAAAACTCAATCCATTCATAAATTGCTTTTCCAACAAACAACATCAACCCAACCCATTTAATTTAATCCCAAAAGTTCAAAATACCAGCCTTCGCCGGAAAACATACATTTTTCATTCGTATAATTATTACTTAAGTTATTGTCCAAATGAAACTTGCATGATTACATTCTATACATATCCTGTTGTGACAATCCTTGTCATGCTCATTTCATGAGTGTAAAATTAATTTCTTAAGGTCGGATGAAACTCGCAATTATTTTATACATGCACTTTTTTGCAGACTTCTTCGTAACCAAAGCGGCTACTCGGCTATGCCACTTTGCTTCGCAAAGAAAGCCGATAGAGAAATCAAAGCTCCATGATCATTTCATTTATTCAGAAGCAATCATCCTTTACCAATATTTTTCACTCGCAAATCATCTTATTAAACCGAATTCGGAATCTTATGTATACAAATTGCCAATCCGGTTCATATCAAAATCCTCCGGAGTTTTGTAACCCCGAATTTACCTTCCGTCAATGCCTTTTTCAAAATCCACAATGACATAAAAATTTGTTCTTTTATTACAAGTACTAATTATTCAAAATTAGAAAAGTATTTCATAAATTGCGCTCTTTCATATAGTACAGGATTCTTCATATTCCGATAATTCATTCTTCCTTTGAAGTCATCAATGCCTATAAACTTCTGTTCCTGCATCCAGCTTTCCAGGAATTCCACCATATGGGTAATAATTGCTGGTCCGTTTTTATATACAGCCGAACAAACCTGGGTAACAGAAGCTCCGGCAAGCAATTGCTTCACAACAGCGGAACCGTCATGAATTCCGGTAGATGCTGCAATATCCATCTTTTTATTTTTAGAGCTGGCTATGGCAACCCAACGCAGTGACTGTCGAATATCGGATGGTGTACTGAACACCTCTGCGGAAGTCAGACTCAAAGTGTGAATATCGATATCCGGTTCATAAAACCGATTGAACAAAACCACTCCTTTTGCCCCTGAAACCGAAAGACGATCAATTACATGTATCAGGTTGGAAAAATAAGGACCCAGTTTCATCGACACGGGAATGGATAAAACATTTCCTACGTTTTCAGCGATATTGTAGTAAATCTCCTCATAATCAGAAGCTGCACTATTTTTATCTGTATTCACCCTGAATACATTCAATTCAAGCGCATCAGCGCCGGCACTTTCTATTTCCTGAGCAAAATTGACCCATTCATCATCCGAAAAACAGTTGATACTGGCAATTATGGGGATATCAACCTCTGTTTTCAACTCTTTTATCATGTTAAGATAGGCAGCAACCGAATTCTCCCAAGTATATTCCCGAATATAATCAACCGCTTCTGGATAATCAAAGCCCTGACCACCAACCATTTCATTATTAATCTCATGATTTATCTGCTCCTCAAAAAGCGATTTCAACACTACAGCTCCCGCTCCGGCTGCAGCCAGCTTTTTAATTTGTTCAACGCTATTGGTCAGCCCGGAACTACTAACTATAATCGGATTCTTTAACTTAATTCCCAGATAGGTGGTCTCTAAATTTGCCATATCCTTATACAATTTATCCTTAAAAATTCTCTAGCAAATATAATCAAAAGCAGAAAAGTCCCAACTAATTACCACCGATTAGTGATAGGTGCGAATGCCAAAAATTGAACTTCCGATACGCACCATATTGCTTCCTTCGGCAACTGCAATCTCATAATCTCCTGACATTCCCATGCTTAATACTGAGAATTCTGACTGATCATGGAAATATTTCTCCTTTACAGTATCGAATGTTTTTTTCAGACTCTTAAATTCAGATGCTACTTTTGAAGCATCATCGGTATAGGTAGCCATGCCCATCAACCCTTTGATCATAACGTTTGAGAAACTCTTAAAATCATCACTTTCCAGCAATTCAAAAATTTCCGGTTCACTCATTCCAAATTTGGTTTCTTCGCTGGCAATATGCATTTGCAACAAACAGTGAATAATGCGTTTATTTCTGGCTCCTTCTTTATTAATGGCACGCAATAACCGCAAACTATCCACTCCGTGAATCAAAGCTACAAATGGTGCTATATACTTCACTTTATTTCTTTGTAAGTGGCCGATCATATGCCATTCAATATCACCGGGCAGGCTTTCCGCCTTATTGACCAGCTCCTGAACTTTATTTTCACCAAATATCCGCTGTCCCGATTCGTAAGCCTCCATGATCATCTCCGGTGGTTTGGTTTTTGATACAGCTACCAACGTTACATTTTCGGGTAATTGGTTTTTAATCTTCTTTAAGTTCTTACTTATTGATGACATAATAATGGTTTTGCAAAGACTTACAATTCATGAATAACCAAACCTGATCTCAGCTTGGGTTCAAACCATGTTGTTTTAGGCGGCATTATATTTCCTGTATCGGCAATATCGATAAGTTGCTGCATAGACACCGGATAGAGAGCGAATGCCACTTTCATTTCACCACTGTCCACCCGTCTCTCTAATTCTCCGAGTCCACGGATCCCACCAATAAAATCAATGCGCTTAGAGGTTCTCAGATCTTTTATGTCAAGCAAATTATCAAGCACTTGGTTAGACAGAATAGTCACATCCAAGACGCCAATAGGATCCTGATCATTAAAAGTCCCTTCTATAGCTCGTAACCGATACCACAAACCATCAAGATACATACTGAATTCATGCAACTTCTGCGGTTTGTAAATTTCCGTCCCCATTTCAGTCACATCAAATGATTCCCGAAGCTTCTCAATAAAATCCTTTTCCGGCAAGCCGTTAAGATCTTTTACCACCCGGTTATAATCAATAATTTCCAATTGATTATCGGGAAAATGTACGGCCATGAAAAAATTATACTCCTCATCTCCTTTGTGATCAGGGTTGGCCACTTTTCGCTCGAGCCCCACCCTTGCTGCTGCTGCAGTACGATGATGCCCGTCGGCAACATAAGTACAGGGAACTTTTTCATCAAACAGAGATTCAAGTTGTTTATTGATTTCTGCATCCCATACTACCCAAAAATGATGGCCAACACCATCATCTTCGGCAGTAAAATCATATTCAGGTGCCTGATTATCAACAATCTGTTTTATGATAACATCTATCTCAGGCACTGCTTTATAACTAAAAAACACAGGTTCCAGGTTTGCATTATTTGTCCTGATATGCACCATTCTGTCTTCTTCTTTATCAGGACGTGTCAACTCATGTCTTTTAATAATTCCCTGTTCATAATCTGTGCATGAAGCACATCCCACAATTCCGTATTGGGTACGGCCGTTCATGGTTTGTGCATAAATGTAAAAGCAGGGTTTTTCGTCCGGAACAAGCCATCTCTTTTCTTTAAATTTCCGAAAGTTTTCGGCAGATTTCCTGTATACTTCATCTGAATGCACATCCACATTCCGTTCACAATCAATCTCCGCTCTGGTAATATGCAACAATGAATAATCTTTTCCCTCAGCCATTTTGCCAGCTTCCTGCGCATTCATCACATCGTAGGGCAGACAGGAAAGTCCGGCCGCAATTTCTTTAGGAGGACGGAGCCCAATAAATGGTTTTACTATTGCCATATTAAATGAATTAAATTGATGTGTCTGGTATTCTTCGACTATTGACTTCGTCGAACTTCATTTTATAAATTCCCATTAAAAAAAGATCAGGCTAAAAGTTGTTGTTGAAACAAAATTTTTTCTGAAACCCAAATATCGGTTTTTTTTTGCAATTTTCAGGGTAATCGGAGGGATCAATCTTATTAGTTTATTCCTTTTTCAAGTTTGACTGGCAGATATAATTTTTTTTATTCAGAGTTTCACTTGCAGTGAAGCCTGACTCTAAAGTCCATCCCTTAAGAAAAACGTGCATGTAAGCTAACAATAGATTGTTAGACTTTTAGATATAAGATTTAAGCTAAATCATATAACATTGATAACCTATGCTTTAACACAAAAACCCATTCACTTGCAAATACTTGAAATTTAATCTTTTATAAAAGTTTAACGAAGTATTGAGCTAAGCAACACATATAATATCTGTTCAAAAAAATCCGTTTACAAGCTTTGCCATTATTGAAAATACAGAGTTCCGATTGTACTTTTTTGGATTTTATTATCCAAACCCTTACAAAAGCTACTTCGGAATAAGCGATTTACCCTAATGCCGAAACACAGTAAACAGGAATATATGTAAGCCACCTTGCAATAAAAAAACCCGGTTATGTCTCTCCCATCAGGAAACGATTTAACCGGGATTTAAAATATGTAAGAAACGCCGATTCCTATTTATTTACACAAAATGTTTCGTCTCCATCCCTGAAGAACTTCACAATTTGATTGGCAGCAGCCACTCCGGCATTAATATTAGCTTCAGAAGTCTGAGCACCCATTTTCTTAGGTGTGAAGAAGAAACGCCCTGGGAATTTCTCTTCAAAAACTGCTTTATTATCAGGCGAAATATCAGAGAGATAAGCAAAGTCGGCACGTTTTTCCATCAGGGCAACCATCCCTTCCTCATCAATAACTTCCTTGCGGGCGGTATTAACCAACACAGCACCTTGTGGCATTTTTCCCAACAAATTACTATTAATAGATTTTTTGGTTTTCTCATTAGCAGGAATATGCAATGAAACATACTGGCAGGTAGTGTACAATTCATCGACAGATGCAACAGGAATGATTCCGTCGGCCTTAATTTTTGCATCGTCCACAAAGGGATCAAAAGCATAAACCTCCATACCAAACCCTTTGGCAATCTTAGCCACATAAAAACCTACATTACCATAGGCATGAATACCAAGTTTTTTGCCGCGAAGCTCTGTTCCGGCAGTCCCATTATATTGGTTACGTGCCTGAAATACCATCATTCCGAAAACCAACTCGGCCACTGCATTGGAATTCTGACCGGGTGTATTCATAGCTACAATATTTTTGGCAGAACAAGCTTCCAGATCAAGGTTGTCATAACCGGCACCGGCACGCACTACAACCTGAAGTTCTTTAGCGGCGTCCACTACATCGGCAGAAACTACATCAGATCTAACAATCAAGGCATTAGCATCAGCAACAGCGATCTTCAATTCGTCTGCACTAGAATATTTCTCAAGTAAAGTAAGGGAGTAACCTGCTGCCTCGGTAATCGCTTTAATCTGTTCTATTGCAGCAGCCGCAAAAGGTTTTTCGGTTGCAACGAGTATCTTTTTCATAACTATCCAGTTTTTAAACAAACAAAGGGCCATCAAAGGCCCCTTATTTTGGTTTTGAGTTTAATGTTCCTTTTCAAATTCCTGCATGGTCTCCACCAAAGCTTTTACACTTTCAATGGGCAAAGCATTATAGGTAGATGCTCTGAAGCCACCCACACTCCGATGCCCTTTGATACCAATCATACCTCTTTCTGTGGCAAAATCAAGGAATTCCTTCTCCAGCTCTGCGAATTCATCATTCATCACAAAGCAGATATTCATTAATGAACGATCTTCTTTCTCGGCGGTACCTTTAAACAATTTGTTTCGATCGATTTCATCATAAAGCAAGGCTGCTTTCTCTTCATTAATCTTCTGCATTCCGGCAACTCCGCCCTGCTCTTTCAGCCACTTTAGAGTCTGAAGTGCAGAAAAAACAGGCAAAACCGGAGGCGTATTGAACATTGAACCTTTATCTACATGGGTTCTGTAATCCAGCATTGTAGGAATATCACGACCTGTCTTGCCCAAAAGATCCTTCTTCACAATAACAAATGCAACCCCGGCAGGAGCAAGGTTTTTCTGTGCGCCACCATAAATGATGGCATATTTGGAAACATCTATAGGACGTGAAAAAATATCTGAAGACATATCGGCCACTAATGGAACGTTTACATCCAGATCTTTCCTAATTTCAGTACCGTAAATTGTATTGTTAGTGGTAATATGAAAATAATCCGCATCTGCAGGAATTTCATAATCTTTTGGGATGTAATTGTAATTGGCATCTTTGGATGAAGCAACTTCAACCACTTCTCCGAAAAACTTTGCTTCTTTCTGTGCTTTAGCCGCCCATGCTCCGGTGTTGAGATATGCCGCTTTTTTCTTCATCAGATTATATGGAACCATACAAAACTGGGTGCTTGCGCCCCCTCCCAGAAAAAGGACTTCGTAGTTTTCAGGAATAACAAGCAACTCTTTGAAAAGTGCCTGAGCCTCATCCATTACAGCTACAAACTCTTTTCCGCGGTGGGAAACTTCCATTACCGACAGGCCTGTACCTGCAAAATTAAGAACAGCATCTGCTGTGTTTTTTATGGTATACTCAGGCAGAATTGATGGCCCTGCATAAAAGTTGTGTTTCTTCATCACCAGTAAGTTTTATTAAAT
>CAYOFH010000010.1:29911-35260 GCA_964403175.1 uncultured Marinilabiliaceae bacterium
AAGAGATGATTTTTATCACGCATCAAAGTTAATGATTTATGATTTTTTATTCATCTGTTTATGATTTTTTTTTCATTAAAGCTGATTAATCACAGATTGTCATAATAATTTATTAAATGCATAACCCAGGTGAGATAAACTATCAGACAAGTCCTTCATCTTTGCAATTGAACAAAAGGAGGTTTTACGACCCTAGCTTTGACATCTTTATTGCGAATACGTATGAAAATTTCCGTTTCTGGTTTCCAGTATCCCTTGTTTAGATATCCCATTCCGATTCCCTTTTTTAAAATAGGGGACATAGTTCCTGAAGTGACTTCTCCAACAGGATTTCCGTGGGCATCAACAATCTGGTACCCCTGTCGGGGAATTCCCCGTTCCTCGAGCACAAATCCTTTCAGCCGTCTGTTCACACCTTCAGATTTTTGCTTTTCAAACAGATCACGCGAAATAAAATTATTTCCGTCAACCAGTTTGGTAATCCATCCCAGTCCGGCTTCCACCGGAGAAGTTGAATCATTAAGGTCATTCCCGTACAAAGCCAGACCGGCTTCCAGCCGAAGTGTATCTCTGGCGCCCAGGCCAGAGGGTAACAACCCTTTTTCGCTTCCTGCGTCCATGATGGCATTCCATAGTTCGGGAGCTTCATTATTATAGATATACAATTCAAACCCTCCCGAACCGGTATAACCGGTATTGGAAATAATTACCTTTTCAGCATTGGCAACTCTCCCCCCGGTAAAAGAATAATAGGGAATTGAAGATAAATCCACCTCTGTAAGTTGCTGAAGTATTTCTCCGGCTTTGGGTCCCTGCACGGCAATCAACGAGATTTGCCCGCTGGCATCTTCTATATCTGCACCAAAAGTATTTTTTTCATTAATCCAGCTCCAGTCTTTCTCTATGTTAGAAGCGTTTACCACCAGCATATATTTTTCGTCCTCATAGTGATATACAATCAAGTCATCCACTATCCCACCATGGTTATTGGGAAGACAGGAATATTGAGCCTTACCCACAGGTAGTGCAGCTACATCATTAGTGGTAAGATATTGGATAAGTTTATAGGCATGTGGCCCTTTAACCCAAAACTCTCCCATATGAGAAACGTCAAAAATTCCTGCGGTCTGACGGACTGCCATGTGTTCAGTATTAATTCCGGAATACTCCACAGGCATTTCAAAACCGGCAAAAGGGACCATTCTGGCTCCCAGATCCCTGTGAATATCGTTTAAGACTGTTTTTTGCATTATATAAATATTTAAGTTTATCAAAAAAAACAAATTATTTGAAGTTATAGCCTTCGAAATCCCAATAGAAACCTATTGAACACAAATTTAAACCAAAAAAAATAGTATAAAGAATGACAATTATTTGTAAATTTACGTTATTAAAAAATTGGGGCCTTGTAAGAAATATCAGTTGTGATGCTCACCACTTGCCATTTCCGATCATCTCCAATAAAACCAGGTTGTCGGGGGCATTTTATTTTGTGTTTTTGGGTGATTTCCATAACTAACAATTGAACATTGCATTACCAATACCTAAATAATAAGGCCGGAATCCGGGGTGAAAAACCTTGGTTTTGTCACATTCTCTTTTTGAGGTGTCATTTGTGAGGTCATTTTTATTAATTTTGTGAAATTCAAAATACAATGAATAAGAAAACAGTATAAATATGTCCAATCAATACGAATGCATTAATCTGAGTTATCTTGACAGCATTGCTGATGGTGACGAAAGTATCATTGAAGAATTGATTAATATTTTTCTGGATCAAATCCCTGAATTTACGGAAGGGTTGGACAAAAACCTTCAGGAAGAAAACTGGTTGATGATAGCAGCCATTGCTCATAAAGCAAAATCTTCAGTGATTTCAATGGGAATGGAAGACCTTGGCAATATAGATTTAAAGAATCTGGAGTTAATTGCTAAAGAACTATTTGTAAAATCGGTAAAAAGCCAGCCTGCCGCAAGTGATAAAGAGTTAAAGGAAGCCGAAAATCTGGAAAAAAACCTTCAGGGATACGATAAAGATCGGCAAAACTGGATTCATCAAAATGCCTCCCCAAAAAAGGCATCTGAAATTATCCAAAGATTTAAAGCTATCATGATGCAGGCAGAAAAAGAACTTAAAACTGAAATTGGAAAATAATGGATACACTACTTAAAGTAACCCGGGAAAACAATAAAAATATTGGTTCCATTGTGGATACCGATCGTCTTAATGCCACTATTGCTCCCGGAGTCAAAGAACAGCTCAATAAAAGCCTGAATGAATCAGATAGTGATTTTGTTCTGAATCTTGAGAATATAAAATTTATTGACAGTACTGGTATCGGGGTTCTTATTTCGGCTTTGAAAACTGCACGGCAAAACAATGGAAACTTTCTGTTGGCAAATGTTAGCAAAGAGGTTATGGATCTACTTACTCTGATGAAACTGGACAAGGTTTTTGATTTTGCTTAACACAAAAACATAAATTTAATATCGGCTTTAAATCGATATTACGAAAGGGTGTATCCTTATCAGGTAAAAGTCCCGGAATTATATTTTCTCTCCGGGACTTTTTTGAATATAAAAATTCAATACTTCGTTAAACTTTTATAAAAGACTGAAGTTCAATCGTTTGCAAGCAAGCGGATTTTTGTCTTAAAATGTAGATTATCAATGTTATATGACTTAGCTTAAATCTTATATCTAAAAGTCTAACTATCTATTGAAAATTACAATGGGCCCAAAAATACACAGATTACTCTCATGCATTAGTAAAAATAAGCACTAGTTTTTAAAACCATCTTAATTTTTAAAAACCAGTTTTTCTCCATCAAAATCAACCATTATAGGTTTTTCTTTATTAACTTCATTAGCCAGCAATTTTCTGGACAAATCATTTAAAACAAATCGCTGCAATGCACGTTTAATTGGTCTGGCACCAAATAAGGGATCAAATCCCACATCTGCCAAATGATCATTGGCAGCGTCACTCATCTCAATGGTTATATTCTGAGATTTTAACAATTTGGAAATCTGATTAAACTGCAAGCTTACAATTTCCCTTATCTCTTCTTTAGATAAAGGAGCAAAAGTAATGATATCATCAATCCTGTTCAGAAACTCGGGCCGAATCGTCTGCTTTAGCAGAGTCAACACTTCCCTGCGGGTCTTTTCAGCAACCTCATCAGAAAAGCCTGCCTCACCTGCGGCTTCATAATTTTGCTGAATAAGGTGAGATCCAACGTTTGAGGTCATAATGATAATGGTATTCTTAAAATCGGCATGACGTCCCTTATTATCAGTCAACCTTCCATCATCCAGTACCTGAAGCAAAATATTGAATACATCAGGATGGGCTTTTTCTATCTCATCGAGCAGCACTACAGAATATGGCTTTCGCCTCACAGCCTCTGTCAACTGTCCTCCCTCATCATATCCCACATATCCCGGAGGAGCACCAATCAATCGGGAAACAGAGTGACGTTCTTGGTATTCAGACATATCTATACGTGTCATCAGGTCTTCGTCATCAAACAAAAATTCAGCTAATGCGCGGGCCAGTTCGGTTTTACCCACCCCGGTTGTCCCCAGAAAAATAAAAGATCCAATAGGCCGACGTGCATCCTGCAAACCTGCACGACTACGCCTTACTGCATCAGCGACGGCAGAAATAGCCTCATCCTGTCCTATTACCCGCTTATGCAACTCATCCTCCAGCTTCAGCAACTTCTGACGCTCACTCTCCAACATACGGGTTACGGGAATGCCTGTCCATCGACTCACAATCTGAGCCACATCCTCTGCATCAACTTCCTCCTTTATCATAGCGCTTTTTGACTGACGCTCCGCCAATTGTTTCTGTAGTTTCTCAATGGTTTCGTTGGCTTCCTTAATTCGGCCGTAGCGCATTTCAGCCACTTTTTCATACAAACCTTCACGCTCCGCACGGTCGGCTTCAAATTTGTATTGTTCTATGGCCTCCTTATTTTTCTGAATTTGATCAATAATTCCTTTTTCCTCTTCCCAACGTGCACGTAAGCCGTTACGTTCTTCTTTGAGATTAGAAATTTCCTCACTCAATTCTTCCACTTTTCTCTTATCTCCTTCCCTCCGGATGGCCTCCCGCTCTATTTCCAGTTGTTTAATACGACGCTCTATTTCATCAATCTCTTCCGGAACGGAATTCATCTCCAATCTCAGCTTGGAAGCAGCTTCATCTATCAGGTCAATGGCTTTATCCGGCAGGAAACGATCTGAGATATACCGCTTTGATAATTCAGCAGCAGAAATAATTGCTTCATCCCGGATTCTAACTTTATGATGAGTTTCATACCTCTCCTTCAGCCCCCTCAATATAGAAATGGCAGATGCAAGGTCGGGCTCATCAACCATCACAATCTGAAAACGACGTTCAAGTGCCTTATCCTTTTCAAAATATTTTTGATACTCTCCAAGGGTAGTTGCTCCTATGGCGCGCAATTCTCCTCTGGCCAGAGCCGGCTTCAAAATATTGGCAGCATCCATGGCTCCCTCACTTTTTCCTGCTCCTACCAGAGTATGTATCTCATCAATAAAAAGAACAATCTCTCCATTACTGTTCACCACCTCTTTTACAACAGCCTTAAGTCTCTCTTCAAATTCACCTTTATATTTAGCTCCGGCTACCAAAGCACCCATATCAAGTGAAAAAATCCGCTTACTTTTCAAATTTTCCGGAACGTCGCCATTAATGATCCTGTGTGCAAGTCCTTCAGCAATTGCTGTTTTTCCCACACCAGGTTCTCCTATTAAAATAGGATTATTCTTGGTACGCCTTGATAAAATCTGTAAAATACGGCGTATTTCATCATCACGCCCGATAACCGGATCCAGCTTGCCCGTGCGGGCCTGTTCGTTAAGATCGATTGCAAAACGTCCCAGTGCATTAAATGCATCTTCAGCTGACTGGCTCTCCACTTTGCTTCCCTTACGAAGTTCCTGAACGGCTTGCTTCAATCCCTTTTCAGTAACTCCGGCATCTTTCAGCATTTTAGAAACCTGGTCGCCACTTTTCAAAATCCCCATCAAAACATGTTCTATGCTGGAAAACTGGTCGCCCATCTCTTTTGAAAAAGTGACAGCCTTTTGTAAACTATCATTGGCATCCCGGCTCAAATATGGCTCGCCCCCACTTACTTTGGGGTACGACTCAATCATTTTATCCAGAACCGGCGATACTTGTCCTACCCCCATCTTATTAAAAAGAAAGCGGGTAATATTCTCTTCTACCTCGATAACACCTTTCAGCAGATGACCATTCTCAATGGCCTGATGCTGATAACCGTTCGCTATTTGAAAAGCCTGCTGAATGGC
>CAYOFH010000010.1:35360-44681 GCA_964403175.1 uncultured Marinilabiliaceae bacterium
ATGTATTGGAGGAATATATTGATATTTTGCAGGTGAAGTAAATTTTGTCCTTTTGACTAGCAAAATTTTTTGTCTCAAGTGCAAGGTTATTTACATATTGTGTCAAAAGGCTTTGCATCTGAATGAAATAATGTTGATTTTATTAATTAATACTCAATGTGTTTACATTTTTGGATATGCTCCATTTAGTAACAAACTAAATCTGATTAATATTCCTGACAATTTTATATTTTTGAAGAAATCTTTGCTGCCAGATTTCCTATCTCAAATTGATTGAAGAGTATGCAACCCAACAATATATTTCACTTTTTCATATACATTCAAAAAGCAGGGCTCTCCCAGGTCAGGCACTCAGTAATAGTGTTTTTTCTTTTGCTAAGTGGAATGCTAGCTTATCCCCAAAGTCCCGACACTACGACTATTATCCGAAATGACACCACCATTCAGTTTATTCAACCTGAAAAAGAGCATAAACCTTTAGAAGGGAAAAAAATAGAGGATATTCTAAAAGATAATTCAGACAGAAATCTAATTTCCCGAAAACTACATGAATGGCTGGTAAAAAGCAGCACCGAAGAATCAAAATCAGGAAAAAACCAACAAACAAAGGATAATTTTTCAAAATACACAGGACTAAAGATCCAAAATATAGATATAAGACACATACATCCTTTTGGCGGTTCAATAAATGACACGGTATCTGTTGCCGATTCATGGCTTGCCAAAATGGGCAATAAACTGAGATTCGAAACCGCCTCCGGGGTTATTTTAAACACCCTTACCTTTCAGGAAGCAGATGAACTTTCTACCACTGACATAACTGACAGTGAGCGATTATTACGTTCTTTCTCGTTTATTAATGATGTAAAAATAGTAGTTTGGCCTCATCCTGATATCTCTGAAACAGTTAATGTAAGCATATATATTCAGGACAGATATCCTCATGCTGTTTCGCTCGGGTTGACTGATCAGAATCCATCGTTCACCCTTGTAAATAAAAATCTATTCGGAAGAGGCTTCTCTTTGTCCCACACACTGGTAACGCCGAGTTTCGACCTATTTACCTGGGGGTTCCGGGAAACCTTTGGTGCAGAAAACGTTTTTGGCGAGTATTTAAATTTCGAGATAGACTATTCACACATTAACAACCTTAAACTGATTGGAGGACACCTTAAACGAGACTTTGTTCTCCCGGAAATAAAATTTGCGGGAGAAATCTCCCTCAATCGTTCATTTATTAACGAGACAATCAAGGAGTACCCGGCAGTCTCCTGGAAACCTCCGCTCAATTTCAGACGTCAGAATCTCTGGCTTGGACGCTCTTTTATCGTAAATAATTCGGGTTCTTCACTTCGATCAAATATTTATATCACGGCTCGTTATCTGGAAATTGATATCTTCAACAATACTCTTTCGCCCGATATCCTCTCGGAAGGTAAATTTTACTATGCAGGATTAGCATTTTCCAGGCGCGGGTATTACAAAAACAACCTGATTTATTCGTTTGGACGTACTGAGGATGTTCCCCACGGAATGTTGACAAGTTTAGCTTTTGGCTATCATCAGGCACCAGATTTTGGACGTCATTATTTTGCTTTCCACTACAGTTCCGGGCGTGCCCGAACTCCGTCCAGCGGTTATTTTTTCTTCAGCGGCGACGTTGGTTCGTACTTTAGAGATGCAAAAACCAACCAGGGATTTCTGAAGCTTTCCGGAGAATATATGAGTCCGTTATTAAATGTAGGACGCAGCAAATTAAGAAAATTCTTAGAACTACAATACGTTTCAGGCATAAACAGAAAAGATGGAGAATATCTATTTATCGATGAAGAAGTAAGCGGCCTGCATCGTTTTGATTATAAAAACACAATCAAAGGCTCACGAAAAGTAATACTAAAAACAGAACAAGTATTTTTTACCCAAATGGAACCATTAGGCTTTAAATTTGCCTTTTTTACTTTCTTTGATACCGCTTTTCTCCAAGAATCAAATAAGCACAGCCTGTTTCAGCACACCCCCTATTTCAGTTTTGGTGGAGGCCTGCGCATCCGAAATGACAATCTTGTTTTCAACACACTCCAAATAAGACTATCAATCATGCCAAAGGTACCTGAAGGTGAATTACCTTTCAGCTTTAGAGCATCCGGCGAGTCGATTAAAAATTTCAAAGACTTTGTTCCCCAACAACCGGGAAGCCCTGTTTTTTATTAAACTATGACAAAAAATTAACATTCCTGAAACCATAAATTATTTTCTGCGTAAAAAATATTATATCAATGGAACAGAGCATATTGATAACAACTATACCTCGAGAATGGTGGGGCATCCTCATCCTGATAGATAATTCATGAATCGAAGTTTAACGAAGTCAATAGTTCAGGTTAACAAAAACAAAAAATTATTTGATCATAAAACCCAAAGTTTTAGAATTTTTGAATAACTTTGGATAAAGACTAATCAAGGCCATTTTTTATCAAAGATTAATTTTCATGAAATCAAATAAAATCATATCATTTCTTTTTATTGTAATTTTGACAATTGGCTTTTCAGCCGGAATCAATTCTCAACCATCAGAAAGAGTTTATTCTGATTGTTTTCTCAAGGTTCAGGATGGATTTGTTCACAACAGCCAACCCATGAAAGCCCTCTTAACCGGAACAGAAGTAGCTGAATTCAGAGCAACATTGTTTGAAGGCAATGTCTACAGGATAGCCACTTGTTCTCCGGGAGACCAAAAAATATGGTTTTCCGTATATGATACAAATAATAATCTTTTGTTCTCCAGCACTCAGCAAAACTTCTCCTCATCCTGGGATTTCAAAATGGAGGGCAACATGGAGTGCATCATAGAGGCAGGATTAATGCCAGGAAGCGGTGATTCGGGAATGGCACTGGTACTGGTAGGCTTCAAGAATGTTCAATAAACCGGTTCAGTCAGCAGCTGTTGAAATTCAAAAAATACCATGAGCGAAGGTATTTTAAAAGCACTCATGCAACTTTTTGCGTTGGTGGCGGCACCCGATCAGGATGCGGCTTCAAGAAGAAATGTCGTGCGAAATTATCTCACTCTGCAGCTAAATTATCAACTTATTGAGGAATACCTTCAACTCTTCGATACACACCGAAGCACTTACCGGGAAAAGATCAAAGAAAAAAACCGCATCCCCAAACTTTATGCCGCCAGCTCGGTAAAGGTTCTGCGGATTGCAATGGCCATAAATGAAGAACTTACACATTATCAAAAAATAATTGTCATTATTCAGCTACTGGAATTTCTTAGTTCCGGGAACCAGGGAATTTCAAAGGTCGAATACGAGTTTGCTGAAACGGTGGCTGAAACCTTTAATATTAATCACAAGGAATTTCTGTCCATTCACCGTTTCATTAGTACTGCAAAACCACCACCAGACATAGATCAGCTGAGAATTGGTGGGGATAAAAAGCAGCAAAAAAATAAACGATATATCTTTCGTGAATTTTTAAAAACCGAAATATTCGTTCTGAATATTAATTCTGTATCCCTTTTTCTAATCAAAACCAGCGAAAGCACAGAGCTAACCATCAATGGACAGGTACTGCTACCTCATCACATACAGTTCATGAGGCCAGGAGGCTCCATACGATACAAACACGGAACCCCAGTCACATTTAGCGATATTGCCACACATTTTAATTACAATGCTAACAATTCTCCGCTGGTTTTTGATGTACGGGATATCTCTTTTAGTTTTGATAAAAAAGAAAATACCGGACTGCATCCATTGAGCTTCAACAGTCACTCAGGTCAACTGGTGGGAATAATGGGAGATTCGGGTGCCGGTAAAAGTACACTAATAAATGTGCTCACAGGAATTTATCTCCCTACATCAGGAGAAATCCTTCTCAATGGTATAGACCTCCATCTTTTCCCAGAGAAAGTAAAAGGACTTATAGGCTATGTGGCTCAGGACGATCTGCTAATTGAAGATCTATCTGTTTATCAGAATCTTTATTACAATACGAAGTTATGTTTTGACAATCTGAATAATGAAGAAATTGCTGAAAAAGTAATTTTACTTCTTAAGTCACTGGGATTATACGAAATAAGAAACATGAAGGTGGGTTCTCCCATGAACAAAAAAATAAGTGGCGGACAACGCAAACGCCTGAACATAGCCTTGGAATTAATCAGAGAACCTTCTGTTTTATTTTTGGATGAACCCACCTCAGGACTTTCATCCCGTGATTCGGAAAACATCATGGATTTACTTAAAGACCTGGCTGTTAAGGGAAAACTCATTTTTGTAGTAATTCATCAACCCTCGTCCGAAATATTTAAGATGTTTAACCAACTGTTGGTACTGGACAACGGTGGATACCTGATTTACAATGGTGATCCGGTGGGCGCCATTAATCACTTCAAATCATGTATCAATCATGCCAACAAGGATGAAAGCGAGTGTCCTGTTTGTGGAAACGTAAATCCGGAACAGATACTGAGTATTATAAATTCTCAAGTGCTTGATGAATATGGAACTCCCACCAACGTGAGACGAACGTCTCCGGATGAATGGTTTTACCGATTTAAAAAAAACCATCCTTCAAATACAAACAGGCAGGAAAAAAGGCTTCCTTTACCCGAAATAAACCTTTCTATCCCGGGACGTGCAGGACAAATGGCCGTTTTTTTTATGCGAGACCTGAGAGCCAAACTGGCCAACCACCAGTACATTTTCATCAATCTCCTCGAAATGCCTGCATTGGCTCTTATTCTCTCCGGCTTACTTTTCTACTTTCAACCCGAGGCCAATCAGTCCTCCACCTATTTACTTTACAAAAACCCAAACCTGATCACCTATATTATCATTTCAGTAATCATCTCTATTTTTGTAGGCCTGACAGTAAGTGCAGAAGAGATCATCAACGACAAAAAAATACTAAAACGGGAAGCCTTCTTAAACCTCAGCCGATTTAGTTATTTATTCTCCAAAGTGATCCTTCTGGCCATAATCTCTGCCATTCAGACAGCACTTTTCACTCTCATAGGAAACGGGATTCTTCAGATTGAAAACATGTTTCTCACCTTTTGGCTGGTTTTATTCACCTCAGCCATATTTGCCAATCTTTTAGGTTTAATAATATCAGACAGTCTTAAAAAAACGGTCAATATTTATATCCTTATACCCTTTCTGATCATACCACAACTAATACTAAGTGGTGTGTTTGTATCTTACGACAGGTTAAATCCTCATCTGTCATCCGTTTCTAATATTCCATGGTACGGCGAATTAATCACAGCCAGGTGGGCTTTTGAGGCCATGGCGGTTCATCAGTTCAAACAGAATGATTACCAAAAAGAATTTTATCTCTATGAAAAACTTAAGAGCAAAGCCAACTATCATAAAGATTATTGGGTTCCGGAGTTCCAAAATGAATTAACAAGGCTAAAAAACCGCTCCATACAAAAATCAACGGCATCCATTCTGACTTTATTACAAAAGGAAAGCAGAAAAGTTGCCGACCAGCTTCCCCGCTCAAAAAAAATTACACCTCCGGATTTTTCAGTGCATCAAATTACTGATGAAATCTACCAACAAGCTATAGAGTTTACTGAAGAAGTAAAATATTTCTATATCGGACTGTACAATGAAGCAGATAAACGACAGGAAGAACACCGAAAACGCCTGATTCAGGAGCACTCGGATCAGGACAATGATTACCTGACAAAACTTCGAAACCACCATCATAATGAGGGGTTGGAACGCTTTGCAAGAGGAACAGATGACTTTTTTTCAAAACGAATTCTGCAACACGAAAATGAATTTATTCAGAAGTTTGATGCGATATACAAAGACCCGAATAATAAATACGGTAAAGCTCATTTTCTGGCTCCCTTTAAGAAAGTAGGGAATTACAAAACAGATACATTAACTATGAACCTTACTGTACTGTGGATTTTTAATATCATCTTATTTATTCTTCTTTACAGCAAAACCCTGGAAAAAATCATCACCAAAAGTAAAAAAGTTCTACCTCGGAATGACAAAAGGCAACCCTTGATTTGAAGAGTTGCCCTGCAATGAAATTTTTTACTGACAAACGAAAAACCGAATCATCAAAGTTATTACTCTTCCATCTCTATCATTTTAAACGGCAGATTGATGATAGACTGATAATCCTCCCCAGCCTCAAACATATCTTCATCGTCCTCCTCGTAATACCAGTTTACCTGAACCTTGAAACCTTTTTTAAACAATAGTTCAAGCTTTTTAAAAATATCAAGAATACATTTGGAAGAACTGGTATTAAAATATTCCAATTGAATATTAATAATAGTATTGTCCTGAGGGCTGCCTCCGTACTCATCAATCCAATCGATTAATGGCTTATAAAACTCAACAGAATTTTCAGGAATCGATCGGCCCTTGATCTCAACCACCCCCTTTTCGCCATCAAGCTTAACATAAGGGGTTTTAGGAGTATCTTCACGAATAATTGTTTCCATAATGGCAATTATATCTTTATTAACTTATATACACGTCTAACGAGAAGAAAACATGTTCTCCATCGTAAGGATACAAAAAATATTCCAGTTTATTTCCGGTTTTTCTAACAATATCAAGCATTCCTAATCCACCGCCACCTTTTTCAGAAATAGTTTCATTCCCGAGGATATCACGATATAACATTCTGACCTCTTCATCAGAAAGAGAGTTCAGTTGCTCAATACGATCTTTTATAAAGTTGACTTTTGATCTGAGAATAAAATTTCCGGTGGTAATCCGATAGAAGGAACCATCATGAACCAAAGCAACAATTCCGAAATTTGGGGATCCTCCAATAGAAAGTCCGGCCGGGGGTGCATCTACATGGTGATAAAGATTTTGCATGCACTCTACAAATACATTGTAAACTTTTTTTCTGGTCTGAAGCCTTTCCTGATGTAAAAGCGGATTATTCTCAACGCTCTCGAGTGCATGTTCTATCATATCGGGAGTGATACTTCCTGCATATCTTACAATCACTTCTCCCTGAAGCTTATGAGCATACCATTCCTCGAGATTGAAACCCATTTTTGTATCTTGCATTGGTTCTTTACAAAGATAAAAAATTATACTTTTTTTTAAACTTTTAAGTTCCGAAGTTTAATAATTAATCGTCAAATTATGCTTAATTATTTCTATTTTTTGGTAAATACGATCCTTTGCATGGCAAAACCACCAATTTACCTGATAAATCAGATTCCGTCTCCCCAGACAAAACCGGAGTGCCTAAACTTCTCCTGAATAATTTTACTGCCAGCCGGCACAGAAGATGTTAACCAAACATTTCCTCCAATTATCGAATTGGCACCAACAGTAACACGTCCCAGAATAGTTGCCTGCGCATAAATAATAACATTATCTTCCACAATGGGATGTCTTTCTATTCCCTTTATCGGGTTTCCATCCTCATCGAGTGGAAAACTTTTTGCTCCTAAAGTTACCCCTTGATAGATTTTTACATGATTACCGATAATGCAAGTTGCCCCTATTACAACCCCGGTACCGTGATCAATTGTAAAATGGTGTCCGATTCTGGCCCGTGGATGAATATCTATACCTGTCTCGGAATGAGCCATTTCTGAGATAATTCGTGGAATCAGCGGCACTTCTAATTGCAATAACTCATGGGCAATACGATAATTGGTAATTGCCCGTATTGCAGGGTAACAAAAAATCACCTCTGCGCTACTTTGAGCGGCAGGATCACCCTCATAAGCAGATGCTGCATCTGTTGCAAGCAGATGTCTGATAACCGGTAACTTACCAATGAACTTGAGAGTAATTTCAGCTGCCTGGTCCTTCCTTAACAATAAATCCTCCCTATTGGTATAATGACAGTCAAAACAAAGTCCGGCATAAATTTGCTGACGAAGCAAATCATAAAGTTTTTCCACATTGACACCAATGTAGTAATTGATACTGCCTGGTCGCGTTGGACTGTCCCCAAAATATCCTGGAAAAATAATCTCACGCAGAAGATCCACAATTTCCCCGAGAGTGCGCGACGAGGGCATTGGCTGATCGGGATAATGCCGATGACAAACCGATTGGTAGGAGTCTTCTCGTGATAGCTGATCAATAGCTTCTTTAAGCTTTCGTGGATATTCCAGGTAATTCATGCTAACAAAATTAAGTTATGTATTTCGTTGGGATCTGTTTTATTGCGCTTGCTAACCGGTCTGATCCTTGTCCCTTTACTAATGCAAAAGGAATCTGGTAATATTGCAGCTCCTTTTTGTAACAATTAAAAAGGTATTCTCTCCGATGAGGATTTTCCCTGACTGGATCAGCTACCCAGGGAAGATCAGGAAAACAAAGCAATGCAAAATCAATTTTACAGGCTCTGAGGGCTTTATGAAGCCAAACAGGACAGCAAAAGAAAACCTCTTCAAACCAGACTTTTGTAATAATTAGAAAGGTATCAAAAAAAACAAGTCTGTTCTTTCCTGCAGTTTTTTTTGCCAGCAAATATTCTTTAACCTGTTCCTCTGCAATCCTTTCAACATCCACAAAAGAATAATGGCCTCTCTTACTCTCAACATATTGCCTTGCATATTCTTCAACCATCATCCCATTAAAATGTTCGGCAAGTTCCCGGGTCAAAACTGATTTTCCGGTAGATTCCGGCCCCGTCATTACAATGGCAATCATATTTTTTTCTGTTTTTCTCAATTCAAACAGTCCAGCTATGCCGAAAAAGCTAACAAACTAATCTGTCTGCAAAACATTCTTATCCCTTGTTTTCAATTGTTTCAACCATTCATGGTAGCCAACAACCGCCACCACTGTATAAATAAAGTAAAGAACAACAGTAACATCCATCCCCTTATACAAGTACATCCCACAACTTACCAAATCCACAACAACCCAAACCAGCCAGTGCTCAATTTTTTTTCGTGCAAGCATCCAGGTAGCAACAATGCCGCCGGTGGTAGTAAGCGCATCCCAGTAAGGCAACTCCGAGGTATAAATATTCAAAATGCCGGGTAATTTAAGCAATACAGTAAGGACAGTTACATATATTACTATTGCGGCTAAAAACAGTTTTAGAGCCAAATGTCCATCTACCCTCGAAACAGGCATTTTGGGACGCCCACTGCTCTTACGTCCCCTTTTCCATACCGACCACCCGTAAACACTTATGATCAAATAATAAACCTGAAGGCCCATATCGGCATAAAGCCGTTCATCTAAAAAGACAATAAGGTAAAGAAGCGAGCTGAAAAATCCGGAAACCCACAACCAAATATTTTCCCGAACCGAAAGATAAAGATACAACAATGCAAATAAAGTACCT